>NZ_QUJI01000003.1:0-231405 GCF_003480545.1 Clostridium sp. AM29-11AC
TAATCGGTCGAGGGCTTAACCAAGAGGTTGGGTAGGAAGGATGGAAAGGTAGGAAGAAGAAGGAAGAGCGGAAGTTCAATGTGTGGTTTTGAGGGTATGTATGAATACCTGATAACTGAATAAACAGATATAGATGACAGTGAGACGGGGTGTGGCTCAGCTTGGCTAGAGCGCCTGGTTTGGGACCAGGAGGTCGCAGGTTCGAATCCTGTCACCCCGATTATCTGAAATATGCGCGAGTGGCTCAGTGGTGGAGTATCGCCTTGCCAAGGCGAGGGTCGCGGGTTCGAATCCCGTCTCGCGCTCTTTTTATTTTACAGCCGGAGACCTGATATGGACAGGTTTTCCGGTCTCTTTTGATCGATTTTTCAGGCTTTTTATAAGAGACAGCTCCTCATAAGCGGCGGTTTTTCATGTGAGACGGGAGACGGCTCCTCACCTCAGAGATTACTTCAAAAATCACGTCAGGAGCCGCCTCGTCAGAACAGGTTTTACAGGCAGCCCTATTAAGCTTTATTTAACCGCTCCTCCAGCATCTGGCACAGCTTTGGAATCTGTGATTCAAACTCCACTCCGTACCATCTGGCGGAGTCGGAGGCAGCGGTGGCCTCAATGCAGATTACCACAAAATCTGCCGCCAGGGCCAGAGCGTCGCCTAGATCTAATCCCCGCATCAGTCCGCCCAGTACGGTGGAAGAGTAGAGATCCCCGGTTCCATGGAAGCTCTGGGGACAGCGGCGGGTAAAATAGGAAAATTCCTTTCCGCTGCGGTCCAGATAGGCCACTCCCAGCTGTTCCGGATGGTAGCTGACTCCGGTGAGAGCGGCAGTTTTGCAGCCCAGCTTCAAAAGCTTTTCCATCAGGGAGCGGATATAGTCCGGCCCATATTCTGTACGGTAGGGTGTTCCGGTGAGCAGACAGGCCTCTGTGATATTGGGAAGAATGATATCCGCCTTGGCGCAGACCTTGGCCATCTCTGCCGGGAAGGTATCGTCAAAGGCGGCATACAGCTTTCCATTGTCCGCCATGGCCGGATCGACCAGAATCAGATTATCCTTCGTGCCGAAGCGGTCAAAGAACTGACAGATCTGATGGCACTGATCGCCGGAGGCCAGATAGCCGGTGTAGATGCTGTCAAAGGTGATTTGCTCTCTCTCCCAGGCCTCGGAAATCGGCTCAATCTGATCCGAGAGATCCTTGCAGGTGAAGGTTTTAAACATGGTGTGGGTGGATAACACGGCTGTGGGCAGAATACCGCACTCTACACCCATCGCAGAGAGAATGGGCAGGGCTACGGTGATGGAACAGCGTCCTACGCAGGAAATATCCTGTAATGTGATGATTCGTTTCATTGATCTTGTCCTCCTGAATTTTTCCTGCCATGGGAATCCGCCGCAGGAAAGCTTGCCGGCGGGGATTCGATGCAGATCGATTATTATGATGACAAAAGTATAGCAGGATGCGGACAGATTAAAAATAGCCAGAAAAGTAAAAAATAATCAGTCCAGTTAAGGGACTGGAACCGGATCGCCGGTTAAAAGAAAAGAATATAAAGAAATATGTAAGAAAGAAGGCGATTGCGGATAGGATTTTCTGCCGTTATAATAATCTATATATCTGCAGACGCAGAAGGTATTCCGGCAGGACAGGAAAATACAGAGGAAAATGCAGAAGAAAACAGCTTAAAAGCAAGGCGGTGCCTGCGGCCGTTGCACGCAGGCAAAACAGGCTTGGAGGGCGGGAGGTTCAGATGAAACATAAGGCGGCGGTGATTTTACTGACTGCGGTATTCAGCGCAGGGACAATTTTTCCGGCTATGGCGGGAAGCTGGCAGAAAAATGAAGCCGGCTGGTGGTATCGAAATGATGACGGCTCATGGCCGGCCGGGATTTGGCAGTGGGTGGACGGAAATTCTGACGGGGCGGCAGAGGGTTACTATTTTGACTCAAATGGCTATATGCTGGAATCCACGGTCACACCGGACGGATATATGGTAAATGAGAATGGAGCATGGACTGTGGATGGCACTGTCCAGACAAAGCAGGTTCAGTCAGGGAAAACGAGCGGTTCAGACGGCTGGCATTATGAAAACGGCGGCTGGAAATATTATGAAAACGGCAGCTTCCTCAGGAATGCATGGAAGTACACCCGCGGAAACTGGTATTATTTTTCCGGGAACGGAAACATGGCTACAGGGCTGATTTATGTGTCAGGCGACCGGTACTATCTCAATTCAGACGGGAGCCTGAGGATGGATTCCTTTGAGGAGAATGAAATCTATTACCAGACAGACAGCAACGGAAAAATTGTCAGTGAGACAGACAGAAGAAAAGAGGCGCAGCTATCAGGGCGTTTTGATGAGGAGAGCGGGCAGGAGGTGCTGAAGCTCACAAATGAGGCCAGAACAGAGGCAGGAGTGGGAACACTGGAATGGGACGAGGGTCTGGCAGGATGCGCACGCACGCGCGCAGTGGAAATCGGGAAAAATTTCGCACATTCAAGGCCGGACGGGAGAAGCTGGAAAACGGTTATCGATGAAGCAGGTATTGTCACAATGGCATGGGGAGAAAATATTGCCCAAGGACAGTTCACTTCCGAGGAGGCGATGGAGGACTGGCTAAGCTCAGAAGGGCACCGGGCGAATCTCCTGAAGGAAAGGTATACAAAGACAGGAGCGGCCTGCTATGTGGAAAATGGTGTACATTACTGGGTTCAGCTGTTTATCCAGTAGATGAAGAGACGGGAACAGGACGGACAGCGTCCTGTGGTCCTGGAAGCTGCGCGGAAAAAAAGGAGTAAAATATGGATGTTTTATTGGGCTTGATGATCCCGTTTATCGGGACAACGCTGGGAGCGGCGGAAGTATTTTTCCTGAAAAAGGAGATTGGACCCTTTGTGCAGAAGGCACTTCTGGGGTTTGCGTCGGGGGTGATGGTGGCTGCATCTGTGTGGTCCCTTCTGATCCCGGCAATGGATATGTCTTCGCATCTGGGAAAATTTGCCTTCGCTCCGGCGGCCGTTGGATTTTTAGCCGGAGTTGCCTTTCTGCTGGCAATGGATAGGGTGATCCCCCATCTGCATCTGGGAAATGCCCAGCCGGAGGGGCCAAAGAGCAGGCTTCAGAGAACAACTCTCCTCATGCTGGCAGTGACTCTCCACAATTTTCCTGAGGGAGCTGCAGCCGGAGCGGCCTATGCGGGAGTTCTCTCCGGAAGCGGGCAGATCAGTATGGCGGGAGCGCTTGCTCTGTCCATAGGAATAGCAATTCAGAATTTTCCCGAGGGAATTATTATATCCTTTCCTTTAAGAAGTGCAGGGGCCGGCAGGCTTAAGGCCTTTACGGCAGGAATGCTTTCCGGTATCGTGGAGCCGGCAGGAGCGGCTCTTGCTATTCTCCTGGCCTCTCAGATATCAGGAGTTCTGCCGTATCTTCTTGCCTTTGCAGCCGGTGCCATGATCTATGTGGTGGTGGAGGAGCTGATTCCGGAAGCCAGTGAAGGTGAGCACAGCAATACGGCGACTATTGGATTTGCCGTCGGATTTGCGGTGATGATGGCGCTGGATGTGGCGCTTGGATAGAGATAGAAACGGAAAGAGCCCTGGAAATATTGTAATCCTGCACAGGGCATGATTTTCCGCCGGTTTTTCTGTTTGAAAAGGTTTTGGATGCGTGGTACTCTAATATAAACAGAAAAGGGAGAGCCAGAAATACATGTCCCTACCCTCTAAATAGTAAATTTACAACCCTAATGGGCCGCCGTCACTATTGTAGTATTGGCGGCTATTTTTTTTCTGAAAGATTGTATAACACAATCCCGTGAGAGCTGCAACGAATATTTCAATCGGAACTAAGTCCTGGTAACATACATTGGCTTTCCATTCTTTGATATATTATGGCTTTCCCTGGCTGTCAATAAAGGATGTTAAACCGATGGGGAATGAGGTGTAATCAAGCCTCCTTTTATCAGGGCCTCGGGCAACCTATGGATTTGAATTCTGTTTCGCGCTTTTATTGGCTGGAATTCTTGAGGTTTCAAGAACTCCGGCTTTTTTTGTAAAAAACTCTTGACAAATAATGAAATATAAGTTTATATTATATTATAACATTATATAACAATATGTGATTAAGAGGGTAAAGTCATGAAGGTAATCGGTATTGGAGACAATGTGTGTGACAAGTATGTTCATTTGAATACGATGTTTCCGGGGGGACAGGCTTTAAATTTTGCTGTATATGCAAAAATGCTGGGAGCGGATTCTTCATATATGGGAACGTTTGGCTGCGATGAAGTGGCGGCGCACATACTGTCTACTCTGGATGAGTTGGAAGTGAAGCATGAGCGCTGCAGACAATACGATGGTGAAAATGGATATGCCAGAGTAACTCTGGTAGATGGAGACAGGGTATTTTTAGGAAGCAACAAAGGTGGAATTGCGAAAGAACACCCGGTAGTGCTGGATTTTGATGATATGGAATATATAAAGCAGTTTTCCCATATTCATACAAGCAATAACAGCTATTTCGACAGTCAGCTACCTAAGTTAGCAGAAGCAGATTTATCAGTTTCCTATGATTTTTCCGGACAGTGGACAGATCCGGAAAAAGTGGCTCGGGTGGCTCCGTATATTAGATATGCTTTTTTATCCTGCGGTTCAATCCTAGTAGAGGAGGCAGAAGAAATCTGCCGCACTATTCATAAGGCAGGATGCCCGATGGTAATTGCTACAAGGGGAAGCTACGGTTCGATTTTATATGACGGAAACAGGATTTATGAGCAGAAACCACAGTTGGTAGAGGCGGTAGACACACTAGGGGCCGGGGATTCCTTTGCAGCGGCGTTCTTACTTTCTTATGTAGAAAATCTGGAAAAAGCCGCAGAACATCCTGAGAAGGCAAAGGAATCAAAAGAGACGTTTATTAAAGAGGCCATGGCCTCAGGCGCTGCCTTTGCGGCTAAAACCTGTATGGTTCAGGGCGCGTTTGGACATGGAAAAAAGATTCAGTAAACATTTATTAAGAGGAGGATATAGAGATGACAAAGACGGTAAAAGAGATTGTAAGTGAAATTAAAGTAAAGATGGATCAGGCAGGCGGTTTAAAGCATGTGTATTTTGTTGCCTGCGGAGGTTCTAAGGCTGCGATTTTCCCAGGTCTTTACCTGCTTCAGAGCGAGGCTAAGACATTTGGCGCCACTACCTACACAAGCAACGAGTTCGTATACGCTACACCGAAGGAGTTAGATAACAGATGCGTGGCAGTGATCTGCTCCTTAAAGGCAACACCGGAGACTGTGGAAGCAGTGAAGACAGCCAATGCCGCAGGCGCAGTGACGATTGCCATGACAGGTTCTATGGAGACAGGCATGGCACAGGTGGGCCAGTATGTTGTAACATACTCCAATGGAGACAACCAGGTATACAGCGATTCTAACCAGGCGAATGCTCTTCGTATTGGATTTGAGTTATTAAAACAGTTTGAGAACTATGAAAACTATGACAAGGCTATGGCAGCTTATGCAGAGATTGACCAGATCGTTGCAGAGGGGAAAGAGAAGGTTCTTCCAGCCGCTCGGAAGTGGGCTGATACTTACAAGGATGAGCCGATCTTCTATGTACTGGCATCCGGCCCTAACTATGGCGTGGCTTACTCTATGTGCTGCTGCCATTTCATGGAAATGCAGTGGAAGCATGCCGTATGCCTGCATACAGGAGAGTATTTCCACGGACCGTTCGAGACTACAGATAAACAGCTTCCGATGGTACTCTTAATGAGCGAGGGAAGAACGAGAGCCTTAGACGAGAGATGTCTGAAGTTCCTGAAGCAGTATGCAGAAAATTATATTATCATTGACTTTAAGGAGTTAAACCAGGGCAGAATTGCGCCGGAAGTAGCAGAGTTCTTTAACCCAGTTGTCATGATCCCGATTGAGAGATACTACGTAGCTCAGATGGCAGAGGTGAGAGGCCATTCTATGGATGAGAGACGTTATATGTGGAAGGTAGAGTACTAGACTGCTCCAGATAGAAAATTAAAAAGGCGGCAGAGCTGAAAAATGAACCGCTACCCGTCAAGAGGACAGTGAAAAATATAAAGTTTTCACGGCTAGCAGCCTTAGTGTTGCTGGCCGTTTTTTATGCAGTAAGGCACAGCTCGTATTTCTCCATCGGCGGCGTCAGTACACCTAAGTTGCGCTATGCCCTTCTGGTATAGTAATGACGGATGTGTTGCTTGACCATTTGGACAAGTTCTTGCGTTTACAGTGATTTCATTTCACTGTCTCTTATAGAGGAAGCATATTAAAAAGCAGTTCTGCTGCCCTTTTTATATCGTGCGCCTGGCTTTACATGCTTTTTGAAGGCACAAATTCTAAATCCGACCGGAAGCGGGAAGAGTGCAGCCCGAGGACAAGGATGTTTATCGTGAGGCGGAATCTGAAGGAAGCCGGACGGCCAGTGTATTTGCAATCCGAAATTTTCAGTCCTTTGGCTTTTGTTTTGGGAAGAACGGAAAGGAAATTTATATCCGAACCCATGGGGAGGCACGGAAAAAAGATGGAAGTTTGCAAGAGAGAACGAGAGCTAATCATTCCTCTAGCTCCATTAACGGGAAATTTTTTCCTGCTATAGAAAAATGCTCCGCGGAGATCGTGGTGAGGAGGATAGGAAAAACGCCGCTTTTGCAGCCCTACGCAGGAGGAAAAATATGCGAAACAGGATTTTTTCTTGTAAAAACAGAGATTGAGATAAGCAGTTTTGTCATAACTGTTCGGCAGGAAGAAAAAGAAATTGTAAAAAATAGCTAAAAAAAGCGTAAAAAGCTATTGACAGCATAATGATATATAATATATTATAATAACATAAGCAATCGGCCGATAAAACAAGAACAACAGGTATGTACATAAAAGAGATTGGAGGGATTTATTTGAAAGCAGAGGTTTTTGAATACCAGGGTGAAGGAATTGAGTGCGTATACAACAATGGACAGTGGGTGGTGTGCATAAAAAACTGGAAGCCTAACAATGATATAGGGGAAATCAGGTATTTAGAGGTTCATCACGAGACAGACGAGCAGTTTATCCTTGTACAGGGTAAGGCAGTTCTGCTGACAGCATCCAGGAAAAATAACGAGTTCCAGATTAGCCTGACTTTAATGGAGCCAGGAAAGGTTTACAATGTTCCACAGGAAACCTGGTTTAATACCATCACAGAGAAGGATACAAAGCTTATTTACGTACAGGATGCCGGAACGACGGAACAAAATAGCACCTACTGTGATATGACGGCAGAAGAACTGGAGATGATGAGAAAAGAGGCTGCTGTTTTACTGCATAAATAAGTAGTATTATATAATTAAATATAATATTATAAAATATTATATAAAAGAAAATATTCTGGGAAAGGGAAAATAAAAATTAAGAGGGAGAGACAACATGGAATTTAATGCTTACTCAATGCTGATAGATTTTATGTGGGCAGGAATATTCTTATTTGCAGCAAAATTATTGAGAGAGAAGATTAAGATACTGCAGAGCTTATTCGTTCCTGTCAGCCTGTTAGCAGGTTTCATTGGACTTGCCATGGGCCAGAACGGATTTGGAATCATCAATTTTTCTTCACAGTTTGGTTCCTATGCAGGACTTTTAATTATCGCAGTGTTCGTATCCATCGGATTGAGAGGATTTAACTTCAGCAGCGGCGGATGGAAGACTAACTTTGACAGAATCGGAAGCTATTACTGCTTCAGAAATATCGGATGGGCATTCCAGTATGCAGTGCCGATTATCTTCTCCATGCTGGTTCTGAAAGTGATTGAGCCGGAATTAAACCCGGCATTCGGAATGCTGATTCCGGCAGGTTTCCAGGGAGGACACGGTACAGCGGCAGCTCTTGGAGCAACTCTTGATTCTCTGGGCTGGGCAGACGCCACAGACCTGGGTATGACTTCAGCCACAGTTGGAATTTTAACCGGAATTTTCGGCGGAATTATTTTGATCAAAATCGGAACAAAGAAAAACTATACAAAGTTTGTTAAGGATTTCAGTCAGCTTCCTGATGATATGAGAACAGGACTGATTCAGGAAGGAAAGAGGCCAGTACTTGGCGAGGAAACGGTTTCTCCTATGGCGCTCGATCCTCTGGCATGGCATTTAATGCTGATTTTGATTCCGACAGGAATTGGATACCTTCTCACCAATGCAATTCAGGCGGCAACCGGCCTGGGAGTTCCAAGCTTCTCCGTAGGCTTCCTGGTAGCCATTGTGTTCCATTTCCTGTTAAAGGGAATCAAGGCAGATAAGTATGTGGACAACCGGATTATCTCCCGTATGGGAAGCTGCGCAACTGATTTCTTGGTATTTTTTGGAGTAGCCTCCATTAAAATTCCGGTTATTATTGAGTATGCAGTACCATTTGGACTTTTGATGCTGTTCGGTATCGCATGGGTTGTATTCCACTTTACAGTAATTGCTCCGCGGCTGTTAAAGCAGGAGTGGTTTGAGAGAGGAATTTACGTATACGGATATTCTACTGGCGTAACAGCCATTGGAATGGCGCTTCTCAGAATCGTGGATCCGGAGAACAAGAGCTGTACACTGGACGATGCAGCTATCGTAACGCCGATTGAGTCGATTATTGAGATTTTTGCTTTGGCAGCTGTACCGGTAGCCTGCGTACAGGGAAACTGGATTGCAGCAGTTGCTCCTATTCTGATTTACCTGGCCGCTTTGATTATTGTTCCTGTCATTTTTAAATGGTGGCACAAACACCCCCATGCAGTCTGGGATGAAAGTAAATATTAAAAGCAGTGTAAAAAGGCCGGTCTGTAAATATTCTTACAGAACCGGCCTTAAACCGTAGAAGGAGGAAAAGCTATGAAGCCTGTAAAGAGAGAGCGGATCGCAGGAATGGGGATGCATTACAAGTTCAGAACCCTTGACTATTTTCTGAAGAGCCAGCAGGAGCTGGGAGTCCAGTCAATCGAGTTCTGGTGTGCCAGACCTCATTTTCTGCTGGATGATTATGGATTTGAGGACATAGGAAAGCTGAGAGAAAAGCTTGATTCCTATGGAATGAAGCTGGCTGCATTTTCCCCGGAGTGTACGGTGTACAACTACAACCTGTGCGCTCAGGATGAGACGGCGGCGAGACATTCCATGGGTTATTTTGAAAAGGCTGTTGAGGCGGCAGAGCAGGCGGAGGCGAAGCTTATGGTGGTAAACTGCTGCGGCGGTCTCAGGGATGAGGAAAGGGAACGGATCTTTGAACGGGCTGTAGATCGGCTTGCCTGCTTAGGAAAGACAGCTTCTGAACATGGCATTCTGCTTGCAGTGGAGACCCTGTGTCCGGGTGATTCTCCTGCTTTTAATACGTTGACAGAGCTGAAGCGCCTGCTGGACGCTGTGGACAGCAAAAACGTGCAGGCATGTCTCGACCTGACGGCGGCAGGCATAGCAGGAGAGACCATGAGGGACTGGTTTGAGCTTTTAGGAGACAAGGTGTGCCATATCCGCTTTACAGATGGAAGGCCTGGCGGCAGGCTTGCCTGGGGAGACGGGCTCAGACCTCTGGAAGACCAGCTTGGCTGGATCGAACAGTATGGCTATACAGGGTATCTAAGCCTTTCTGTGAACGATCCGAGATACCTGGATAACCCCAGGGAGGCAGACGAAAAGAACTGGAAGGCATTGAAGGCGTTTGTTGAATAGATGGAGGATTTTGTATGAAGCTGGTTTCATTTGAACGATTATCTGTATTGAATCTGCATTATTTCCAGTATTCCCTGGATTACTTCCTGGATCGGATGGTGGATCTGGGAATCAAAAATGTGGAGCTGTTAGGAGGGCACCAGGGAATGTGGCTGGATCCCAATGAGTACCAGGATCCGGAGCCGATTTTAAAGAAGCTTCAGTCGCGAAACCTGCACTGTCCAGTATTTACGCCGCAGAACTGCAGATTCGGCTATCAGTTTGGCGTAAAGGAGCCGGAGCTTAGAAAAAAGACCTTTGGATTTTTCTCCAATGGAATTAAATTAGCCGCCGCTCTGGGTGCGAAGTATATGGAAGCCAATTCAGGCTGGGGTTACTGGGATGAGCCGGAAGAGGAGGGACTTAAAAGAGCCATCGAAATGCACCAGATGCTGGCTGAGGTGGCGGAACAGAACAATATTACCATCGTGGCGGAATCCCTGCGCCCTCAGGAGTCCAGGATTGGATACAGCCTTTCCCAGATGAAACGTCTGTTTGACGGAGTCAATCACCCGAACTTCAAGGTTATGGTAGACCTTACGGCCATGTCTGTTGCCGGAGAGAGCATTCAGGACTGGTTTGACGTATTTGGAACAGAAAACATTGCCCATGCCCATTTTCAGGACTGCAACCCCTATGGCCATTACATATGGGGACAGGGAACCAGGAATCTGAGAGAGGATTTAGAGGTAATGGTAAAGAATGGATATGAAGGGTATTTTACACAGGAGCTGACGGATCCTGCCTACTACCTGGATCCATTTTATTATGATAAGAAAAATGTTCAGAATTTAAGAATGTATATGGAGGATTAATTATGTGGACAAAAGAACTGTTTAAGGTAGAGAAACCGATTATTGCGCTGCTTCATCTGAGGGCTTTGCCGGGAGATCCATTATTTGGAGGTTCTATGAACGCTGTCATCGAGAAGGCCAGAGAAGAGTTGAATGCGCTTCAGGAAGGCGGTGTAGACGGAATTCTGATTGCAAATGAGTTCAGCCTGCCCTATGAAAAAAAGGTCTCCCATGTTACAGTGGCAGCCATGGGACGAATCGTGGGAGAGCTGTCAAGGGATGTCAAAGTTCCCTTTGGCGTAAATATTGTCTCCAATCCGCTGGCAACCATTGATTTAGCGGCAGCTACAGGAGCAAACTTTGTGAGAAGCACCTTTACAGGAGCTTATATTGGAGAAAATGGAATTACGGATACTAATATTTCTGAGACATTGAGAAGAAAGGCTGCCTTAGGCCTTCACGATCTCAAGCTGCTGTTTAAGGTGAATCCGGAATCGGATGTTTATATGGCAGAGAGAAGCCTGGAAAAAATTACAAAATCCATGATTTTCCACTGTTTCCCGGACGGTTTATGCGTGTCAGGAGCCAGCGCAGGTTCTGAGACAGATTCCAGCCTGGTAACCCGCGTGAAGAACGTGGCAGGGGATATTCCTGTTTTCTGCAACACAGGCTGTACGAAAGAAAATATTGCAGAAAAGCTTGCACAGAGCGACGGAGCCTGTGTGGGAACTGCATTTAAGAAGGACGGAAAATTTGAAAACTTTGTAGAGAGAGAAAGAGTACAGGAATTCATGCAGGCAGTAAAGGAGTACAGAAATACCCTGTAGCAGGGAGGGGGAACAAGATGTATTTTTTGGGGATTGATATAGGAACCTTTTCCAGCAAAGGGGTGCTTGTGGGAGAGGACGGAAGAGTAAAGGCGCGGGCGTCAGTACCCCATACCATGGAAAACCCGGCTCCCGGCTATTTTGAACAGGATGCAGAACAGATCTGGTGGGGAGATTTCTGCAAGCTGTCCAGGGAGCTGATTCAGACAAGCGGTATTTCTCCGGAAGAGATAGGAGCCGTAGGCTCCAGCACCCTGGGCGCAGACTGCCTTCCCGTGGATGAGGAGGGAAAGCCTCTCAGGAAGGCGATTCTGTATGGAATCGATGCAAGATGTACAGAGGAAATGGAAGAGATGACCAGCTACTATGGGGAAGAGCGGGTTCAGGAATTATTCGGACGCCCAATCTGCTCCGGAGATGTGGCGGCCAAGATTCTCTGGTTAAAGAAAAACGAACCGGAAGTCTATAAGAAAACCTATAAATTTTTGACAGGCTCCTCTTATGTCACTGCAAAGCTGACAGGTAATTACACCATAGATCGTTTTTTAGGCATTGCGTCCTTTCGCCCCTTCTACCAGATGGACGGAACCATTCGGGAGGAGATGTGCGATCCGATCTGCAGTCCTTCACAGCTGGCGGAGGGCCATGCAGTAACAGATATTGCCGGCTGCGTGACAGAAGCGGCGGCAGCAGAAACCGGCCTTGCTCCGGGAACTCCTGTGATTGTGGGAACGGGAGATTCAGCGGCAGAGGCCATCAGTACAGGAGTGCTGTCACCGGGAGATCTGATGGTTCAGTTTGGTTCTTCCCTGTTTTTTTACTGCTGCACAGATCGTATGGTAACCGATGGGCGTGTTCGGGGAAACAGCTTCGTCATTCCAGGCAGGTACAGCATAGCGGCAGGCACCAATAATGCGGGAACCCTGCAGAACTGGTACAGGGATACTCTGTTTTCAGACTGTTTGAAGGCAGAAGAGACAGAGGCTGGAAGTTCTTTCGCCCAGATGATGGAGGGAATCGAAGAAATCGAGCCAGGAAGTGAGGGATTGGTGACACTTCCCTATTTTGCAGGAGAGAGAACGCCGATTAACGATCCGGCTGCCAGGGGAATTGTGTTTGGCCTTACCCTGAATCACACCAGAAAGCATTTATACCGTTCTGCCCTGGAGGGAATCGTATTTTCCATTCTTCAGCACATTGAAATTTTCAGGGAAAAGGGGATTGAACCAACCAGAATTTTAGCAGCCGGAGGAGGAACGAAAAATCCTGTCTGGATGCAGATGACAGCGGATATTACAGGTATTCCGACGGCAGTCGGGGAAGAGACCATCGGGGCATGTTATGGAGACGCCCTTATGGCAGCCATTGGAGTCGGGCATTTTAAGGGATTTGAAGAGCTGAGGAGTATTATAAACATTAAGAAAATATATACACCTGATGAGAAGCGGACGAAGCTGTACCGCCCGTATTATGAGATATTCTGCAGGCTCTATGAGGATAATAAGGAAAGCCTCCACCGGCTGTCTGACTTAAATAGTGGAGTTTAGGAGAAAAGAGGGAAATGGTATGAAATTTGCAGCAGTAGGATTTACATGTATTGACATTTATAAAAATCTGGGAATTCAGTATCCCACTGGAAACGGCATTGATCTGCTGTTTAATCTGATGGAGCAGGTGGAGGAAATAGAGCCCTCTGTGGTTACAGCTGTAGGTGATGATGAAAATGGAAGGCAGCTTTTAGAGGAGTGCAGAATCAGACAGGTGGATACCTCTCACGTACAGGTGGTTCCTGGAGGAAAGACAGCTGTGATAGAAATGCTGTTAAATGGAAAGGACAGGGTTCACCATTCTGCAGACAGAGGCGTCATGCCGGATTACAGGGCCACAAAGGAAGATATGGATTTCATATGCAGCCAGGATTATATCCACACGGATTTGTCCTGGAATGTGGTTGATCTGCTTCCTGAGATTAAGAAGAGAGGAACAAAGATATATTTTGATTTTTCCAAGCGGTATCAGCACCCGGATGTACCAAAGATTTTAAGCTCTATTCACTATGGCATTTTCTCATTTGAAGAGGAAACAGAGGAGGTAAGGGAACTGCTTAAAATGGGGTGTGAAAGAGGGGCAGAGATCCTTCTGGCAACCTTTGGAGAAAAAGGTTCCCTGGCCTATGACGGAACGAACTTTTACCGTCAGGAATGTCTGGCCTCCGAGCATCTGGTGAATACGGTGGGAGCCGGGGATTCCTATGGATCCGGTTTTATGGCCGGAATCATCCGTGGAGAGAGTATTGAAGCGTGTATGGAACGGGGAGCCAGAAAAGCGGCTGAGATCGTCAGCATTTTTGAACCCTATCATAGGAAAGGAAGAGAATAATTATGGTGATAGATATGCATGTTCACCCGATCCTGTTCGGGCCGATTTGTGAAGATAAAGAGAAAGTGGAGTTTAGGAAACAGGAATTTGGCCTCTATAAATCCTCCTCCATTCCCATGAGCCAGGTAATGGCTGTGATGGATCACGCGGGAGTAGACAAGGCGGTGCTGCTGGCAGAAGACTATTCGACGGAGATGGGACAGCCAATTATCAGCAATGAAGAGGTAAAACTGCTGGTAAATTTGGAACCGGATAGGTTTATTGGATTTGCAAGCGTGGATCCCAGGGACTGCGGAGCCAAGGAGCAGCTGGAGCAGGCATTTTCAGAGTTAAAGCTTTCAGGCCTGAAGCTGAATTTAAGCCATCTTCAGATGTATCCTGACGATAAGCGGCTGGAGCCATTGTTAAAGCTGTGCGTGCAGTATAAAAAGCCTGTGATGTTCCACAGTGGATTCAGCTGGGAACCGGATTCACCGTCCAAGTACGGAAGGCCGATTCTGTATGAGGATATTGCGGTGGAATATCCTTCGCTCAGGTTCTGCCTGGCCCATCTGGGGTGGCCGTGGATAGATGAGATGTCCATGATGCTGCTTAAATATCCAAACGTGTATACAGACACAGCTACTGTATTTATGGACAGTCCGGCCAATTATTACGATCAGATTTTTATGAAAAATATGGCGCCTGGATGGCTCCAGAACAATTTGATGGATAAGGTAATGTTTGGCTCCAACCTGCCACGATTCAGACAGGTCAGAAGCAGGGAGGGGCTTGAGAAGCTGCCGATCCGAAAGGATGTGTTAGACAGGATTTTGGGAGGAAACGCAAAAGTTTTCCTGGGAATGGAGGTGAGAGACTATGCTTATTAAGTCCTTTACTCATGAGATTGCCAGCAGTGAAGAATTCCATATGGTGAAGATTACAGAGCAGGTAAAAAAGGATGTAGAGGAAAGCGGAGTGAAAAATGGAGTTGTTTTCGTCATTTCACTTCACACCACTACAGGAATTATGATTAATGAAAGCCTTCCCTGCGTGGAAAAGGATATAGAATTTACCTTAGAACGCCTGATTCCTTCCGACGCTCCCTATGTCCATACCCATATGCTGCCCAGCTACGGAACCTGCAGCGGCAATGCTCCGGGCCATTTAAAATCCATGCTGTGCGGAAACCACTGCGTTCTTCCGGTTGCAGATGGAAAGATGGCGGGAGGGAGCGCCCAGGATATTTATTTCGTAGAGTTTGATGGCCTTAAAATCAGGCACTATACCGTTCAAATACTGGGAGAATAGGGGAAATCTCTTTGCCTTTTACAGAAGATTGAGATATAATGTTATTGGTGAGACATATTAATATGTTTTGTTGGCAACATTATATTGAAAAAGAGATAGAGGAACGATAGTTATGCTGAATGGAAAGACAGTGACCCCATTATACGTACAGTTGATGAATCAGATAGAAGAAAAAATACGATGCGGCGTTTATCAGCCGGGTGAAAGACTCCAGTCTGAAAGCGAGATGGCAAAATCCTTTGGAGTCAGCATTATCACAGTAAGAAGTGCTGTCAGCGGCTTAGTAGAGAAGGGGCTGGTGGAGAAAAAACAGGGAAAGGGAACCTTTGTTTCCAAGCCTAAATTCACCAAGGATATGAAAAACCTTCAGAGCTTTACGGAGATGTGCCGCTATATGGGCATGGAGCCTGGGGGGAAGATGCTGGAAAACTGTCTTGTATCTCCGGATGAGAAAACCAGGAAACTGTTAGGACTAGAGAAAGACAGCCAGGTTATTTCCATTTCACGTTTAAGATATGCAGACGGACAGCCTGTAGCAATCGAAAAAAATTATTTTCCAATAAAATATGCGTTTTTATTAGATGAAACATTTGATAATAATTCATTATTTTCATTTCTTCATGAAAAGGCAAAAGTAACCGTTTCAGCGTCAGAAAAATGGATTGGACTTTGCAGGACTACTGCTTCGGAAGCAAAGTTGTTAGGAGTAAGCAAGGGCTCTCCTCTGCTTTTTATTAAGAGCGTCACATATACCCAGGATAATGAGCCTCTGTATGTGGGAGTCCAGATATTTAACGGTGAAAACTGTTCTTTTTATATTTACCAGTCCAACAGACTGTAGGGAGGGGAAGAGGAAAGAGGGAGAAGTTTTCCGGCCAGAGCCTTTGGAGGAAAACTTCTCCCTCTTCCCATCTTATATATTTAATTCATCTCATCTTCAATCATCCGATACCCGATACCTATCTCCGTAAAGATATATTCCGGTTCTGCCGGATTCTTTTCCAGCTTTCTTCTGATATGCGCCATATTTACCCTCAGAATGCTGTTGTCCCCGTCTGCGTAGGGGCCCCAGATATTCTCGATAATTGAGTCATAGGTCATGACGCGGCCGGAATTTTTGGCCAGGAGGGAGATGATTTTAAACTCATTCTGTGTCAGATGGATCTCGTTGCCGTTCAGAGTCACCAGGTGCTTCTCAAAGTCGATAATCAGATCCTTTGCCTGGAAAGGCCGTTTGTACAGCAGAGAATCTGTGTTCAGTTTGTTGCTGTGGCGCATAGCTGTACGAATGCGGGCGAGAAGCTCAGAGGTTCCGATGGGTTTGGTCAGGTAATCGTCAGCTCCCAGATCCAAAGCAGTCACCTTTTCCTGCTCCTGTGTGCGCGCGGAGATGACAATAATCGGGATACTTGCCCATGTCCTCACCTGGCGGATAATCTCCATGCCGTCTATGTCCGGCAGTCCCAGATCGAGAAGAATCAGATCCGGGCAGAGGGAAGTGATGATGGAGAGAGCATCCTTTCCTGTATGGGCCAGAGTAATTTTGTAGTCATGGGAAGCCAGGGCAGCGGTGATGAATCCGCAGATATTTGGCTCGTCCTCCACTAATAAAATAGAAATTTTATGTGCCAATGTTTTGTTCCCCCTTTGGAAGTGTAAAATAAAATTCCGCCCCGTCAGCGTGGTTGACAGCGGCCAGCGTGCCGCCGTGGGCGGTGATAATGGTCTTGCAGATGGAAAGCCCGATTCCCATTCCTTTTCGTCCGTCTGTGGACGTGCTGGTAGTAGAGGAGGAGCCGTCAAAAATGGTTTTCAGCTTCTCCGGAGGGATTCCGATTCCGTAGTCCCGCACATGGAAGGTGACGCAAGAGACACCTGCCTCTACAAAGCATTCAATGGGCTTTGTGCTTTTGGAGTGCACGATTGCGTTTTCCATCAGATTGATTAATACCTGTTCAATGAGAATCGCATCCATGGGTATCATCAGGAACTCGTCCGGGACGCTCACCTTCACCTGCGCGTCCGGAAGGCGCTTTTTAAGGCGGCTGACGGATTCGCCGAGCACCTCCTCCACTGGCTCCATAGAGGTGCTTACCTTTGCCGTTTCATTGTTGATTCGGGTGACGGAAAGAAGGTTTTCCACCATATTCAAAAGCCAGTTGGAATCTTCTAAAATATGGCTCACAAGCGCTCTTTTGTCGGAATCACTGAGGGATGTCTCGTTTTCCAGATAAACGGTACTGGAGCCGATGATGCTCGTAAGCGGTGTCCGAATATCGTGGGAGATCGCCCGCAGAAGGTTTGCCCTCATCTTTTCCTTTTCCGCCTCCATAAGCATCTTTTCTCTTTCAGAGATAATCCTTGCCTGCTCCTTGATGTTGGTTGTCAGGGCGCTTGTGATAATGGATATGGTGAACATGGCGATGAAGGTAATGGGGTATCCGCTCAGCGTAAAGTTCAGCTCGAAGTACGGGTAGGTGAACAGAAAGTTCACGCACACGACTCCCACCAGGGCTGAGAGGATCCCATAAAAATATCCGGACGTATACCTGGCTGTCAGGAACAGAGCCAGAATATAGCACAGGCTGATGCTGGACGACGGGGCTTCCATTTTCGCAAAAAAGAAAAAGGAAACTGCCGTGGCCGTAAACAGCAGAACCAGCATAATGACAGTATTGGAGACCCTGGTCTGCGACTCCAGAAAACGAAACAGTTTATTCTTGCATTTTTTCATTAATGATTTCTCCCGTTGTGCGGTTTGGGCAGCAGTAAGGCTTTCCTGCCAGCTGAGCCTAGAGTTCATTATACCTGTTTCCTGTAAAAAATAAAGTAAAAAATATGATAAGATCCTGGAAAAATTGATTTTTCCAGATCTATGTGATAGACTTCTGATGTTGGGATGGATTTACGGGCAAAAATCGATGAAAACGGAAGCTGTCCTGTGTATCTGCCGGGATTACGAAAATGGATTGAGCATGAAGAACATGAATAAAATGATGAATAAAGAAGGGAAGAGCAGAAAATGAAAAAACTGGGAAGAAATGACGCCTGCTGGTGCGGCAGCGGGAAAAAGTATAAGCACTGCCATGAGGCATTTGATGAAAAGCTGGAGGCGGCAGCCAGGGAGGGACATTTCATTCCGTCCCACGATATGATTAAGACGCCGGAGCAGATCGAGAAGATAAGAGAGAGCTGCAAAATCAATATTGCGGTGCTGGACTATGTGGCCCAGCATATCAGAGCGGGTGTCACGACAGCTGAGATTGATCAGTGGGTGTACGATGAAACCACGCGGATGGGAGGGATTCCTGCCCCCCTTGGATATGAGGGCTTTCCGAAAAGCGTGTGCACTTCTATCGACGACCAGGTATGTCACGGGATCCCTTCTGAGGAGGTAGTCTTGAAGGACGGAGACATCATCAACGTAGATGTTTCTACTATATATAATGGATATTATTCCGACTCCTCCCGCATGTTCTGCATCGGTGAAGTTAGCCCTGAGAAGAAACGCCTGGTGGAAGTCGTGAAGGAGTGTGTGGAGCTTGGCCTTAAGGAGGTAAAGCCCTGGGGATTTTTAGGAGATATGGCACATGCGGTCAATGAGCATGCGGTAAAGAACGGCTACAGCGTTGTCCGTGAGATTGGAGGACATGGAGTGGGACTGGAATTCCATGAGGAGCCGTGGGTGGGCTATATCGGGGACAGAGGAACCGGAATGATGATGGCCCCGGGAATGGTTTTCACCATTGAACCGATGGTGAATATGGGCGGCAGCGAGGTCTATGTGGATGACAATGACGGCTGGGGCGTCTATACAGAGGACGGGAAACCGTCTGCCCAGTGGGAGATCATGGTACTTGTGACAGAAAATGGCCATGAGGTTCTGTGCTGGTAGGGAGACTGCCGGTGGATAACAGGATGGCAGAGGTTCATTTGGAATAAACTGCTGGAATAAACTGCCGGTAGAATGCAGACAACAGGAAAAAAAGAAAAAGAAAACAAAAAGAGGAGCACTGCCAGGCGATTGCGCCGTATCATGCAGTGCTCCCGTTTTTTCTGAAACGTAAAAGGGGGGAAAGGAAAAGGGTTCCAGAAAATCTATATAAAGGAAATTGTTGTTAGGCGAGCCCAATGAAACAATGCGCGCATGTTCCGGATTCATTGGCCTCTTGTTGTTTACAGGAATTATAATAAAGGATAAATGTGTCCAATTTTTGTCTATTCTCTAAAAAACTTCTAAATCAATCTTACGGAAAACTAAAGAAACCATAACCAATTTTGAAACGGTTAGTCTTTCTGCTTTACAGCTTCCCTGACAGCGGACAGCAGCTCGTCGAAGGTCTCGTAAGCCGGAATCTCCGGGACGGAGGAGCGGATGCTTTCCGGGCTTCTGAAGAGGAAGCCGGCATGGCTTGCGCGTATCATATCCAGATCATTGTAGCTGTCACCGCTGGCAATGGTTTTATAGCCGATGGACTGAAGTGCACGCACAGTTGTGAGTTTGGAATGCTCCACTCTCATCTTAAAATCCGTGATCGTGCCGTCCGGTGCCACTTCCAGGCTGTTGCACAGAAGGGTGGGGTAGCCCAGCTTCTTCATCAAAGGCATGGCAAATTCCTCAAAGGTATCGCTGAGGACGACTACCTGGGTAAAGGAGCGGAGCTCATCAAGAAATTCCTTTGCGCCCGGCAGCGGATCAATGGTTGAGATGGTCTCCTGTATCTGCCCAAGGCCCAGCCCGTGCTGCTTCAAAATGTCAAGTCTCCACCGCATCAGACGGTTATAGTCCGGCTCATCCTGTGTAGTGCGCGTAAGTTCCGGGATATTGCTGGCCTTTGCAAATTCAATCCAGATTTCAGGAACCAGAACTCCCTCCATATCCAAACATACAATATACATACCCAAGTCCTCCTCTTTCTTTTTATGCTGCAGACGCCTGATGGCAGGCTGTTACAAAAAATACTATCATCGGCAATCCGGGGTGTCAAGAGCAGAAAAACCGGTTCCGGTAAAATGGGGTTGGAGAAGGCCCTGTCCTTTGATGGAGGCGGTTCATTCAAGAGTGCAGCGCCCTCAATGATTTCAATATGAAACGCTTTTTTGTAAATATGAAGGTTTCTGAAATTATAACGAATTATCGTTTCAAAATTAAACAAAAAGGCAGAGGCAAAAGGTTGTGTGAGCAGGACATCTCAGGTAGAATAAATAAAAAAGCGACTGATGCTCGAGGGGAGCACAGAAAGGAATATTGACTATGGTGAAATTATTGGTTATTGCAGATGATTTCACTGGCGCACTTGATACAGGAGTACAGTTTGCGGCGAGTGGAGCAGAGACGAGAGTAGTTACAAATATTGAGTATGATTTCAGCCGGACTGGAAGAGAGGTTCAGGTTCTGGTGCTGGTAGCAGAGACAAGGCATGTGAAGTGGGAGGAGGCCTACCGCATGGTCTACGGCATCGCCAAAAGAGCCTGTGAGAGCGGGATCCCGTATCTATATAAAAAGACAGACTCAGCGCTCAGGGGAAATATCGGAAGTGAATTAAAAGCAGTTCTCGATGCTGCGGGGAAGCACACTCTCCACTTTCTGCCGGCATTTCCCAGAATGAACCGGGTGACCAGAAACGGTATCCACTATATTGACGGAAGTCCGGTCCATGAGAGTGTGTTTGGAAAGGATCCGTTTGAGCCTGTGACCTGCTCCTACATACCGGATATGATGAGGGGAGAGGTTCCCGTAACGGTTGTGGAGAGTATGGACGGCTGGGAGAGGCAGAACGGCGTTATGGTTTACGATGCATCCACAGATGAGGAGCTGATGAGTATAGGCTCCTTTTTGAAGGAAAAGGGAGAGCTTGGGCTGACTGCCGGCTGCGCCGGCTTTGCAGCAGTTCTTCCGCAGCTTCTTGGACTCTCTGGAAAGAGGCGTGAGAGGATTTCCCTGGATAAAAAGTTTCTGGTAGCCTGCGGAAGCGTCAATCCAATCACAGTCAGACAGCTGGATTATGCAGAGAGGGCCGGAATGAAGAGGATCCGTCTGACGCCAGAGCAGAAACTGGAAAAGGACTATCTGGAATCGGAAGAAGGAAACAGGGCTTTAGAGGAGTGGACGAAGACGGCACTGGAGGAGGAGTGCTGCATCTTTGATACCAATGATCTGCCTGGCTGCCGCGCTGCCTGTGAGTATGCCGGAAGCCATGGGCTTTCGCTGGATGAGCTGAGAGTGCGGATCGCAGATACGCTCGGCCGGGTGGTGGAGCACCTGGTCAGAGCAGGCGTGAAAAGCACCATGCTTCTGACAGGCGGAGATACGCTTATGGGATTTATGAGGCACATCGGCTGTGACGAGATTGTGCCTGTGTGCGAGATGGCGCCGGGAACAGTGCTCTCCCAGGTGGATATAGATGGGAGAACCTACAGCATTATCTCAAAATCAGGAGGCTTTGGAGAGGAAAAGCTGATAGCAGAGCTGGCAGAGAAGATTGGCGGAAGGCATCTGGAGTAGAGGCCGGATAAATAAAACACTGTCAAATGAGGAGGGCTGACGATGAAAGTCGGACAGGGAGGCATTTGACGGTGTTTTTTCATATAACAGGAAACTTCGTTCCCTGTTATATGAAAACGCTCCGCGGGGATCGCACTGCGGCGGATCAGAAAGAGGAGGAAAAATATTTCATTACTGCTGCGTAATTCAGGCCGATATTTCACAATCAATCTGGACGAACCTTCCACTTTGTTGTATGATAAAAAATACGGCGGAGAAAGTACGGAGGGACAGCGGCTGGCTGCTGTTTTGACGGAAAGGGGGACGGATCTGTGAATGGTGAGGGAAAGAAGAAACTGACAGTTCATATGCTGGGACGCTTTTCACTTCAGTATGGGGATGAGGTTCTGTCACTGGGGAGAAACAGCGCCTCTAAGCTCGCCCAGCTTCTTCAGATCCTGTGGCTGTCCGGTGAGAAGGGGATCGGCAGAGACGATCTGGTGGGAATGCTCTATGACAGGGATTCTCTGTCCAGTCTCAACAACAGCCTCAATAATCTCATTTACCGCCTGCGCCATGTCCTGCCGCTGGGAGGTTTTCCCAAGTCTCAGTATGTCATCAATCGTGACGGAGTCTATTTCTGGGATCAGGAGATTCCGGTGTGGGTGGATGCCAGAGAATTTGAGAACCTTATAGAAGCAGGAGAACGCATGGAGCAGCGGGGAGAGGATCCGTATGAATGCTACAGACAGGCGGAGGAACTCTATCAGGGAGAGCTTCTGAGCGCCAATTCCACAGAAAACTGGGTGATTGTGGAGAGCTTGCGTTTTAAGAGAATGTATGAGAAGGCGGTTTCCTGGCTGGGGGATTATCTGAAGGTTCAGAAGGATTATCCGGGAATGTACCGGCTCTACCGACAGGCCGCTCAGGTGTATCCGTTTGACGGCTGGCAGACCGGGCAGATTGAGAGCATGATATTTATGGGCAATTACAAGGAAGCTTTCCGCCTCTATGATCAGACAGCCAGAAGATATTCCGAGGAGATGGGACTGCCTCCTTCTGATAAGATGCTGGAATGCTACCGGAAGATGAGCCAGCAGTTTGTGAGCTGTCCCGACGGCCTGGACAATATCAGGGCCGAACTATGTGAGAGAAACGGCACAGATGGGGAGAATGCCTATTACTGCTCTTATCCAAGTTTCATAGATATCTACAGACTTATGGCCAGAAGGAGTGAGAGAAGCGGACAGCCCATGTGCCTGATGCTGTGTACACTGGTAGATTATGAGGGGAAAATTATTCAGAACCAGGAAAAGCAGAAGGCCCGTTCTGAGCTTTTGAAAAAGGCTATCGGACATGTGCTGAGAAGAGGCGACGTCTATGCCAGGTACAGCGCATATCAGTACCTGATTCTTCTTACAGGCGTAAGCGTGGAGAGCAGCCATTCTATTGGAAACAGAATCAGCCGTTATTTTAAGACTCTGTGCGGAAAGAGGGCGGAGGTGAATTTCTCCGTATCCGCTTACCAGACCGGACAGGAAATCAGGTTTTAAGAGGCGTACAGAGAAAAGGGCGGAGAACGCCAGGCTCTTTTCTGACAGAAAAACAAAAAATATATGTCTATACCGGCCTTTGGAGAAAGGGCCGGTTTTTTGATTATAGGAAATTCTTACGAATCTCCTATAATCAAAAAGCCCTGCCTGGCGGGAACACATCAGGTCAGAATTTACCGACGAAGCAGCCTGCGGCAGGCGAAAAACCAAAAAAAGCCGGGAGGCAAACAAAGCATTAAAACAAGTCGTCTGACATTATCTCAGAGGGGAAAATTCCCTTCATCTTCAGAACAAATTTTTACAATCTTTTGCGGTTTCAGCTATGTCCTCAAAATAATAAGAAAAACAAAAAAAATCATTTTTTGTGATAGGTTTTGTGATTGCCCTTCTAATACACTATAAGAAAGCCTAAGAAAATTTTAAGAAAATTTATAAACAAAACATATTTTTACAAAAAAGGGGAGCAGGTATTGATACAGAAAGCATCAGACAACAGAAAAGTGGAGGCAGCTTTCGTAATTAACATCAAGTATCGCCGCGATGCCGCCTGGCATGGGCAGGCAATATGGGCAGACAAAAAGCGTTCAGGTGCTTTAAAAGTATGCTGGAACTGTTAAAGATGATGGACAGTGCCCTTGATATAGAAAAAGAGGAGGTTGAGTTGAAAAAATGGAAGGAAAGGCGGGAGTAAGAATGGATTCCAGAAGAGGAAAATCGCGTGGAAAAAGTAACAGGCCTTTGAAGAGAAGCCTCCGTCGGGCAGTTGCATGGCTGCTTGTGTTCTGCATGTGTATGGCGAACATGAACTCGGCAGCATTCGCGGCTGAGATTGCCACTGCCAGCAACGCTCTTATGGCGGCAACTCCCAGCGACGCAAAGGCAACAGACAGCGATGCCATGGAAATCCTGATGCCGGAGGAAGTAATCAGCGGAGAGGATTTGGCCACAGAGGCAGCGCGGGCAATCTCGGAGGGAAATGAGTTTGATTTTGACTCTGAGATTCAGGTGAAGAAGGATGACCAGGGAAAGGATGAGGGATATGAGGAGCTGTTTAAGGGCCGCAGAAGCTTTGTGCTGTTTGCGGACAACGGAAACGGCGGACGCATCCAGGGGGACAATCCCAATGCCTATGGTTATATTCTTGTTCAGGTAGATGAGAAAGACTATAAAGCATTTGAGGAGGAGGCAGGAGCCGCTAAAGCGACGGATTCCAATGCCACGGACTCTGATGCGGCAGAGAGAAGCTGGACGCTTACGGGAGACGAGGAGTTAGTATTCCTCTACATCAATGCAGATGACGGAAGCGTAACCTTCACATTAAATATTGAAAACCTCCAGGCAGATGACATTGTGGTTCCAAGCTACAGTGAACTTAGGGAGGAGCAGAAGGCAGAGGAAGAGGAAAGCAAGGAAGAATCAGAAGCCAATAACCCGGCTGCCCAGCCGGCAGAGGATGGAAGCGAGAACGGAGGAAGCGCAGGCGGCTCCGGTTCAGGAAGCGGAAGCGGCAGTGCGGGAAGCTCCGACAGCGCCGGGGATATGGAAGAAATAGAAGACGCAGATAAGCCGGACGGCTCTAGCGACGGCCAGGGTTCCGAGTCAGGCACAGATGGAGGCTCGGAGGACAGCACAGATGGAGCCGGTCAGGGAAGCGAGGATGCAGGAAACTCCGACAGCTCTGACGGCGCAGAAGATGCAGATAAGCCGGATGATTCCGATGACGGCCAGAACGGCGGTCAGGATGCAGGGGAAGGCTCTGAGGACGGAGACGGTTCCCAGTCAGGTTCCGGTTCCGACACAGGTTCCGGTGATACCGACAGCGGAAAACCGGACGGCTCCGGCGATACAGGAAGCCAGAAACCAGATGATTCCGATGATGGCCAGAATTCCGGTTCTGACCATGGATCTGATACAGGAAACAGCGGCTCCGGAACAGAAGGGGACAAGAACAGCGGCTCCGGAAGTGAAGGAAACACAGGTTCAGGAAACACAGGAAGCTCCGACAAGGGAGACTCCGGAAAGGGAGATTCCAATAAGGGAGACAGCGGCAGCAGCTCTTCTGACAAGGGAAGCTCCGATACAGGAAACAGTGGCAGCAGTTCTGATAAAGGAAGCTCCGACAAGGGCGGAAGCTCTGACACAGCGAAGCTGTCAAAATCCAGCTATGATGTCCCTGTTGTTATGGGCCCGAATCCAAACGCAGAGTTTGAGAGCGACGAATTCGGCGATGACATCAGCTTCGACGAGTGGCAGGAGATGATGGAAGAGGCCGAGGAGGAAGAAGAGGAAGACGAAGACGAAGACTACGAGGACTACATAGAAGAGACCGATCTGGCCTATGAGGATGAAGACGGAACGACCTATCTTGGAATGAGCATGCTTCCGGCTGTAAGCGCTACGGTGAAGAAAGAGAAGAAAGCCAACCCGATCGCCCGCCTGCTCCGCATGAAAGCGGCTGCAGAGGAGACACCGGCGGTGGTGATGGCCGGGACAGCGGCGTTAAGCGACCTGGTTCCTTCTGAGGATACCTACTACAAACAGATAGAGGCAAACGGTGATGGAACCTACCGTCTGCATCTGGGCATTACCGGCGGCGATCAGCAGGGACTGGATATTGTTCTGGTGATCGACCTGTCAAACAGCATGGATGACGAAATCTCAGAGGACAGCAGTGACAGCAGACTGAAAGTGCTGAAAGATACTCTGGGGTACTATGAAAACTGGAATACACAAAAAGAAGGTTTTATCGATGAATTGTTTGAACAGTCTCCGAACAGCCGTTTCTCTATCGTGACATATTCGACAGATGCCTCCACAGAGCTGGGATGGACAGAGTATGGCCGGAATGGAAGCGGTCAGCAGACAATCAAAAAGGCGATAGGGGATCTTCAGGCAAACGGCGGTACGAACTATGAGGCCGGTTTATATCAGGCCGTGGAAGTGCTTAAAGAACGCGGAAACAGCAGCAATATACCGGTTGTGATTTTCCTCAGCGATGGAAAGCCGACATACTATTATTCAGATGTAGATGAGTTCAATGGACTGGAGACAGGATGGTTGCCCATAATAGGTAACTATGATAACCGCGAGGGTGATGGCGGCAGTATTGACACAGATACAGGCGACGGCACTATTTTCGCTGCAGGCAGGTTCCATGAGGAGATGGAGGCGCTGCAGGGGATCACGTACTGTGTGGGCTTTGGCATTCCAGAGCTGACGAGCGACGACTATGACCATTACGATCCAGAACAGTACCTGTACGCGATTGCCGAGGGAATCGACTGGACGAAAGATCAGGATGATAAGTACATAGCTCCCACGGAAAGTGCCACAACGATCGAGGTGGAGGCAGAGAGTTCTGAGCTGACGACCGCGTTCCAGAGTATTCTGAATAACCTGAAAATGGAGAATGTAACAATTTCCGATACCCTGAGTCGGTTTGTAACTTTTGCGGGAGACACTGAAAGTGCATCGAATGTACAGGTCAAAAAGTTTACGAGAAACAGTTCGGGAGAACTTGTCGGTGGAGAAGTCCTTCAGGAAGGGACAAACTACGAGAATATTATATTTGATAAGGAAAGTGGCAAGATTGAACTTGTGTTTGGGGAAGACAGAAAACTCCAGTCAGGCGTCGTTTATGAGCTGTCTTTTGATATCAAGCTGAAGGAAGGCATAGTCATAACTCCCGATGATAAGATAGTGGGAGATCCAAATACCGATTACAGGAAAAATGAAAATATCAGCTCCGGTCAGAGGGGAGTGCCTACCAATACAGATGCCTACTTCTCTTTCGGTGAAGATGGAACCACAAGGGTAGGCTTCCCGCACCCTGTTATTCCGGCTCCGGCCACAAATAATCCTGAATATAAAAAATATATTAAGGATAATGGGAACGGTACTTATACTCTGACGCTGGATGTAAAGTCTGATGTAGGCTCTGTAACAACCGGGCAGAAGGATCCGACACCGACAGCAGTCATGTTTGTGATCGATAAGTCGGGAAGTATGGATCAGAGTTTTGGAAGCGGAAATAGCAGTGCGAGAAGAGAAGTAGTGAATTCAGCACTTGGGCTGTTTTTTAATCAGCTTTCTGATGGAGACTACGATATTCAGTTTGGCGGATATAAGTTCAGTGATAGCGGAGAAAAAGTCAACTTTAAGAATAACTTCTATGAGGATAATAAATATTGGGAAAGTGATACTTCAAATGCGCTCAGCCATTTAAAGCTTACATCCTGGGAAACGGATGGAAGTACATACCCCTCCCAAACCCTGCGCTCAGCCATTAGCGCATTAGAAAATGTTGAACTTGGCGAAAACGGGAAGAGATACCTGATTTTCCTGACAGACGGCGAACCAGGAAAAAATAGTGATAGTTTCAGCGACGAAGAGGCAGAAAATTGTTACTCTGCAATTAAAGCTCTGGATCCAGGCACTACCTTTTATGCGATTCAGGTAGCTAACAGTGATTCCCATGGGTTTATGGAATCTATGGTCAGTAATGCCAATTCTGTAGAGGGCGTTACGGCACAGAAATTTGTCGGAAACAGCACGGATTCTCTGAACGCTGCTTTCTCTCAGATGGCAGCTGAGATTTCAGGAAGCGCAGGAACGACTGTTCCGGGGGCTGCCAATGTGGTAATCACAGATACGCTCAGCGAATACGCTGACATGGTAAATCCGGCCCGTATAACAGTCAGCTGCAGCAACGGCGTCCAGCTGTCAGCCAGCGACTATACGGCAACCTATGATCAGGCGACTAGAACCGTTACCGTTCAGTTCAGATCAGATTATGAATTAGAGAAAGATGCGACTTACAGCATATCCTTTGATGTGAAGCCTTCAGAAGAGGCCTATAACAAATTCGAGGAGGACGGCGGGTACTACCGGAATGAAGATGGAGGCTACATTTTAGCTGACGGAGAAGAACCATCGGAAGAAAATCAATACAAGGGTGATGAGAAGACAGACGCTCCATCTATACCAGAAGGTTCCTGGACCAGCTCTGGAAAGCCCGGATTCCCGACCAATAAAGGGGCGACGCTTCAGTATACCTATGACGGAGGGACGGGGCGGTTTGAATATCCGCATCCGGTGCTCCAGATTCCAGAACCGGTACTGCCGGATGATTACAATAAGAGCATCGAACCCAATGATGACGGTACCTATTCTCTGACGCTGGATGTGACGGGAATTGAGGGAAATCCGGCTACAGTAACCACGCCGTATCCGGTGGATCTTGTATTTGTGATCGATAAATCGCTCAGTATGGAGTATGACATAGACGGCGATGAGATTAAATGGTGGGAGGATGAAACGGAGAGCAGGAAGGATATAGTGAACGACGCTCTGGATGAGATAATTCCGGATCTGTGTTCCCAGCAGTATGATATACAGATTGCCGGGTATCAGTTCAGCGGCAGCAGCACTCGTGTTCTGGATTGGAGCAGAGAGGAACAGCAGGTGCTCAACAACCTAAAGATTAGTAACACGAGCTATAATACGGAGCCATCACAGGCGCTGGCAGATGCGCTGGATATGCTGAAAACAGGATCGCAGGCTCATCAGAATCAGAGTAATGTAAAGAAATATCTGATTTTCATGACAGACGGAGAGCCTACCGAAAGCGAGGTACTGTCTTACTATGCTATTAGTAACAATCCTGTCCCGGGAGCCAGCATCTACACAATAGGAGTTTCATCTGACGCGTCAACTGACCTGATGGAGGGTATACGTTTGACGGCCTCAAGGAATGGAATGACTGCTCCTGAGACATTTAAAGGAACGTCTGCCCAGCTGATAAGAGATGCGTTTACTCAGATAAAGGACGAGATTATCAGTACAAGTACTCCTCCGGCAGGAATCAGCAGCGTGGTAATCAGAGATACCCTCAGCAAATATGCGGATATGGTTTCCACAGAAGGCGAGGTTGAAATCTTAAGAAATGACGAACCAATGAATGAGACGGAATTTGCGGAGGCAGTAGAGAGCGTAAGCATAAATGGGAAGGAGATAACTGTTACGTTTAAGCCCGGCTATGCGCTGGAAAATGGTGTGACTTACGGAATCCGGTTTAAGGTAAAGCCGAGCCAGTATGCGGAAGAGCAGTTTGCAGCAAACGGAGGCTACTACGAGCTGGGCGATGACGGGCAGCTCTCCGATACGGAGACAACCGGAGAGGAAGATACCGGAAGTCACAGCTCTGAAAAGCCTGGCTTCCCGTCCAACGAGGAGGCAACGCTTTCCTACTCCTACGACGGATACCCGCAGCCGGATCTGGAATACAGACATCCGGTTCTCCAGGTTCCCGAGGAGGGCAGTTTCACAGTTACAAAATTAATTGTAGATGAGGATGGAAATCCGGCAGAGGGAGCAGATCCAGACCAGAAGTTTATCATTTATATTGAAAAGCGGACGGAAGAGGGAGAGTGGGTTCCCTACTCCTCCGTAGCCCTTGCAAACGGTGAGAGATCGCCGGAAATCAGGACAGAGGGCGAAGGAACATTCAGAATTTCAGAGGCTGTTCCTATGGAATACAGCCTGCGCGGGATTACTGTGACGAAGAATGCAGACGGGCAGTCTGAGGAAGTTTCTGTGACACAGGACGGGGAGGCTGTGTACTTTACCGTTCATCCGGCAGACAAACTGGAAGTGACTGTAGAGAATATTCTGGGACACAAGGGGTATTTCCACAGTACGGCGGACGTAAAGAATACGACAACCGGAAATCCTGAGGATCCGTTCAGCAACGGTTCAGCAGCGCAGCAGGCTGCCAGTGAGCTTCCGAGAGCGGAGGCGGCTAAAAAGAAGGTAGAAATTGAGACAGAGGAGGGTGAGCCACTTGTATAAAAGCAGAGCAAAAAAGAGCATGGTGAAGCTGACAGGAATCGCCCTCTTGGCAGCCCTCACCGCAGGGATTGGAGGCACGGCCGCTGTCATTCGCCATCAGGTGAATATGCGAAATGAGATTGCCACTCCTACTGTTGAGGTCAGCGTGAACGAAAACTTAGACGGGGATCTGACAGGTGGAGACAAACCCAAAGAGGTGAAATTTACCAACAATGGCACGGCGGACATATTTTTGAGAGTTTCCTATGCAGAAAGCTGGAAGCTGGATGCAGGCGGCGGGACAGAGGAACTTCTGAACAATTATGATGAAGAGGGCCAGATTCCTGTTGTGACCAAGCAGAATAGTCCGGAGGGATTTCTGAGCGGGTCAGACTGGGTTTATATCGACGGCTGGTACTACTATACAAAGATTCTCCCTGCCGGAGGGACAACGGAACCTGTTTTAAAGAGTGTAGATTTCTCCAAATTAACAGGTACAATCGATGAAAACCTGACAGATTATCAGAATGCCGGCTACGAACTGTATTTTCAGACAGAGGCCGTACAGGCCAGCGATGAGCTGAAGGTAAGTATGGATGCGGCTGAGGAGCTGTTTGGGGAAGGTTTTGTTCCATATGAGACGGCAGACAAACAAGAAGAGATGAACAGCGAGACATGGCAGGAAGATCGGTTAAACGCCTATATTGACTGGACAGAGGAAGGAGGTAACTAATTATGAAGTGTTATAAGCAATTAGGTATCATCCTGGCCGGCGGTGTCCTGGCGGTGGGAATCAGCGCGACGTGGGCGTATTTTTCCGACAGAAATGATATTGCCAACCCGTTTCATACAAGCAACAGCGCCATTGACATGATTGAGAATTATAACCCGGCAGAGACGGTTCTGCCGGGAGAAACCGTAGAGAAGGAGCCATATTTTGTCAACCAGGGAAGCACAGATTTAGTGCTCCGGCTTAAGATGGATACCTATTGGATCGATCAGAACGGGAACAGAAAAGATGATTTGGGAGGGGCGTATATTTTCGGGGGTTTACAACCTGAGGAGGATGATTATGTCACTCTGTATCTTCCGGATGGATGGGATGACGACTGGGTGCAGATAGAGGATTACTACTATTATAAGCACATTCTTCCCGGCAAGGAGGAGGGCGTTCAGAACACGACTTCAAATTTTCTGGATCATCTGACCTTAAGTCCAGAGGTTTCCAACGATGCTCATGCAGCAGATTACAGCAGCTGCAAATTCATAGTTGATTTTCATGCGGAGGCAGTTCCGGCAGATGAGCTGGCCATCGAAGTTGCAGACTGGGATTTAACTCAGACAGATGCAGACGGATTGTTAGACTGGGCAGAACTGCTTCCAGAATCATAGAACACGGAAAAATCGTTGGAAAACCTTTCCTGAACATCAGGGAAGCAGGACAGGAGGAGACAGAAAATGAGGAAGAAACATATCGCTGCATTGGCAGGTATCGCAGCAGTGTTTGCAGTCGGCGGCTCCCTGGCATATTTCAATCAGAATCTGGAAGCAGTAAATGTTTTAAATGTGGGAAAGTTCGACACAGAGGTTGTGGAGATCTTTAATCCAGAAGAAGGAGAAAAATGGCAGCCGGGAGAAACGGTAAATAAACAGTATTCTGTGAAAAATTCCGGATCGATCGATTCACTGGTGCGGGTGAAACTTCAGGAAACTTGGACGCGGAAGGGGGAGGATGAGCCGTTCCTCTCAATCGATACCTCAGAAGAACCGGAAGTGCTGGGGAATAACCCAGAAGCAGACAATAAGATTGAAAGTGTATTTCAGTCAGATAATACAGACGGAGAGGCCGGGAATGACATTGATGATTCCGTCGTCTGGAAGGACTTACAGACGGGATCAGGAGATGATTGGTCCTACTATAAAGGATATTACTATTATGAAAAGACATTGACGCCTGGGACGACTACAAGTGCGCTTCTGGAATCTGTGACCTTGGATAAGGATATTGATTTGGGAGAGATGCAGTTTGTTAAAAAATATTCTACCAAACCGGGAAATGACCTTACAGAAAGCGATTGGAAGGAGTTTCCTTTAAATGCAGATGGAAAACAGATGTCAGAAAGAGAGCTTGTGGAGTTTTTGAAAGAAAACGGAGAAACGGCTTATCATCTGAAAACAGAAATTGTAGTCAGTGCTGAGGCTCCGGGATACTCTGATGCAGATTATAACCTGATTATTACAGCACAGTCAGTTCAGCCCACAGAGGAAGCGGTCAGCGATCTGTTTGGTGAGGACGTACTATCCTACGCAAAAGAAAGCGGCTGGCTCTGGGAATTCCAGGAAGATGTAGTAAAAAATCAGTAGAACTGATTTTATAATTTTCTATTAATTATTAGGAGGAAATAGCTATGAAAATGAACAAAAAAGTGACGGCATTAGGTGGCTTAGTAGCGCTTGCAGCAGTGGGAGGAACATGGGCATATTTCAATCAGACAGCAGAGATTACGAACCCATTTGATACTGGAAAATACGGCGGAAGCGTAATCGAGCACTTCAACCCCAGCGACGGCGGTGACTGGCAGCCAGGTGCAACTGTAGACAAGGAAGTTATCGCTCAGAATACAGGAGATCAGCCATTATTAGTTCGTGTAAAGATGGCAGAAACTTGGTCCAGAAATGAAATGGCAGGGACACTTCCCAATATTACCAGTGCAGATGGAGAAGCATTTTTAGTAGTGGATCAGGTGGATGCAGAAGATGGAGATACTGTAGGTGATCAGACAGTAGTGCGTAAAAACTTTGCTAACAATAATATGTGGACTCAGGGAGGAGATGGATACTGGTATTACAATGGCCAGTTAGCCCCTGGAACCAGTACCGAGGCTCTTCTTGAATCTGTAACCTTGGCTGAAAATGTTGACCTTGGTAAGTATACGACAACGTATCAGTACTGCACGACAGAGGGAAAAGATTCTCTGCCAAATGGAGACACTGAGTGGACAGTAGCTCCTGGTGGAGAGAAGGACTCAGACATGCTGGCTGCAGCGGAGGCTGCCAAGAAGGCGGGAGATTCCTTCCATGTTAAGAAAGAGGTTGCACTTGATGAAAATGCTGCAGGATATGCAGATGCTGAATATGAGCTGACAATTACTGTTGAGATGGTTCAGCCGACAGAAGATGCAGTTATTGCAGAGTGGGGAGAGGACAGCCTTCAGTATCTGGTTGCCTGGGCTGAGGCAGAATAAAATGACTGCTTGATAAGAGGACACAATTCATGCGGCTAATCAAAGGACTATTTACTATCCTGTCCTGGGCGGTATACGCCTGCATCGCCTGCTATCTTCTGATCGCAGCTCCGATGCTGGCGGGATACCATCCCGTCGTCGTTCTCAGCGGCAGTATGGAGCCTACCTTTCATGTTGGAAGTGTGATCTATTATAAAGAAGCGGAATTCGCAGATATTAATGTCGGCGATGCTATCACTTTCCGGGCAGGAGAGGATGGCATGGTAACTCACCGGGTAACAGAAAAGAGTGAGCTTTCCCAGACCTTTACAACCAAAGGAGATGCGAACCTTTCCGAGGATCCGAATCCCGTTGAATACAGCGATGTACTCGGTAAGGTATGGAAGATAAACATACCCTATGCAGGATATTTTGTAAATTACAGCAAAAACATAACAACAATCGCCGTGATGGCGGCAATCATCATTATAAATATTGTTCTTGACATGATTTTCCCGGATAAGGAAAAGAAGAAAAAAGAACCATCTGCACAAGAGTGAATCAATACCGGCTGATAAGCCGGCCGGCAGATACATTGCAAAAAAGAGAGGTAGATCGAGATGAAAAAGAAAGCGGCGTTAGGCCTTGCGGGAATCGCAGCAGTGGCAGTGATTGGCGGAACCTGGGCATACTGGAGCCAGGATTTGACAGCGACCAATGAGTTTGAGACAGGAAAATTTGATTCTGATATTGTGGAGCAGTTTACACCTCCGGCAGTGGGCGAGTGGCTTCCTGGCGTGACCACAGAAAAGAATGTAAAGGTTACCAACAGCGGCGACGTAGATATGGCCCTTGTAGCAGAGATTACGCAGGAGTGGAACCGGGAGGGGGAGAGCCTTCCGATTCGGTTCGCAGCTCCGGATCCTTCTCCAATAACTCGGGGATACGAAAATGCAGCTGTCATCAACTGGGGCGAGAATACAGCAATGCATGATATTACAGCCATTGACTCTGTGGCGGAGGAAGCCAGGGAGATGGGAATCACTGCCTCTGTCAGCAGTTTAGGGGACAGCGAGGCGAAAGATAAGTGGGTTTTAGTGGATGTGAGCGATGACTATTCCAAGCTGATCTTCGTTTACAACGGCATCGTTCCAGCTGGGGAGGAAACACCGGAACTTCTGAATTCCGTGACATTAAACTCCAAAATCGAATCATGGGTATCAGAGAAGAATTATTTTTATGACGAAAACGGAGAGCAGCAGGTGGAAGAAAAAGGATGGATGGAAGTGAACTATGAGGACGCCCAGTATACCATGGACATCCATGTAAACACCGTTCAGGCTACAGGCGATGCAATCCGCGAGATCTTCTCCCAGTATGAGGGCGTAGATGTGGATGGTTTCCTTTCCGCAAATGCTGATGATATTGCCGACGCATACCTGGAGGCTACTTCAAGCAACGCCAATTAATGCCAATTATGAGTAAATAGCTGATCATTCCGGAAAGGAATGAATCCCGCTCCTCCCCGGAAGCCGGCGGACGTCTGACGCCTGTCGGCTTCCGGGGAAGGGCAAAAGACAGGAGACAGAACGATATGAGGAAAGGCAAACATGCAGTATTAGGCCTGGCAGCGCTCGCATCAGTGGCTGCCATCGGCGCAACATGGGCAAGCTGGACTCAGGAACTGAAAGCCGGAAATGAGTTTATGACCGGGGACTATCATACTTCTCTGGACGAAACCTTTGAATCTCCAGACAACTGGCAGCCGGGAACCACCACACAGAAAGCGGTGTGGGTTGCCAACGACGGGACAGTGGACGCCATGGCAAAGGTTGTAATCAGTCAGAGCTGGGTGCGGACAGAGGATGTAATGGCTACTGTGCTCGCCAGTGACGGAAACGCAACAGAGGAGGTACCAGTAAAACCACTGGCAGGAGAATCCTTTCCTCTGACGTTTGACACCGGAAATGGCAGGGAATATGCAGCAGTTCCTGAATTCAGCAGGGAAAATGTAGTTCTTCTGGCATCCGCCGATGCGGACGGAGAGCCGGGAAACCGCTGGGGCCTTGAGGAAGCAGAAACCCTTGGCCAGGCGGAGGGAAAGTGGCTGCTGATGAACGAGGAGCCCCAGGGGGAGGAGGGAACTTTCACCCTCTACTACATGGGGACCATCGAGGCAGGGGCGAAATCCCCGCAGTTTCTGGACAGCGTGACCATGAACCCGGACATCCCGAGAAGTGTGACGGGAAAGGACACCGTCTACACCAGGGATGAGAAGGGCAATGTAAAACAGATCACCATCGACACGGTGGGAGAGGTTCCTGGCTATGAGAATGCCCGCTATACGATGACCATCAACGCCACCACCGTGCAGGCCACCCAGGCAGCGGTGGAGGAGATCTTCGGATCAGGAAACGCAGAAGAAGATCCTGGTACGGATGCAGACAGCCAGACTCTGGATTACCTGGTAAAGCTGGCGGATGAGGCGGTCTTCGACCACTCAGAGGAAGTTAAGACGCTGAAATTCGACGAGACCAACGGAACCATGACCTATGTGCCCTACCGGGACGGAAACGGAAATGTGGAGGAAGGCAACTGGTTCATGAGCTTTACCGACATGGTTCCCGGCGGTGTGTACAAGGATCTGTTAAACATTGAAAACGCCAGCAATAAAGAGTGGAACCTCTATATGAGGGCCCTCCCGAGAGAGCAGGAAGCCATCAAAGATGAACTTCTCGAGAAGATTTCCATGACCGTGTGGTATAAGACGCCGGACATGGAGAACGAGACAAAGCTCTATGAGGGAACTGCCATGGGTTCCACCTTCCTGACAGACGAAGGAAACGCCGACGGAGCCGACGGAATGCGTGCGGTGTACATCGGAAACTACGATGCAGGGGAAACCGGTTATATCCGGGTAGAGCTTACTCTGGATCCGAATCTGGTACTGGAAGAAGATCCAAGCCTTACTCCGGGAGAAGGAGAGAGCAGCCTGGTCAACCACTACGCAGGGGTACTTTCCAAGATCGACTGGCAGTTTATGGTCACAGAGGTTAAGACCGAAGGCGGAAATGGAGACAATGGCGGCGGAGGCGGAAGCCACGGCGGAGGAAGCAGCGGAGGCGGAGGCGGAAGACGGATTGACATCGCTGACAATGAGACGCCTCTTTCCCCACCGCTTACCGACGAGACCATCCTGGACGAACCGGTACCGTTAGCCGTCCTGCCAAAGACCGGTGACGAGACACCGATTATCCCGGCAGTGGTGACCTTACTGGGAAGCGGAATTATCCTGCTGTGGCTGGGAAGCTCCCTGAGAAAGAAGAAAGAGACAGAGAGCCCAAGCTAGGACAGGAACGAGAAAGCAAAGACCAGGCAGGAACAATCAAGAAAATCAGCAAAGCAAAAGAAACGAAGACCGATTTCAGAAACAGGAAGGCCCTGAGAAATTCAGGGCCTTCTGCTGATCCCGGGGTTATTGCAGCTGATCAAATCAGACAGGCAGGAGGACAGAGCGATGAAGCTGAAAAAAATCATATTTATTCTGGCGCTTCTTATTTTTCTCGGAGCGCTGGGGTATCTGGGAGTAGTATGGTATTCCTACTATTCGGCCGGGAAGGCCTATGAGGAGCTGGAGGAGGCCGTTGTCACCCGGCAGGAGGGAACGGACACGGGGGAAGAAGGGGAAGGTGCAGAGGCAGTCTGGGAGCCCCTCACCATCGATTTCGGGGCCCTGCAGGAGATCTCAGAAAATGTGGTGCTCTGGATTGACATTCCGGGCACCTCTGTCAGCTACCCGGTGGCCCAGGCGGCGGACAATGACTATTACCTGAAACGGAGTCTGAACGGTTCCTACAATTTTGCCGGGACGGTTTTCATGGATTTCCGGAACGATCCGTCCCTCGCAGATGACAATACGATCCTCTACGGACACAACATGAGAAACGGCTCCATGTTCGGAATCCTGAGCCATTATGCCGATGAGGAGTTCTATAAGAGCCACCCGGAGATTGACTTGTATCTGCCGGGAAGAATCCTGCGCTGCACGGTTCTGTCAAGCCATCAGGAGGAGGCGGCAGAGGAAAATTTCCCCACCCGTTTTGAGACGGAGGAGGAGAAGCTGGCATTCATCAGCCGGATGAAGTCCAGGGCCTACTATGATACGGGGACTGAGGCAGGGGCGGACGATCACCTGGTGACACTGGTCACCTGTACGGGGAACGGCTACACCCACCGGTGGGTGGTGCAGGCGAAGGTGATGGAGGAGATCAGGATGACAGAAGAAGCCGGGCACTAAATTCTGCCGGGGACTGCCATACCAGAAGGATATGTTACAGTGGCATGGTAACAGCGATATCAAAATAGGGGGCGGGAAATTTTGGAAGTCAAAAAGGAAGGGACTGTTTCGGAAGAAACTGCAGAGGAGCTTCGGATGGAGCTCAGTGAATGCCGGGAGGATGAGAGGAGCGCTCAGAACCAGATTGTCCAGGTGATCTCTACTGCCGGGACAGTTTTGAGCGTTATTTTTGGTGTGTCTTCATATTTGAAAGAGATAGATGCCTCGATGGCGCAGATGCGTCATTATTTATTTTACCTGAGTTCGCTTGTACTGATCCTGACACTGTCCTATATTACCGCGCTGGGAATGAGAAATGTACTTCGGTTTCATTATATCAGGGATTTGGAGGACAGACTATATTGTATAAATCGGAATGATATGGTGCACTGGATGAGCTTCTCTTCTCCCATAACAACCAGAAATCCCCTTCATCTGAAGAATGGGTACAGTATTTTTCATTATCTGTCCTATGCGATAGCGACGGTATGTGCGATTTCTTTTTGCCTGGTGATCCAGTATGTCCAGTATATCAGTATTAAGCCTCATGACATGGTGGATAAAGCAGTTATATTTGTTTTAGGAGCCATAGCTGTCCTTGACTGCGGTGCATTTGTCATCATGTCTGTCAAAGCGCAGAAGATGTTTTGCTGGGCAGCGCGCGTGTCGCGGGAGAGAAGGAGAAAAAGGGTACTGGGGGGAGAGACAAAGTTACAATTAAAAGACAAAATACAAATTTTTCTGTATTATCTTTATCCGAAAAAGAAGGATTTTCAGAAATCCTTTATCATCGGCATCGGCTTTGCAACAGGTATTTTTTTGTTTTATGACGCTCATATGACCTGGCAGATGTGGAATCCTTTTTTCCTTTCTTTTTTTGTAATTGAGTTTCTTGTCTATCAGGCCAGGTATCTCTGGAATGATGTGAGAGGAATCGGCGATATCAGGAAAGGGGAGAAGGGGCGCTTGCCGGTTCACTGTCTTGGGGAAAGGAGAGCAGGACTGGCGGCTTTTTTCATCGTTTTCACCAGGATAATTGCCGCAGGGTTTATAGTTATTCAGTTTGGCGGAGAGATTGCCGTTCCGCTGGCGGTGAGTATGTCGGTGATTCTGGTGATTTCTGTTATGTATGAGGCGGGAAGAGCGAAGAAATGGGACCGAATGGTGTTCTTTTTGGTAAGCCTCGGCTATCCGGTCAGATTTTTCTCAGGCCTTTGGGCGTCCTGTCCGGATTTCTGGAATCGAAAGGCAGAGGCGGCAGGCAGCACAAATATGAATATTCTCCTTTTTCTTTTATTTCTTTCCTACATGTGTCTGGGAGAATTCTCTGCTGTCCTTCCCTGGGCACATGAAGCTTTCACACAAAAGAGGGGCGGGGAGCGAATCACAAAATCTTACTGCAATACGTTGATTGAAAAGATGTCTCAACATCGGGAATGCACAGTAAGTACAGATATTCTATTTCCTATGAGAGAGGAAGGAAAGCTGTCTGATGTGTGGAATATATCTTTTTTATTGGGAATTTTCTTCTTAACGATGATGACTGTATTGCTTAAAAGAGACGGTTTTTTGTGGCTGCTAGAAATATCCATACTGTTTTGCACGATGAAATTATGCGTTTCAGGCCATGGAAAGATTCTTGTATATACAATTTTAAGCATAGTGCTGCTGTCGGCAAAAACTGTGCTCTGTGCCGCCTCCGATGCGGTTCTCTGTATTTATGTCTGTGTTACAGAGGCGGTTTTTATTTTATTATATTTTAGTCTGAGATACTTATTTGATCCTTCCTTTGACTTCTTCCATCTATTGAGGTCATCGGCGGTTTGGGCGGGCTCTAAAATCAGGAGGGCAGGCTCGAAAATCCTGTATCTGTTTGCCGGCAGGGATCTCCAGGATCATACTGGGAAATGATTTTACATAAGACGGAGCCAAAACGCTTGGGGAGCGCCGAAAAATGATCAGTGAGATACTCCTTCAGTGCTCCCTGTCCGTATGGCCGCCGCTGCAAAATGGCGGCTTCTGGAAAGTTCCCTTTTAAAAACGGTTTCCTGTTATTCCCAGAACCTCTCCAGATACCCTTCAGCCTCCTCGCCGGAAATGGAAAACCGCCTGATGAGGGCGGATGAAACGGTCTCCCTGGAGGCCCCCAGCTCCCGGCAGGTCTGAATCAGGGCACAGATCCCCTGCTCCATTCCCTGTTCCATCCCCTCTTTTCTGCCGAATTCATACTCGGCCTTCCTCAGCAATTCTTTTTCCCGCTCCTCGTTGTACTCAAAAATGCTCACATTGGTCACCTCCGCCCGATATTTCAATAAAAAATCTCTGAGGATCCCCTCATGGATACATTCCTCCACAGGCGTTTCAAAGGCGTCGGAGAGCTTTAAGACGCACCGCTCCTCCTGCTTCTCTCTGCCGTTGTAGAAAACGATAAACCTGGGAACAGGCAGTTTTATCAGTCGGGAGGAATAGAGGGACTGATCCCGAATCAGCATCTCATACTCTCTGGCAGCATAGAACAGATCCCGAAGAGGCATGTTCGGATTCCAGGTGGACTGATGCTCATAGAGATTCAGCTCAAAGCCCAGGAGAAATGCCAGATCGTTTTTCACATTCATGTAGACGGCATTTTCCAGGGTAACGATCTGGAGCAGGGAGGGATCCCGGTAGTCCGTATTTCCTACTGCATTGTAGAGGGAGAGCAGAGCTTCCCTGTCATTGAAAAGCATGCGAAACAGGGTATCCTTGTAATCGCGCCTGGGCCGGACGGGAGCGAGACTGCCCCTTCCTGCCTTCTTTTGTTTCATTTCCTGTTCACTCATAGAACCTCCTTTCGCAGAAGGCCTTTAAGCGCTCAGAAGCATGTGCATCTGCTGAAGCCAGAAAACCTTCTGCTCTTGTATGATAGTGGGAAAAGCATAGATTTTCTGATGTTCTGAGAGAAATGAAAATCACGCCTGGGCCTGTGGAAAAGGCCCGATATGGGGAATGTATGCTTTCGTAAGGACAGTATAACACAGAGACAGGCTTCCTGCAATGGGCCCTGTCCGCTGTTTTGCTGTCCTGGTATATAATCGTTTCAAATTAAAAATTATGGCTGCTTTTGGTTGAATAACCTTCTGCGAACTCTTATAATAGAGTGCATAATGCTCTATTTTGGTAAGGTGCTGCAGGGTAAGGCGCAAGGCTTTTCAGGTGCTTTGGAACCTGCGGCTGCCGCTTGAAAATTCTGGCAGAGGAGAGGAACAGGTATTATGGAGAGCTTTCTTGTGGCCGTCAACGCAGTTATGCCGTTTCTGATTTATATATCCTTTGGATATGGAGTCCGAATGAGCGGACTGGTGGACGAGGCCTTTATGAACAAGCTGAATAAGCTGATTTTCAGGGCGTTTTTCCCGATTCTGATGTTTAATAATCTGTATAAGGTAGAACCGGGCTTTACGCTGGACGGACGTCTGGTGGCTGTGGGCGTCGGGAGCGTGCTCCTTCTGGAGCTCATCTTAGTCTTTCTGGTGCCGAAATTTGTGAAGGGAAATCCCCAGAGAGGCGTCGTGATTCAGGCTATCTACCGCAGCAATTTTGTGCTGTTTGCGATTCCCCTGACCACAAGCCTGTTCGGAGAAACAGGCTCTGTCCTGGCTTCTATGATGGTGGCCATCGTCATTCCCATCTACAATGTAACGGCAGTGATTATCCTGGAGCTGTTTCACGGAGGCAAGTCAGATATCCGTGTCCTCGTAAAAAATGTATGCACGAACCCTCTGATTTTAGGAGCGCTTGTGGGATTTATTTTTTTCATGCTTCAGATTAAACTCCCGGCCTGCATTGACGAAACGGCTGCACAGTTTGCCGATCTCACAACGCCGCTGGCGCTTTTCGTTCTGGGAGGCACCCTTCACTTCTCCGCGGTAAGAGGAAACCTGAAATATCTGGTACCGTCTCTGACAGTGAAAATGGTGTTTCTTCCGGCAGTGATCACAGCTCTGGCGACAGCCATGGGCTTTGGAAATCTGGAACGCTTCGTGCTTTTTACAATGTATGCGACTCCTGTGGCGACGGCTTCCTACTCCATGGCCCAGAATATGGGCGGCGACGGGGAGCTGGCGGGACAGTTCGTGGTTATCAGCACAGCGGTGTCTATTGTAACCATTTTCCTATGGGTACTGTTTTTTAAGACCATGGGCATGATTTAGGGAAAGAGAGGATTCTGGGCGGCTGTTTCAGAGATTCTGCCGGCAGGCCCTGCAGAAGGCCTCAAACAGCACTTCCCCCTCATCTCTGCCGAGCCGTTCAGGATGCCACTGCACACCCAGCAGGAAGGGATGCTCTCTGTGCTCCACAGCCTCTGCAACTTTGTCAGAGGCGCGGGCGCAGATAGTCAGGCAGGACCCTGGAACGCGGACGGCCTGGTGATGACAGCTGTTTACGGAAAGCGTCTCCTTTCCGACGATCCGGTGCAGAAGGCTTCCAGGAAGGATGGAAATCCTGTGGGCGGGAAGGTCGGGCGAATAGGGCTGACTGTGGCAGATACGGCTTTCGGGACAGTCGGAGGGAAGATCGGAGGGAAGATCCTGCCACAGTGTTCCGCCAAAACAGACATTGATTATCTGCGCGCCGCGGCAGATACCGAATACAGGCTTCTGAACCCTGAAAAAGGCGTGCAGGAGAGAAAGCTCCGTCTGATCGCGGACAGGAGAAACGAAGCCGCAGCCGGTTCGGGTCTCCTCGCCAAAGAGGGAGGGGTGCGGATCCGGCCCTCCCGTGAGAAGAAGTCCGTCCAGCCGGTCGGCAAAGGGGACTGCCTCAGAGGCGTCTGACAGGAAAGGAAGCAGGACGGGAAGCCCTCCTGCTTTTTTTACTGCGTCCATATAAAAGCGGCGCAGGGACAGGCTGCCGTCGTCAGTCTGCCCTGGTGAGAGGCCGATAAGGGGAAGTCTGCCCTCCGGGCGCTCATTTCTGAAACCGGCTGTAAGAAAGTGATACATGATAAGATTACACTCCCTGATGCCTGAGCATTCTGTTTTATTGTATAAAGGGTATTCTGAAAGAAGAGGGATTATGACCGGCAGAAAGAAAAATGATTTGAAAGCATCGGCAGCCCGCGTATAATTTGCGGATGCCTGCAGAAAATAGTACTGTAAAGCCCGGAAAAAAATAAGAGGGTAACGTCAGAGTGTAAAAACAACTCCGGCGTTACCCTCCTGTGCAATCGCATGACTCCTGCCTTTACGGCAGAACACTCAGCTTAAATTAAGCCTCCTCGATTGCGCCTGTTGGGCATGTACCAGCGCAAGCTCCGCAGTCGATGCAAGCTGCTGCGTCGATCTCGTACTTGCCGTCTCCCTCGCTGATTGCGCCTACTGGACATCCGCCAGCGCAAGCTCCGCAGCTAACGCATGTATCTGTAATTACATATGCCATGATAAATTACCTCCTTTAATTAATCTGTTCCTACATTTTAAACTAAAAATGCGAAATATTCAAGATGGTACCAGAAAAATCCTTGTTCTAAAATAGAAGCAAAGGAAAAAATTGCAAAGTTACAGAGACAGGGGCGGCAGAACAGACGGATTTTGATGGATTCTGCTCAGAATTTTTGCAAATTTACATACTTTTCTGACGAAATTAAGCCTTGCAATAGAAGTCGAAAAGTATTATATTATGGGTATAAAAACAGAAGGAGGTACAAACATGCAGATTAATAAAGAAATGTTAATCGGAGATCTGGTTCGTCTGGATGACGGAATTGCACCTATCCTTATGGGAGCTGGAATGCACTGCTTAGGCTGACCGGCTTCTCAGATGGAGTCTCTGGAAGAGGCCAGTATGGTTCATGGAATACAGGTTGATACATTAGTAAATGCGATCAATGAATACCTGGCTCAGAAGTAATAAGAGCTGGGAAATGAAAGATACGCCGGGGTACCGGCAGCGCTTGACAGCTGCCGGTACTCCGGCGTATTTGATTCATGCAGACAGGGCCGTAAGCAGTCCGCATTTTCAGCCTTGCCGCCGAAAATGCTACAGGCGGCTCAGGACAGCTACGGCATTCTCCTTTATGATGCAGTCATAATGCTCATCGAAATAAGCGCGGGATGCATACTCTGCCCGGACGCTGCTTCCGTACTCAATCAGCAGATTGCAGAATCGTATGAAATGTTCGCATCCCGGAGTGAGCTCCTGAAGGGCCAGGTAATACTTGCCAGTCCGACTGTTTTTATACAGGCGGCTTTCTCCCTCAAATGCCTGTCCGCCGATGCGGGCTGCCCTGGTTACTGCGTCCAGGGAGTCAAAGCAGAAGATGCGCTGCGACAGGGTGTCTGCATAGGTTCTGCCGTTTTCTACGTTTCCTGAACTTCCAGCGCCGGAAACGGAGGAATCAGATTTTCCCTGACTTCCGCGCTGTTTATCGGCGGCGTGCGGACTGCTCTCCGGGGTGGAAGCTGCATTCAGCCGGGACAGCAGTCCCGATTGGGAGCCTTCCTTCCCGTCGGGAAGGCTGGAGGCAAAGAGCCCCAGAAGACTGTCTGCTCCCTCCAGCAGATCCTGGGGAAGAGAGCCGAGAGGGGAATCCTCCTCCTCTGAGGCTGGGGAGAACCTGGAAAATCTCGTGTCCAGCTCCTCGGGATCTTCTATTTTCGTGATGACAAGCATGATGCTCTCTCCTGAGAGCGGAATTGCCTCAACCATCAGCGGTATGTCCTCTGCGTCAAAGCCAACCTCGGCTTCAGCCTGCTTAATCATCTCGCGGAACAGCTTTTTGGCCTTTTCGCTGCCATAGGCCAGCTCCCCGATATTCAGGTTCCGTATGCTTAAGTCGAAGCTGGTAAGAGTGCAGCGAATCTGGTTTTCATTGATACGTTCTATCTTCATCGGATCACTCGCCTTTCATTACAGCCTGAATTTGGGTTCTATATACCCAATATACTATATAATATAATAGATTGGCAATTCCTATGTAAAAAAATTAAAAGAAATTTTAGGAAATTTGCCTGAAAATGGTTGTAAATCACCGCGGCGTATATTAGAATACAGGTTAAGAAGTGGTAGTTCCGAAAGGAGGTGCAGGAGACAGAAGACACCGTACTGTTTGGAAAATACCAGATAACCGGAACGCTGGGAACCGGAAGAAACGGCACCGTCCTTCTGGCGGTACACCTGGGGCTTCGTGAATACAGAGCCATTAAGCGTGTGAGGAAGGAGCAGCGGCCAGGCGTCTTTCTGAGGGAGGCTGAGATTTTAAAAAGCCTGAGAGATCCGGGAATACCGGTTATCTACGATCTGGAAGAGGATCAGAACTATTTCTATATTATCGAAGAATATCTGGAAGGTCATTCTTTATCTGCCCTGATGAAAGAGAGGGGCAGTCTTACCCGAGCAGAGATCGCAGCATATGGGAGCGAGCTTTGCCGGATCTTGGTTTATCTGCATTCGCTGAAACCAAACCCTATTTTACATTTGGATCTGCAGCCGAAGAATCTGATGATCTGCGGCGGCGCACTGAAACTAATTGATTTTGACCAGGCTGTCTTTTCTGCCGGAAATGAGGGCAGAGCTCTGCGCTTTGGGACTCCCGGGTTTGCGGCTCCTGAGCTTTATCGGAACGAAGCTCCTGATGAGAGAGCAGACATCTATGCCATTGGTGCCCTTCTGTTCTATATGGGGACGGGGCGAAGCCCGGAGGGAGAAACCTGTGTGGAGAATGCCGGCTTTGACGGCAGGCTGGAAGCGGTTATTGAGCAGTGTTTAAGTCCGCAAAAAGAGAAGCGATTTCAGACTGCAAAGGAACTGTTGGAGGCGCTTGGCGCCCTCAGAACGGGAGTTTTCACTGAGAATCAAATGCCACTTCTTACGATTGCTGTGGCCGGAAGCCGCCCGGGCACGGGAACTACTCTTGCGGCCCTGGCTCTGTCAGCCTTTTTGAACCTTCATGCAGGCCCCTGCCTTTACGAGGAGAGAAATTCTTCGGGGGCAGCGGCGTCACTGGGACGAGCTATGGGAAAGCGGCCTGACAGAAGAGGGATTTTTCAGGCGGGAATCGTGCCTGTCAAACCTCTCTTTGGGAAAAATGTTCATCCCGATGAGAACAGCTTCCGAATCCGGGTTCTGGACATGGGAGCTCTGGACAGCCAGAATCTGAAGGGGATTTCCCGGGAAGATCATGAGGCGTTCCAGGCACAGCTGTTCCTTCTGGTTTGCGGGGGCAGGCCGTGGGAGCTTTCAGACTGCCGGAGGGCGGCAGGGAAGCTGTTTCGGGAATCACAGACGTCCCAGGAGCCGTGGGAGTCACAGAAAGCAAGGATAAAAATTCTTGTAAACCGCAGGGAGTCTGCGGGCAATATTCTGCTTCCGGAGGAAGCCAGGGACTGTGCCGCAGGATTTCTGCCCTGGATTGAGGATCCTATTTCCGGAGAGGAGGAGACAGCCACGGAGGCATTTTACAGTCTCCTTTCAGGAACAGAGGCCGCAAAGTGGCTCCTCAAAAGAGAGCAGAAAGGACGGAAACACCGTATCAGAGGGCTTTTAAGGCTGATTAAAGGCCAAAACCGAAGATAAAAGAGAGAAAGGACATATATCTGATGGGCAGAAGAGACAAGGCTCCGAAAAAAGCGGAGCCAGGCGAAAGCTACGGTGCACCCCTTATGGTAGGGGTGGCCGGCAGCAGCCGCGGCGTTGGAACAACGCATTTTTCCATCATGACAGCCGCCTATCTGTCTGGAGTCCTGGGAAAGAAAACTGCCCTGCTGGAGCGCAATGACAGCGGGGATTTTGCCCGGATAGAGGAGGTGTTTGAGACACATCCTGTATTAAAGAAAAATGGATGTTCGTTCAATATTCTGGAAATTTCCTTTATCAAGGGAGCCGGATCCCATGCATTTTCAGATCTTGCTAATTCAGACTTCGATACGGTTGTCGTTGATTTTGGAAATAATTTCGATGCAGCCAGGCCGGAATTCCTGCTCTGCCGGAAAAAATTTCTCGTAGGATCCCTGGCTGAATGGAAACTGGCAGCGTTCCTGGAGCTGATAGAGGGGAAAAAACACTCGGAAGGGCTTTGGGAATATTTTGCCTGCTCGGGAAGCAGGGAGCTCGAGACAGAACTGAAACGGTATCCTGGGATTGTTATCAGACGTATTCCGAGAACAGAGGATGCACTCTCCGTGACGGGGGAGGCGATGGATTTCTTTGGGGAATTTCTGGAATATTAGGGAAATGGTAAAATAATATATCACACAACCTCCTTGGAGGGATTTCATACCGTTTTCCAGACAGGAGATATAACATGAGGGATAAAAGCTTGAGAACAGTACAGAAGAAAAAGCGGGAACAGGAGGAAAAGCGCCGCTATCTGGATGGAATCAGGAGATATCAGAGTGTGGGAGTAACCGTGCTGGTAGATGGAAAAGAGCCGGGTCCAGGCGAGCTGGAGCAGATTGTGGAAGTCAGGGAGGATGGAGCCTTTTATATGGGCGATTACATTACTGACGAAACAGGAAAACTGGTGGAGATCCATTTCGACAAGGTTTACCACAGATAGAAGGAATGGACGGGCGGCACAGAATAAAGACTGAGCGAAAGCCCGGATAAGCTGAAAGAGGAAGAGAATCAGGAAAGGAGGAGGTAAAAATCCATGGGATACATGAGCCTGGACTTTGGCCGGCCCGGGGAGGATAGATAGAACAATGACGCCGTCAGAAAAAAACAGGAAAACGCCATTTTAAAACCCACTGACAGCCGGAGAGGACAAAAAGACGGAAATACGGAGGATACTGTTATGCCTTGACAGGAAATCTGAGAACATGTCTGCTGTCCAAACCGGCTGTTTTTTATATCACAGGAAACTTCGTTCCCTGTGATATAAAAACGCTCCGCGGGGCTCGCACTGCGGCGGAAAGGCAAATGTCGCTTCTGCGACCCGCCGCAGGCGGAGAATCCTGCTTTGCAGGATTCTTTCTTACATAACAGGAAACTTCGTTTCCTGTGATATAAAAACGCTCCGCGGGGATCGCACTGGGTTGGAAAGAAAAATATTGCCAACGCAAAACAGGGATAAATTACGTGAATAAAAAACGAGAACCATAAAAATTGTAAGAAAAAATAAAGTAGTCTGTTGTATATGGATATGCTAGAATAGAAACAGGCATCGGGGAGAGAATCTCCCGGCGCCTGAACGGATATGATCCACTTCACGTGATTTTCGGAGGATATGTATGAAAAGCAGGAGAAATCCTATCCTGAAGGCCTTCCTGTTCCTTCTGATCCTGGCTGTACTGGCCGGCGGAGCGTTTCTGTACTGGAAATTTGCGCCTTCCAGGGAGAGGGCAGATCTCAGGGAGGTTTATCAGGCTGAGGAGAACAGAACGATTTTATATCTGAACTATGAAAAACAGGAGGCCCAGGGAATCTATGAGAACGGGCAGACTTATCTGCCGGCAGACTGGGTGGCGGAGCATGTCAACAGCCGCTTCTACTGGGACGAGAATGAGGAGATGCTGGTCTATGCTCTCCCGGAAGAGATTCTCTATACAGACGACACTGCCGTGGGAAGCTCAGGGGAGCCGCTGATTGTGAAGCGGGAGGACGGCGTTTATCTGTCCATGGGTCTTGTGCTCAATTATACAAAGGTGAGGATACAGGCCTTCGACAGCACAGATATCAAGAGGGTATTTATCGAGAATGACTGGGACGGGACGCCCACTGCAGATGTAAGGGGCAGGGTGAAGGTGCGCGTGGAGGCGGACGTAAAAAGCCCTATTCTGACAGAGTGCTACAGAGGCGACAGCGTCACTGTGCTGGAAACTACAGACGAGTGGGTGAAGATCGCCACAGCAGACGGCCATATCGGATATGTGAAAAACAGAAAGCTTAAGAATCTGCGCTCCGTGGTGCCGGAAACTGACTTTAAGGAGCCGGAATACAAAAATATTTCTCTGGATGAAAAGATCGTGCTTGCATTCCACCAGGTGACGATACCTGAGGCCAACCAGAAGATGGGGGAGCTGCTGGAGCCGTCCAAAGGGGTCAATGTCATTGTACCTACCTGGTTTACGCTCAGCGACAACGAGGGAAGCTATGAGTCCCTGGCCAGCAGAAGCTATGTGGAAGAGGCCCATGAGAGGGGACTTCAGGTGTGGGCCATGGTTGACAATTTCAGCAAAGAGTGCAGCAGGAATGTCCAGTCCGAGATCCTTCTGTCGAAAACCTCCACCCGGAGAAAGCTCATTGAAAGCCTGATGGATGAGGCCAAAACCTATGGCTTTGACGGCTTTAACCTGGATTTTGAGAGCATGAAGACGGAGGCTCTGCCTCACTATGTCCAGTTTATCAGGGAGCTGTCTGTGTCCTGCCGGAAGGAAGGGATTGTCCTCTCTGTTGACAACTACGTGCCTTCTGCCTACACAGCGGGCTACAACAGAAAAGAGCAGGGCACTGTGGCAGACTATGTGATCGTTATGGGATATGACGAGCATTTTGCCGGCGGAGAGAAGGGCTCCACCGCTTCTTTAGGCTTTGTGGAGCAGGGAATCAGGGACACGCTTCAGGAGGTCCCGAAGGAAAAGGTGATCAATGCCGTGCCGTTCTACACAAGGCTGTGGCAGGAGAAGGACGGCGAGACCACCTCTTCTGCTCTGGGAATCTATAAGGCCAAGGACTGGATAGAGGAAAATCATGTGGAGCTTTCCTGGCAGGATGAAACAGGCCAGTATTACGGGGATCTTGAGGAGTCAGACGGAACCATGGACTATCTCTGGATGGAGGAGGAGCGTTCCCTTGGGCTTAAGATGGATCTGATCCGCCAGAATGATCTGGCAGGCGTGGCCTGCTGGAAGCTGGGGCTTGAAAGCGAGGAGATCTGGGACGTAATCCAGTGGGATCAGCCGGACGGAGAGGAAAAACAGCCGGACAGCAGCAATTAGGAGAAGGTGAGTAAAAAGAGAAGGCAAAACCGGGACAAATGAGACGGAAAGATAAGAGATAAAACGAAAACGGGAGAGACGGTTTCGGCGCGAGCCGGGAGGTTTTTCCCGTTTTGTTATTTTGTTATGGTGTTATAATGCCGGGTGGGAGTCTTTTAAAGCCGCCGCCTCAGGGCAGAAGGGGATGGCTTTGGCCCTGGTGGAATGGGACGAGGAAAACAGGGAATATACTGGGCATAAGGAGACGATTTCCAGGTGAAGTAATTTGAAAATTGTGCGCTTTCTGGACCGCCATCTGACAGGAACGCTGGCGGCTGTGTTTTTAATTGTCTTTCTGTTTTCTGTGTTCCGCTACACCGGGCTGGACGCAGCAGGGCGCAGTGTCCATATCGGAAAGGAGAAGCCGGTGGTGGTCATTGACGCAGGGCATGGCAGGGGACGGATGCGGCCGAACAGAGGAAAAACGGCAGGGGGAATCCGGCAAAAGTCAGGCACAGATAAGTAAAATAGTGAAGGAAGGATACAGAATGAAAGAGAACAGAAAGGACAGGGAGCTTAGACTGAGGGAGTACAGAAGAGAGGATCTGGAGGAGATGGAGCGTCTGTTTTTTGAGACAGTGCACACGGTAAACGCAGCTGATTACACAGAAGAGCAGCTTTGGGCCTGGGCGGACAAAGAGGTGGATCACAGGGCCTGGCACGAGTCCTTCTGCCGCCACAGGACGGTGATTGCCGAGCTTGGAGGGCGGATTGCGGGCTTTGGAGATATGGCGCCGGACGGTTATCTGGACAGGCTGTACGTTCACAGGGAGGAGCAGGGTCAGGGAATCGGGACTGCTATCTGTGATTATCTGGAAGGGGAGCAGGCAGAGGCGGGGAGCAGGACAGAAGGAAAAGAGAAGAGATTTGTGACTCACGCCTCTGTTACGGCGAGACCATTTTTTGAAAAACGGGGATACAGGGTGGTAAAGGAGCAGCAGGTGGAGAGAAAGGGGGTTATGCTGACGAATTACATGATGGAGAAAAGGACGGGAGGAAACTAGCAGATAAAGAGGAAGACGCTCTGAAACAGCCGGAATAGTGGACAGGCAGCGGCGAATAACCTGTAGCAAAAACGGACAGGAGATAAGAGATGGAAGAGAAAAAAAGGGAGACAAAAAAGGGCAAACCGGATGGAATTTCCGGCAGGAGCGTGAGGAGAAAAAGCCTTGACCGGTACTCCAGAGCAGAGTTTCTGAGGAGGCTTATAGAGGCCGGAATTCTGAAGCGCGATACAGGGGAAGGTGAGAAAAAGAGCTTACAGGAAGGGCAGGCTGTCTGCAAAAGGAAGCAGAGAGAGGGGCAGAAGACGGGCCGGGAGGCGAGCCTGTGAGCCGGCCGGGAGGCGGAAAAGCTGCAGTCTACCAGACAGCTGTGTACATCAGGCTTTCCAGGGAGGACGGCGATAAGGCAGAGAGCGACAGCGTGGGAAATCAGAGAAAGCTTCTGATGGATTTTCTTAAGTCGGAGCCGGAGCTTTCCCTGTTTTCTGAGTATGTAGATGACGGCTGGTCGGGGACCAGTTTTAAGCGGCCGGCTTTTGAGCGCATGATCAGGGATATTGAGGCCGGGCTTGTGGACTGCGTGGCGGTGAAGGATCTGTCGCGCCTGGGCAGAGACTACATTGACACGGGGCGGCTGCTGGAACGATATTTTCCTGACATGGGAGTGAGGTTTATCTCTCTTGCCGACGGGATTGACAGCAGAAAGCAGGAGTACGACATGCTGCTCCCCATCAAAAACATCTTCAATGAGCAGTATGCCAGAGATATTTCGAGAAAAATTCACGCTGTGGTCAGAACCAAGCAGAAGGCCGGAGAGTTTATCGGAGCATTTGCCTGCTACGGCTACCGGAAGTCGCCGTCCGAAAAAAACCGCCTGGTGGTGGATGAGAGGGCAGCTGAGGTAGTGAGGATGATCTTTCAGCTTTTTCTGGAGGGAAAGGGAAAAAATACCATTGCCAGGATGCTGAATGACCGGGGGATTCCCTGCCCGTCCGAGTACAAGCGGCTGAACGGGGAAAACTACAGGAACGGAGGGCGTCTTTCGGGACAGTCCTGCTGGACGTATTCCACTGTAAATAAGATCCTCCACAGCGAGATGTATCTGGGCAATATGGTACAGGGGCGGCGTTTCCAGAGGATGCGGGGGAAGGCAAAGCAGGTGGACAGGGAAAACTGGATTGTGGTGGAGGGAACCCATGAGGCAATCATAGACAGGCAGGTATGGGAGCAGACCAGGAAGCTTCTGAAGAGCCGTTATGCCCCGTTTCAGCCTGCAGCAGGAGAAAATGTGTTTGCCGGATTTGTCAGGTGCGGGGACTGCGGCCGGGCCATGGTCAGAAAGGGAAGAGACCGGTACCTGTGCGGAACTTATGTGCGGGCCGGAAAGGCCTACTGTTCAGGCCATGGGGTGAAAAGGCAGGAATTGGAGGAGATCGTGCTCGCAGAGCTTGCCCGGGCAGTGGAGGAGGAACAGCAGAGGGGAAGCCTTGCAGAGCTGTTTGAGAGAGCAGAGAAAGGGAGAATGAAACAGGGTACAGGAGCGGTATCAGAAAAGAGAGGGGGGAGGAAAAAGGAGAGGTGGCAGACGGAGTGGCCGTGGGAACTGGCTGAACAGACAGAAAATGGACAGGAGGAGGCCGAAAACGAGGAAAGGGAGGAGGAATTTTGTCCTCTTGCAGGCGTTTCCGGGATTCTCGTAAGGCGGGATGACAGCTCCATGCGCAGACTCCTTGCACAGATGGCGGAGGAAATCCTGATTTTTGAGGACGGGAGTGTGGAGCTGGTCTGCCTCTACGGGGATTTGCGGGGAGGAGAAGCGCATCCGGCCCCCTCCTCATGGAGGCAATGATCCCGGCAAGGTGGGGGTGGATCAGAGTCTCGAGAAGGACATTAACCTTGCCATATCAAAAAAGCTGGCCCGCTATCTTGAGCTGGCGGACGTGGAGGTGGTGATGACCCGAAGCGAGGACAAGGGGCTTTACAGTGAAACGGACAGCAGGAAAAAGTCGGCAGACATGAAGGCCAGATGCAGCCTGATTGACGAGGCAGAGCCGGATCTGGTAGTCAGCATCCATCAGAACAGCTACCATGAGGAAAATGTCTCGGGAGGCCAGGTGTTCTACTATAACGGCTCGGTAAAGGGGAAAAAGCTGGCAGAGATTCTGCAGAAACGGTTTGACTATGTGCTTGGAGAAAAGAATACAAGACAGGCAAAGGCAAACGACAGCTATTACCTGCTTCTTCATGTGAAAAGCCCCATTGTGATTGTGGAGTGCGGTTTCCTGAGCAATTATGAGGAGGCGGCCCTGTTAAATACAGATGAATATCAGGACCGCCTCGCGTGGACAATACATATGGGAATTATGGAGTATCTGAACCGGCGTTAGAGGACGGCTCATTCAGGCAGTCATCTACCAGTGATTTCTCAATCCGGTCTGCGGCCATGGAGCCGGCTGGACGGACATAGTAGTATTCGCCTGACTCGTCCAGGCTTCCGATTTCAATGGAAAACTCCTTCAGAGAGCTCATCCCGGAACCGTCATCAGAGCCGTTTTCCGCATTTTCGGCATCTTCGGCATTTTCATCATCAGAGGAATCTTCCTCAGAGGGCTTTGCAGCTTCTGTCTCATCCTCTGTCTCAGAGCCGGAATCGCTCTGTGAATCTTCCTCCTCGTAGGAAAACCAGATGACGGCTTTGGGGTTATCAAGACCGTACTGGGACAGCTCGCTGTCCGTGACTTTGTAATCTGCGCAGTCGAAGATGGCAAGGTTCGTGATGGCTGTGGCCAGATGGTTGGGAATGCTTACGTCCTCCACTCGGTTTTCCTCGCTTTCTTTCGAATCCCGGTACCAGATAAAATTACCTTCGTCATCTTTTCCGGTACGGATATAGTGGAAGGACTTGCCTTCTGCGTCAATCTTAAATTCCTTCACATCTGCTGTGAAAACAGAGGGAAGCTCATCTGTCTTAAGCCAGTCATAGAGTGTGTAATCGGAGTAGTTCATCAGCACATCGCTTATGGTGTAAACATGGCTGTCTCCGCTCTTTATCGCATAGTAATCGCCGTCTTCTGTTTCATTTCCGATGGTTATAACGGTATCCTGGCCGTCAGTGCCTGTAAAAGAAAAGGTGGCAGCAGGGGCGTCGAGCCCGTATACGGAAAGGTCCGTAACCTCGCCCAGATCCCGTTTGGCAGTTATGTCTCCCAGATCATTGGCAAGGGTCTGGACAGAGGCCTGAAGAGCGGGAAAATCGTCGTCCTCCGTATACTTCCATATTCCAACTTTGTCTTTCTCAAAGGAGATGGAGGTGCCTGCCGAAGTATAGGAGAGAGCAGCAAGCTCAGCGCAGTCTGTAAACGGGATCACGCCCGCTGCCTCCGCCTGCTCCCGCTTCCTGTCCTCTCTTGCCGAAAAGCCGGACACAAAGGCATAGGCTGCAGCCAGGGCTGCCAGAAGAAGGCAGCCGATGGCCAGAGTATGTTTCCTTGACATATTTGTCCCTCCTTTTATCTGTTCTACAGTTTTCTTCTTTTCATCCAGACGATAAAACCGACAAGAGCCACTGCGGCAGGAATCACAAGGATGAAAATAAAGGACAGGGTTCCGCTGCCTGAAATCGTGTTGAAGGTCATCTCAAGGCTCTTTGAAGGGATGGACACATTTTCCACATCCTCAAAGTTCCAGACTGCTGCGTTCATGAAAATGTCCAGGTTGGTCAGATTGGAAAATACTTCTGTGATGCCTGGATCAATCAGGGACGGGCAGGAGAACACAACGAGACTTGCCTTTCCATTGTCTGTTTCTTTCTCAGCGGAGGCAGCCAGCACAAAGCTTCCCGGTACCTGCTCTGTGTCAGAGACAATGCGCACCGCATTGTCAGAGGTGGTGAGGAAGGCCTCAGCTGTGACTCCCTCAGGAACAGAATCTGAGATCCTCAGCGCACCGCTCTGGGCCACAAGGGCCAGACTTCTGGAATCCAGCGGGCTTGTAATCGGATGGGCGCTGTTATAGATCGGGAACATGTAAAATGGGTTGTTCTGGTAATACCGATCCATATCTGCAGCGTATCCCGGAAGCTGTTCTATGCCGTAGGCGTCCATAACCTTTTTAAAGTGGGGACGCTCCTCTGTGAGAGGGCCTGACAGAATCATTACATGGCCTCCCCTGTCCAGATAGGAGAGGATCATGTCTGCTTCGTCCTCGGCCAGATCCGTCTGGGGATTATTGATGATCAGAAGACTGCAGTCCTCGGGCACGGAGCCGGCTGTCAGAAGATTTACGTCAGCCAGGGAAAAATTGGATTTTTTCAGCATGGATGTCACAGATTCAGAGAGCTGTGACTCTCCGTGGCTGCCGGTCTGATAGGCGATTTTCTGAATATCGCTTACCACTCCCTTGATGGCGCTTGTCACCTGTCCCTCTCCGTCAAAGGCAGACTCCTGAGGATAGCCGTACATGGTGTAGGTTGTCTGGATAATATCGTCAAAGGGGACAGTTTCCTTTCGGCCTGTATCCTCACAGGAGATCAGAAGGGAATTATTTTCCGCCTCCATAGCCTGCACCTGATCCGGATGGAGGATGCTGTCAAGGGTTTCCACCTTCACATGGGAGGATGCAGATTCGTACTGCTCCAGGAAATGGGTGATTCTCGTATCCACAGAATCGGGATCAGCCACCACATAGATGGTCACATCTTTGTCAAGTCCGTCCAGGACTTCCTTCGTAGTTTCGCCAATCGAGTAGATTTTCGTATTGCTCAGGTCAATTTTTGTCAGATTTTCGGGAAGCTTTCCCACAATCATATTAAACAGGATCAGGGCGGCCACCGCAATTAAAGCAAGGATGGCTGTATACCCGCCTCTTTTCAGCTTCTTATTCATAATGCCCTCCTTAACTCCATCTGCGCTTTTCTACGGACAAAACGGTGAGAAAAATAAAGAAAATAATCGTGCTCACGTACAGTAAAAGTCCGCCTATATCCAGGATGTGATCCGCCACAAAGGTCTGGAACACGTCTGTAAATGCCAGTTTTCCCAGCACATCAGAGAGGCTGTGCTCGAGAAGGGACGGCTTTGCAAAATAGAGGACAGCCAGGACTACTGCACCGGCCGCCTCCAGCACAAATCCCAGGGCCGCCCAGTCCGTTACCCGGAGAATGATCAGCACTGCCGCTGTCCAGATGAGGAAAAAGCCCACGGCACATCCAGATGCCGTTGTCGGCAGAAACATCATAAGGCTGGGCCACAAGAACAGAAGAAGCAGCACGCCGAAGGTAGAAACTGCTGCGATAATCTGGCTTTCTGTCAGGGACGAAAGAAACAGTCCGATGGAGATGTAAACACAGCCCAGCAGAAAATAGGCCAGCAGGGAGGCATAGTCAGCAGCCAGATACGCCGTGCCGTTTGCCATAATGATGAGTGGACAGAGGGCAGCAACCAGAACCGTTGCGGCGAACACTGTTACCATGGACAGGTACTTGCCCAGGACAATCCCCGTGACAGACACAGGGGAGGTTAAGAGAAGCTGGTCAGTCCGGCTCCTTCTCTCATCGGAAAGACTTCTCATGGTCAGGACAGGAATGGAGAACATCATAATGGACAGCATGCCTGTCAGAGAAAAGGAAAAGTAGGGATAACCGCTTCCCAGGTTGTAGGACATAAAATAAATGCCCAGAAAAAGTGTCATGAAGGCGATAAAGATACAGCCTGTCATGGAATAAAAATAAGATTTCAGTTCACGTTTATAAATCGCTGCCATTGCTGTCCTCCTGTTCGGGGCTTGAAGTTTTGCTCACAGATGAAAGTGAGGAATCGGGTATATCGCTTCCGGCCTGTTCTGTAGCTCCAGAAGTCAAAGCCGGGTCTTCTCCGTGAAGATGCACAGATCCTCCTTCTGCAGGCAGGGAGCCGGATATATTCCCGTGATGTCTGGACGGACGCCAGTGCCTCTTTTCTGAAACGTGCTTTCCGGCTCTTCCACGGCCCGCTGTTTCCTCCCCCTGTTCGGGCTGCTGCTGGCCGGACTGGGTCAGTTCCAGGAATACCTGCTCCAGAGAGGTCTTTTCCAGCTGCATGGAGAGGATGGGGAGCCTGTTTTCAGATAGGGCATAAAAAATATCTTCTCGGACCCTGACGCTGTCCCTGTCAGGATTCTGAGAGGGAGAGAGGGAGAGGCGCAGGCTGGTAAGGCAGCTTCGGTCAGAAGCTTTGTCTGCCTCCTGATTTTCAGCCTGCTCTGTCTCTGATTCCATTTCTGATTCCATTTCAGGTTCCATTTCAGATTTTATCTCAGGTTTCATCTCATACTTTATTTCAGGCTCCGAGGTTTCGATGGAAGCGATCCCGTCTACAGATGACAGAGCGCTGCTCACTGCATCAGGGGAGCCCTTCACCGTCATAACCACAGTCTGAGCTCCTGCCATCTGGCTTTCCAGGCTTTCCGGGGTGCCGTTTGCCGCCAGCCTTCCGTGGGAGATAATCAGAATATGGTCACAGACGGCGCTGACCTCTGAAAGAATATGGGAACTTAAAATAACCGTGTGCTTTTTCCCCAGAGATTTGATCAGATCACGTATCTCGATAATCTGTTTCGGATCAAGTCCTACCGTAGGCTCATCGAGGATAATGACAGGCGGCATACCGAGCACAGCCTGGGCCAGACCGACGCGCTGTCTGTAGCCCTTGGAGAGATTTTTAATCAGACGCCCTTTTACGTCGTTAAGCATCGTCAGCTCCATGGCTTTGAAGACGGCCTCTTCCCTGTCTTTTTTAGGAATCTTTTTCAATTCGGCTGCAAAGCTTAAGTATTCCAGCACCGTCATATCCAGGTAGAGAGGCGGGATTTCCGGCAGATAGCCGATGAGCCGCCTGGCCTCATCCGGTTCCTCCAGAATGTTTTTCCCGTCGATCAGAACCTCCCCGTCAGTAGCGCCCAGGTATCCGGTCATAATGTTCATGGTTGTGGATTTCCCCGCTCCGTTGGGCCCGAGGAAACCGATAATTTCTCCGTCCCGGATAGTAAAGCTCAGGTGATCCACAGCCAGGCATCCCCCGTAGTCCTTAACGAGATTTTTCACTTCAATCAAGATAGAATCCTCCTTTTTCACCGAGGGCGCAAAACCGTCTGCCCCGAAGCCATAAACCACTCCCGGGCATCAGAAAAACGCCCCTGCATCTAGGAGGGATCATAGAAAGAAAAAGTGAAAATTCTGTGTTCATTCTGTGAGAAAACCATGATAATTCTGTGTCCTCCCAAGAATCAACCGCAGCAAACGACACCCGAAACAAAAAAAGGTACAGCGTGAGGGGAGGATATGGTATAATAACCGCGTTGGCAATGAGCAGTGCGGCCAGGGAGGGAGAAACCGGCGCTCATGCTCGCATGCAAGCGCCGGTTCCCCTCTTCCTGGCCATAGGGCGAAGCCCGCGAGTGAGACGGAGCGAAGCGGAGTCGAACGCGCACTGCGGGCAAAATTCCGCCAGTCCCTCTGCCCGGCAGGTGCAGGGCGAAGCCCGTACACCTGCAGAGCCGTACGTGCCCCAGCAGAAATCTGGCCCCTTCCTTGCAGCCCTCTTTACGCTCGATTACACCCCATTCAAAGGAGTCACCACATGAAACTTCTGAACGAAATCCCGTCCTCATTCTGGGGACTTTTCCGTTCCCCAAACAGGGAAATATATATAGAAGCCCTCTTAAAAATCAACGAAGAGTATCAGTACAGCAACTATTTCCTGAGCAGGGAGATGTGCATCCAGGTGCTGGGCGATTACTTTTCCAGGCGCCAGGTGGAGATTGAGAGAGAACAGGAGGAGGCTGAGGCAGATACCCTGGAGCCGCCGGCCACACGTATTCTCAACTGGCTGATCAGAACCAGGTGGCTGCGCCGCCAGGAGGATTTTGTCAACCTGTCGGTCAATATCGTCATTCCCGACTATGCCGCAGTCTTTATCGGCGCATTCGAGCGGCTGATCGGGGAGGAGGGAGACGAGGCGGACATCTATATCCAGAACATTTATGCCAACCTCTTCTCCTACCGGAACGATCCCCGGGCATCCATCGCCCTGTTAAACACAGCCCTTGTAAATACCAGAAGGCTTAACAAGACCCTTCAGGACATGCTTCACAACATGGACAAATTTTTTACAAGCCTGCTGGATCAGAAATTTTACGGGGAGCTGCTGCGGGAGCACCTGGACGGATATGTGGAAGAGATTGTAAAGAAAAAATACCATATTTTAAAGACATCCGATAATTTCTACCTGTACAAGGCAGATATCAAGCAGTGGCTGAAGCTCCTCAGAGAGGAGCCGGAGTACCTGGAGCTCACCATCCGCCGGGGAGGAAAAAAGCTGGAGCTTTCAGAGGCAGTCCGCCTGCTCGATGACATTGAGAGAGGATTTGATGACATCGAACGCCGGATTGCCAACATGGACAGGGAGCACACCCGCTATGTGAGAGTTACAGTGAGCCGTCTCTACTATCTCTTAAATAAGGAAGAGGACACGAAAGGGCTGATTTTACAGCTTCTGAACCGAATGTCCCGGGAGGAGGATCCGGAGCCCCTTATCAGAAAGACGGCGGCCAGGATGAACCTTTCAAGAAGAGAGCTGCTCTCTGACAAATCCCTCTACAGGAAGCGAAAGCCCAGGGAAGCCTTCCGGGAGAAGCTGCAGCCGGAGGAGGCTCCCAAGGAGCTTTCCAGGGAAGAGCTTCTGAGCCTGAACCGGGTTTCGGCAAAATACACCAGAGAAGAGATTACAGACTTCATCAGAGAGCGGATGGAGGACAAGGCTGCGGCGATCACAGGAGACAGCGTCCGAAGCGAAGAAGATTTTGAAAAGCTGATCCTGGCCTACGATTACTCCTTAAAAAAAGAAAGCCCCTTCAGGACAGAGGGGGAGCCGGAGTCCATCGACAACGGAGCCTATGTGTTTCCGGCTCTTGTATTCAGAGAAAAGACAAAAGCGGGGGAGCCAGAGAGGCGCGCCGGGGAGGAGACGAAGGGCAGCTACCATACAGGAAAGGGACAGATAAGAGAAGATGATACCATATTTTAATGAGCTGCTTCAGGAGGAGCGGGAGGAGCTTACCCAGGCTATCCGGCTTCTGGAGCGGCAGACCTATGTGCTGGAGAGAAAATATGACAGGAAAACGGGGCGCTACCAGTATTCCGGTGTGTACAGAACCCTGGAACGCCACATGGAGTTTCTGCGGGAATACCTGGAAATATCCGGTATTTCTATCTATGAGGATATTCAGCTGGGTGTGATTTACATAAAAGGGGAGGCAGTCCTGGCAGAAAAGCTGCCGAAGCTCGCCACCCTGTACCTGCTCATCTTAAAGGTGATCTACGATGAGCAGATGACAGAGGCCTCCAACAGCCTTGCAGTCCACACGACCCTGGGAGAGCTCAGCGAGAGGCTCGGCGTGTTTGGCCTGACCGGGAGGACGGCTCCCACAGAAATCCGACGGGCGTTAAGCCTTCTGAAAAAGTATCAGATCATCGAGCCGCTGGATCTGATGGACGATCTGGATGGAAATATGCGGCTGATCCTCTATCCCACCATTAACCTGATCCTGACCGGAAACGATGTGAGAGAGCTTCTGTCAGAGCTTGGAGAAGGAGAAGGGCAGGACAGGCAGCTGACACGAGACACAGAAGAAGCGGCGGATGAGGAAGAAAACGAGACAGACGGGGAAGAAAACGAGGCGGATAGAGAAGAAAACGAGACAGACGGGGAAGAAAATGAGACGGACGGAGAGGAGGATTCCAGATGAATGACAAGGGATTCAAGGCGCTGACGCGGATCTGCCTGAACAACTGGCACTATATCAGCCATAAGGTGCTGTCCTTAAACAGCGGGATCAACTTTTTCACCGGACACTCGGGGAGCGGAAAGTCCACGATCATTGACGCCATGCAGATCGTTCTCTATGCAAACACAGACGGCCGCGGGTTTTTCAATAAGGCGGCTGCCGATGATTCAGACAGAAGCCTGATTGAATACCTGAGGGGAATGGTGAATATAGAGGAAAACAACCGGTTTGCCTATCTGAGGAATCAGAACTTTTCCACGACAATCGCCCTGGAATTTACGGAGACGGAGGGCGGTGAGGCCCAGTGTGTCGGCGTGGCCTTTGACGTGGAGACGGCGTCCAACCAGGTGAACCGCCTGTTTTTCTGGCATAAGGGGAGACTGCCGGAGCATTTCTACCGGACTGCCGATCGCACCATGACCATCAGCGAGGTGAGAGACTTCCTGAAGAAAAATTTCACAAAGGAGGACAGCTTCTACGGCCCTCACAACGAGAGATTCCGCTCTCAGCTCTACAGCACCTATCTGGGAGGCCTCGACAAGGAGAAGTTCCCCCTTCTCTTTAAGAGGGCCATTCCCTTTAAGATGAATATCCGCCTGGAGGATTTTGTGAAGGAGTACATCTGTACGGAGGATGACATTCACATCGAGGATATGCAGGAAAGCGTCATGCAGTATGGGCGCATGAAGAAAAAAATCGACGATACGGTCCGGGAGATGGAGGAGCTCTCAGAACTGAATCAGGCCTTTCTGCAGGTACGGGAGGCCGAGGAGGAGATGGAAGGGTATCATGCCCTTGCAAAGGAAATGGAGATTCTGGCCCTGAAGGGAAGAGTCAGGCGCCTTGGACGTGAGGCAGAGGCGGCAAGGGAGGAGGCAAAAAGACAGTCTGAGTCGAAAGCGCAGCTTGAGGAGCGGATTCAGGAGAAGGAAGCCGGGAGAGAGGAACTTCTGAAAAAAATCGCTTCCACCGGCTATGAGGATCTGAAGGAAAAGCTGAAAACCCTGAAGGAGCTGATTGAGCAGTACGAAAAAAGTGAGGCGAGGTTTCAGAAAACTGCCGCAGGCTTAAAGGGCTGGGAGGAGGCTGACTGCACCGCAAACCAGACCCTCTGGGACATCGAGGCCTTTGAGAAAAGAGAGATCTCAGAGGAGGGGCTTCACAGCCTGAAGCAGAGCATAGAGGCCATGAGGAAGGAGGCCGATGAGGAGAGAAAGGAGGCAGAGTCGGAGATACGCCGGCTGAAGCGGGCTCAGACGGAGGCGAGGGAGAACCTGAAGGAGTTAAAACAGGGGCGCAAGGCCTACCCGAAAGAGCTCCAGAATGCCAGAACCTACATTCAGAAACGCTTCCTGGAGGAGTTCCAGAAGCCGGTTCAGGTGGATATTCTGGCGGATCTTCTGGACATCAGGAGCGAGCGGTGGAGAAATGCGGTGGAGGGCTATCTGGGAGGCAATAAGCTGTCCCTGGTGGTAGAGCCAAGATACGTGCGTTCTGCCATGCGCTTTTACAATGAGCTGGACAGAAGGGCCTATTACCGGGTGTCTGTGGTGGACACGGAGCAGGCGGTCAGGGACAGTCACCCGGTGCTTGACCATGCCCTGTCGGAGGAGGTGTCCGCTCAGACGGAGTACGTCCGGTCCTATGTGGATTTTATGCTGGGAAAGGTGATAAAGTGTGAGGGGATTGACGAGCTTCGCCAGTGCCGGATCGGCATCACCGACGACTGCCTTCTCTATCACAGCTGCCGCCTGCAGTATATAAACCCGGAAAATTATACGAGGGGAGCCTATATCGGCGCCCTGAGCATGAAAAAGAGAATTGAAAACCTGGAGGAGGAGCTTCGGGAGATTGGGGAGGAACTTAAGCCTCTGGAGGAAACCAGGCAGACCTGCGATCAGGTTCTGTCCCTGGAACCTCTTTCTCTGACTGTGTCTGAGTATGAGGAAATGTTTGAGGACCTGAAGAACCTGAAAAAGAAGAGGGCTGAGAAAAAACGCCAGGAGCAGGCCCTTCTCGAACTTTCTGAGGGACAGATAAGCGCCTGGGAGAAAGAGCGGGAGGAGCTTCAGAAGGAGATAGAGCAGGACCGCGGGGCTTTGAAGGCCCTGGAGGAGAACCTCTGGAAGCTGAATCGTGATATTCAGGGCAGGGAAAAGCAGAATATAGAGCTTCAGGGAGAGCTGTCACAGAGGGAGAGAGAGCTTTCCGAAATGAAAAAAGAGATGGAGGAAAAGAGCGGAACCCATGCTCTCGAGCAGTTTGAAGCGAAGAAGGAGGAGGCCCTGCTGTCAGCTTTTAAGGCAGTTCCGGACGGCTATTCCACGGCAGAATACGCCCTGGAGCGGCCGGCTCAGTGCGAGAGGCTGAGGGAGACCTTTGAAAACCTGGAAAGAGAGTCAGGAGAGCGCAGAGAGAGCCGCTTTGAGAGGCTGGAAAAGCAGCGGATCGAGTACTTAAGGCGCCATCCTGGCCGCCGCTTCTCGCCCTCCGACAGAGGAAATGAGGAGTACGACAAACTTTTGGCGGAGCTTTCCTGTGACCGCCTTTCAGAGTACAGGGAGAAGGCGGCCGAGCAGGCCAGAACGGCAGTGGAGCACTTTAAGGATGACTTTATCTTTAAGATAAGAAGCGCCATCAAGGAGGCCTACCACCGGAGAGACGAGCTGAACGAGATTATCAGCTCGCTGGATTTCGGAAAGGATAAGTACCGTTTTGTCATCGAGAAAAACAGGGGGGCTGACGGAAAGTATTACGACATGTTTATGGATGAGGCCCTGGAGATTAATCCGGCCAGTCTGAGCCAGAACATGGACAACCAGATGAATTTCTTCACCATGGCCCACGAGGACCGGTACGGGGCGATGATGAACGAGCTCATAGACATTTTCATTCCGCCGGATCAGGCCGCCGCCAGGGAGCAGGAGGAGGCCAGAAGGCAGATGGAAAAGTATGCAGATTACAGAACCTATCTTTCCTTTGACATGCAGCAGATTATCGAGGGGGAGGAGACCATGTACATTCCACTGAGCCGGATGATCAAGAAAAACTCCGGCGGAGAGGGGCAGAACCCCTTCTATGTGGCACTCTTAGCCAGCTTTGCCCAGGCCTACCGCATCAACCTGCCGGCCCGGTTCAGAAGAAACACAACCATCCGCCTGGTGGTGCTGGACGAGGCCTTCTCCAAGATGGATGCGGAAAAGGTGGCAAGCTGTATCCGCCTGATCCGCGGCCTGGGCTTCCAGGCGATCATCAGCGCCACCAACGACAAGATCCAGAACTACCTGGAAAATGTAGACAAGACCTTCGTGTTTGCAAATCCGGGAAAAAAGTTTATCTCCATTCAGGAGTTTGAGAGGAAGGAGTTCGGGGAGCTGGAGTAAAAGAAAGAAGGGCAGAAGAGAGGCGAGGCAGAAAAAAGGAGGGTTTTCAGTTCCGGAAAAGTCACTGAAAACCCTCCTTTTTTCTGATGGATTTACGCAGCTGTTCGCCGGGGAGAAAGGGAAAAAAGGGTTTTGGAGGAGGATGAGATGTCCTTTGCCCTGTCTTGCATGGGCCTTTTTCATGTGCTATGATAGGGAGAAAAAGGTGAACAGAGTTAAAGAGCAACACGGAAGAGAGATAGAATAAAGAGGTTGTACAATGGAACAGAAGAAGACGAGGGTGGTGAGAATCCACGAGGAGTACAGGAAGAAAAAGGAGAGCGAGGCCTTTGAGGCGGCGTTTGGATCCGGAAGCGGGGACGGCGGGCTGACCCAGGAGGACAGGGCGGTTCTTGCTGAGGCGGCTGCTGTCCTGCGGGAGGGAGGACTGGTGGCCTTCCCCACAGAGACGGTTTACGGCCTGGGAGCAAACGCGCTGGATGAGACGGCGGCCAGGAGAATTTACGAGGCCAAGGGAAGACCCTCCGACAACCCGCTGATCGCCCACATTGCAGATTTTGAGGCCCTTGCCCCTCTCACGGCGGAGATACCGGAGGCGGGGAGAAAGCTGGCTGAGGCCTTCTGGCCGGGGCCTCTCACCATGGTTTTTAAAAAGAGCGGGGTGGTGCCCCACGGCACCACGGGAGGTCTTGAGACAGTGGCTGTCAGGATGCCGAGCGATCCGGTGGCCAGGGAGCTGATCCGCCTGGCGGGAGTTCCCATAGCGGCGCCCAGCGCCAACACCTCTGGCCGTCCAAGCCCCACCAGGGCGGAGCATGTGCTTCAGGACATGGATGGGAAAATCGAGATGATTGTAGACGGAGGGCCTGTGGGGATCGGCGTAGAGTCCACGATTGTAGATGTGACCGAGGAGATTCCGACGCTTTTAAGACCCGGAGCCGTCACGATGGAGATGCTGAGAAGCGTTGTGGGGGAGACTGCGGTTGATCCGGCGATCACCGGCCCCATGAGAGCAGATATAAAGCCAAAGGCTCCCGGAATGAAGTACCGCCACTATGCTCCGAAGGCGGATCTGACGCTGGTGGAGGGAGAGACAGACGCAGTAGTGTCCCGCATCAATGCCCTGGCGGCAGAAAAGCTCGGCGCAGGCCAGAGGGTGGGAATCATCTGCACAGAGGAGACGAAGGACCGGTATCCGGCAGGTATTTTAAAAAGCATCGGAATGAGAGCCAACGAGGCCACGGTGGCCCACAACCTGTACGCGGTTCTCAGAGAGTTTGACGATCTGGAGGTGGACTGCATCTTCTCAGAGAGCTTTCAGGCCGACGATCTGGGGCAGGCAATCATGAACCGCTTAAACAAGGCCGCCGGATACCACAAGATTCAGGCGTAGGGAGATCAGAAGACCGGGGAGAGATGCCGGGGAAATTCCGGGGACAGACCCCGGCCGCAGTTTCGCAGACAGGAAGGAGAAGAGAGGAAAAATGGAGCAGACAGCAAAAATCAGGGGGGACTTTCATAAGTCAGAAAAGCGTCAGGATTATATCACATGGGATGAGTATTTTATGGGGGTTGCCAAGCTGGCAGCCATGCGTTCAAAGGATCCCAGCACCCAGGTGGGGGCCTGCATTGTCAGCAGCGACAATAAAATTCTGTCCATGGGGTACAACGGGTTTCCCATCGGGTGCTCCGACGACGAGTTTCCGTGGGGAAAGGAGCATGAGACAGACGATCCATACAACGCTAAATACCTCTACACGACCCACAGCGAGCTGAATGCGATTTTAAACTACAGAGGGGGAAGCCTTGAGGGGAGCAAGCTGTATGTGACCTTATTTCCCTGCAATGAGTGCGCCAAGGCCATTATCCAGGCAGGAATCCGCACCCTGGTCTATGACAGCGACAAGTACCAGGACACTCCCTCTGTGCGCGCTTCCAAGCGGATGCTGGATGCAGCGGGGGTAAGATATTACAAGTACAGCCATACGGGGAGAAAGATTGAGGTGTGCCTGTAGATGAAGTTTTTGCTGGCAGCAGTCAATGCGAAGTACATTCACTCGAACCTGGGCATTTACAGCCTGAAAAAATATGCGGACAGCCGTCTTAAGCAGTCAGGGGAAAAGCAGGAAAGAGAACCCTCCGGTGGCGGCCCCGCCTGGGAGATTGAGATTGGGGAGTACACCATTAACCACCGGACGGATGATATTCTGAGGGATATTTACAGGAGAGCGCCTGACGCTGTGGGTTTTTCCTGCTACATCTGGAATATCCTCTATATAAGAGAGCTGGTGCACGACTTAAAAAAGATCCTGCCGGATACGGAAATCTGGCTCGGCGGGCCTGAGGTGTCCTACAGGGCTTCGGAGCTTCTGAGGGAAGAGCCTTATGTCCGCGGGATCATGGCAGGGGAGGGGGAGGAAACCTTCTATAGACTTCTCAGAGCTGCCGGTGAGAGGACCTCTGCGGGAAGCATCTGGAAGGATCAGGCCCTCTCTCTCATTCCCGGTCTTGTGTTCCGGGCACTGGGCGCGGACGGCGAAAACCGGGAGGACGGCAAAAATCGGAAGGACGGCAAAAACCGGGAGGATGGCAAAGTCCGGGCTGAGGCGGAGATTGTGGCCACGCCTCCCGCCCCGCTTCTGGATCTGAATGAAATCCCCTTTGCCTACGGAGATCTTCAGGGGCTGGAGCACCGGATTATCTACTATGAGAGCAGCCGGGGCTGCCCGTTTTCCTGCAGCTACTGCCTGTCCTCTATCGACAAATCCGTGCGTTTCCGGGATCTGGAGCTGGTGAAGGAGGAGCTTGCCTTTTTCCTGGAGAAAAAGGTGCCCCAGGTCAAGTTTGTGGATCGGACGTTTAACTGCAGAAAGAGCCATTCCATGGCAGTCTGGCAGTTTATCCTGGAAAATGACAATGGTATTACCAATTTTCACTTTGAGATCTCGGCGGACCTTCTGTCTGAGGAGGAACTGGCCCTCCTCTCAAAGATGCGCCCCGGGCTTGTGCAGCTGGAGATCGGAGTGCAGACAACAAATCCCAGAACCATAAAGGAAATCCGCCGGAAAATGGATCTTGGCCGCCTGCAGAAAAACGTGGAGAAAATAGGCAGCTTTCACAATATCCACCAGCACCTGGATTTAATCGCAGGTCTGCCCTTTGAAGGCTTTGAATCCTTCCGCCACTCCTTCAACGAAGTCTTTGCCATGAGGCCGGAGCAGCTCCAGCTGGGCTTTCTGAAGGTGCTGTCCGGCTCCCATATGATGGAGATGGCAGCAGAGTATAGCCTCCGGTATAAGGAGGCTCCGCCCTATGAGGTACTCTCCACCAGATGGCTGTCCTACGGGGAGCTGCTCCGCCTGAAGGGCGTGGAGGAGATGGTGGAGACCTACTACAACAGCGGTCAGTTTGAAAATACCCTGGAGGCCCTCGCACAGGAGTTTGACTCTCCCTTTGACATGTTTTCGGCCCTTTCCGTGTATTATGAGGAAAACGGGCTTTCTGCCGTCAGCCACAGCCGGCTGGCCAGGTATGAGATCCTGTTTCGCTTTATCGGGGAGCTTCTGGAAAAGAAGAGGGCAAGATATGAGCAGAAAACACCTGAGAAAGAGGGAGGGGACGAGGCGCCAAGGGAACTGCCGGCAGGTCAGGAGCGGCTGGAGGAATACCGGGACCGGCTGATCCTGGACGTATACCTGAGGGAAAACGCCAAAAGCCGTCCGTCCTTTGCCAGAGATCTGTCGCCCTTCAGGGAGGCGGTGAAGGCATTTTTTATAGAAGAGGGAAAAAGCCGCCGCTATCTGAAAGGATATGAGGAATACGATTCCAGACAGATGGGAAAGATGGCCCATATAGAGGTTCTGAGAGAAGGAACGATGGTGCTGTTTGACTACCTTCACCGGGATGCCCTGCTTGGGAATGCGAAGATCTTTCAGGTGGGACAGCTGGGAGAGGTAAGAAGGCAGGAGGAAGCAGAAGTATAGAGGCGCCGGACAAACGCAGCTCACAGACAGAGAAAATAAAGAAATTGCACGAAAAAGGGGAACAGACAGTTTGAAAAGAGAAACGAAAGCACAGAGAGAGGAGAGGGTAGCGCGTATTCTGGGGCTGCTTGACCAGGAGTACGGGACGGAGTACCGCTGCTATCTGAACCATGAAACGCCGTGGCAGCTTTTAATTGCTGTCATTATGAGCGCCCAGTGTACAGACGCCAGGGTGAATCTGGTGACGGAGAAGCTGTTTAAAAAGTACGACACACTGGAAAAATTTGCAGCGGCAGATATCCGGGAGCTGGAACAGGACATCCACTCCATCGGATTTTACCACTCCAAGGCAAGGAATATCATCGCGTGCTGCAGAGCCTTAGTGGAGCAGTTTGGGGGAAGAGTTCCGGAAACCATGGAGGAGCTGACCTCCCTGGCGGGAGTGGGCAGAAAGACTGCCAACGTGATCCGGGGAAACATCTACAATGAGCCGAGCATTGTGGTGGACACCCACGTAAAGCGGATCTCCAGGAAGCTGGGGCTTACGAAGGAGGAGGATCCGGAAAAAATCGAGTATGCCCTCATGAAGGTGCTGCCAAGGGATCACTGGATCCTCTGGAATATTCATATCATCACCCTGGGCAGGACCATCTGTACGGCCAGAAACCCCAGGTGCAGGGAGTGCTTTTTAAGATACGACTGCCCCAGCGCCGGCGTCATCCCCGTCCCTGCCTCTCCAGGCTCCGCCGGCAGGAGGAAAGGCACATCTGAAAAAGGAGAGGGCAGGAAAAATGCCTCTGGAAAGCGTACCGCCAGAGAACAGGCAGAACAAAAAAATACAGGCAGGAAAAAATCAGATGGAAGAAAAGAATCAAAAGACAGCTGACCCGGTTTCTTTCGGGGATTCCTATGCGGCCATTGACCTGGAAACCACAGGTCTTGATCCGAAGCGCGACAAGATTATCGAGGTGGGCGCCTGTCTGGTAGAGCAGGGAAAGGTGAAAAGGGAGCTTTCATTTCTTATTAATCCCCACAGGGAGATCTCAGAGCGGGTGGAACTCCTCACAGGAATTACAGGCAGGATGGTAGAGCATGCGCCGGGAATCGAGGAGGTGATAGGGGAGATCGCTGCTTTTGTAGGAGAGCTTCCCCTGTTAGGCCACCATGTCATCTTCGACTACAGCTTTTTAAAGCATGCGGCAGTGAATGCCGGGCTTCCTTTTGAAAAGAACGGCATAGATACCCTCTCCCTCTGCCGGCGTTTTATGCCGCCGGAGGAGAAAAAGAACCTGTCAGCCGCCTGCGGCTGGTTTCAGATTCCCCGGGAAACGGCTCACAGGGCGCTGTCAGACGCAAAAGCCGCCCACCTTCTCTACCAAAGTCTCAGAGACTGCCACTTTCAGGAAAATGAAGAGGCCTTTGCTGCAAAACCTCTGATTTACAAAGTAAAAAGAGAGCAGCCGGCCTCAAAAAGACAAAAAGAAGGCTTGCGGGAATTAGCAAAATATCATAGAATAAATCTATCTGTTGACATAGAGTATCTGACGCGCAGTGAAGCGTCCAGGCTCACAGATAAAATCATACTTAACTATGGAAGAATGAAAAAGAGGTGAGATATATGTTTATGGGGAATAATAAATCAAAAAAAATCTTCACTACAGTGATGGTTGTCATTATTCTCGTAACCATGGTAGGAGGAACCGTGATTGCAGGCCTGTCCTCGTTATTCTAGGCAGAGGGAGTTTGGAAAGTATGAAAGGGAATGTTCGGATTGCCGGTCTGGCAGCTCTGCTGTCAGCCGGAATTTTATTTATTGCGCCGCAGGACGCAGCCGCCGGAGTTCTTCCCCAGGGATTTTCGGTGAGCGGATCCGGGGAGAAGAGCTTCGACCTTTCCGGCATGACGGCCAGCGAGGCGGAGGCGGAGCTGGAAACTTATGTTAATTCACTGGCAGGACAGCAGGTTTCCATTGCCATAGACGGAAACAGCCTGGCCTCCACAGCGGCAGATCTGGGTTTTTACTGGGAGAACAGGGAGGAGATCGGCGCAGAGCTGGAGAAATACGCTGGCGGCAACCTTCTGGAGCGGTTTGTCCATGTGAAGGAGCTGGAAGACGGCGGCGCCGGCCTGTCTGTGGAGACGTCGCTTGATGACGGAAAGCTGCAGGCTTTTGTAAATGACAACTGCGCCCCCTATGTAAGGGAGGCGAAGGATGCCTCTGTTTCCAGGGAGAACGGGGCCTTTGTCATCACAGATGAGGTGACAGGGCTTGCCGTAGATTTGGAGGCCACGAAGGCGGCTCTCGATGAGGCGTTAAATCAGGGGCTTTCCGAGGGCGTATCGGTGGAGGCCGTGGTGACAGAAACACAGCCCCGCATCAGGCGCGCGGATCTGGAAACCATCTCTGACGTGCTGGGAACCTTCAGCACGAATTTTAACGCAGGTGACAGGTCGAGAACCCAGAATTTAAAGACCGGGGCAGCCAAGATAAACGGAGCAGTGCTGATGCCGGGGGATCAGTTTTCCGCCTATGAGTATCTGACACCGTTCACCATAGAGAATGGCTATGCAGCCGCCGGTTCCTATGAGAACGGCCGGACGGTGGATTCCATCGGCGGCGGTGCCTGCCAGCTGTGTACGACCCTGTATAATGCAGTCCTTCGGGCTGAGCTGGAGGTGACCCAGAGACAGAACCACTCCATGACCGTGGGGTATGTGAAACCATCTGAGGACGCGGCCATTGCCGGAACCTACAAGGACCTGAAATTTAAGAATAACTATGAGACTCCGATTTATATTGAAGGAAGCGTTTCCGGAAGTACACTTACTTTTACAGCCTATGGCAAGGAGACGAGGCCTGCAAACCGCACCATTGAGTTCGTGTCAGAGACACTGGGAACGATTGATCCCGGCGCCCCCACAGAGAAGGTGGACAATTCCCTGGCGCCCGGAGCAAGGGTGAAGGAGTCCTCCGGCCATATCGGGAAGAAGTCAAGGCTCTGGAAGGTGGTCTATGTGGACGGAGTGGAGACAGAAAGAGAGATTCTCCACACGGATACCTACATGGCTTCCAAGGCGGTGTACCGTATCGGCCCGGCAGCTCCGGCAGTGACAGAACCGACCGTTCCGGCAGAGACACAGCCGGCGCAGACGCAGCCGGCAGAGACGCAGCCGGCAGGCCCGGCAAGCGACTCCCAGGGCCCGGCAGGAGAGGCGGTAAGCCCTGTTTCACCTGCGCCTGACGGGGCAGCCCAGAGTCCGGCGGCTCCGCCCTCAGATCCTGTAAGCCCGGCGGCTTAGAGGAAGGGGAGGAAAGGCATGAACAGACATCACAGCAGAGAAGAAAAAAAGAGGCCCGGCTTTCTTAAGCCGGGCCAGGATTTAATTGTGGCGGGAAGCATCGGTCTCACCGGCGCCGCAGCAGCTGCGAGGGCCGGTGAGAAGGCTCTCAGGGAACGTTTTTCCGCTTCCTATGCAGAGCGGCTTTTAAGCCTTGACAAAGATGCAGAAAACTTTGCACAGAACAGACTTGGGGAAGGCTTTTTCCGGGAGGCAGGGGTGACGGAGGCAGAACCGGCTGAAGACGGAGGCATTATGAACAGCCTCTGGAACCTGCTGGAAGCCTATGGGCTTGGATGTACCATAGAGCTTCGCGCCATCCCCATTCTTCAGGAAACGGTGGAGGTGTGTGAGGTATTTGACATAAACCCGTACCGGTTAAGCTCCGGCGGATGCCTTCTCATGGCGGCGGACAACGGGTTTTCGGCGTTAAACGCTCTCAGGAAGAGAGGCGTTGAGGGAGCCGTCATCGGAAAAGTGGAGAAAGGGATCGCAAGGCGGATCCTGAATGGAGAGACAGAGACGTTTCTTGACCGGCCAAAGCCGGATGAGATAGAGAAAATTTTAAATCAGCGGGAGGTAAAAGTATGAGAGAAAAAATTTTAGCGGTCATCGAGAAGAACAGCCGGATCAGCACAGCGGAGCTGGCGGAAATCCTTGGGGAGAGCGAAGCGGCAGTCGCGGCGGAGATCGCGAAAATGGAAGAAGAACATGTTATCTGCGGTTACCACACCCTGATTAACTGGGACAACACGGAGGAAGAGAAGGTGATTGCCCTGATTGAGGTGAAGGTGACTCCCCAGAGACAGATGGGCTTTGACAAGATTGCGGAGAGGCTTTCCCAGTACAGCGAGGTGAAATCAGTGTATCTGATGTCCGGGGCCTATGACTTCACCGTTATCCTGGAGGAAAAGACCATGCGCGGGGTGGCCCAGTTTGTATCTGAAAAGCTGGCGACCATCGATTCCGTCATCAGCACGGCCACCCATTTTGTACTGAAAAAATATAAAGACCATGGGACTGTCTTGAGTGACGGCCCCCAGGATGAAAGGATGTTGATTAACCCATGAGAAATCCGTTATCAAGTACAATCGTGACGATTCCGCCGTCAGGAATCAGGAAATTCTTTGACGTTGTCAATGAGATGGAGGGAGCCATCTCTCTGGGAGTGGGAGAACCTGACTTCGACACTCCGTGGCATGTGAGAGATGCGGGCATCCGCTCACTTGAGATGGGAAAAACCTTCTACACCTCCAATGCAGGACTCAAGGAGCTGAAGATAGAAATCTGCAATTACATGAAGCGGCGGATGAAGGTGGAATACAATTACAGCAGCGAGGTCATGGTCACCATCGGAGGCAGTGAGGCCATTGACATCGCGCTGCGGGCCATGCTGGATCCGGGCGACGAGGTGCTGATCCCTCAGCCAAGCTATGTGTCCTATGTGCCGTGCACCATTCTGGCCGGCGGAGTTCCCGTGGTGATTGAGCTGGAGGCAAAGGATCAGTTCAGGCTCACCAGGGAAAAGCTGCTGGAGAAGATTACGCCGAAGACGAAGCTCCTGATTCTGCCTTTCCCGAACAATCCTACGGGCGCCATTATGGAGAAGGAGGATCTGGAGGCTGTCGCCGAGGTGGTGAGGGAGAAGGATCTCTTTATCATCAGCGACGAGATCTACGCGGAGCTGACCTACGGGAAAAAGCACGTGACTATTGCTTCCCTTCCGGGCATGAGGGAGAGAACTGTTCTGATCAACGGCTTTTCCAAAGCCTATGCCATGACCGGGTGGAGAATCGGCTACGCCTGCGCGCCTGAGCAGATCTTAAAACAGATGTTAAAGATCCACCAGTACGCTATCATGTGCGCTCCTACCACCAGCCAGTATGCGGCAGTGGAGGCGATCAAAAACGGGGACAGTGATATTGAGGAGATGAAGCGCTCCTACAATGAGAGGAGAAAATACCTGTTAGGAGAGTTCCGATCCCTGGGAATGGACTGCTTTGAGCCCTACGGAGCCTTTTACATGTTCCCCTGTATCAAGCGCTTTGGCATGACCTCGGAGGAGTTTGCCACCAGGCTTCTCAGGGAGGAGAAAATTGCTATAGTGCCGGGAACTGCTTTCGGCGACTGCGGAGAGGGCTATCTGAGGGTATCCTACGCCTATTCCATGGAAGATCTGAAGCGTGCGATCAGAAGGATCCGCCGGTTCGTAGTCAGGCTGGACACTGTAGGGCGCTGAGAAGCCCACAGGCAGGAGAAAGAAACGCTGCAGATATGCGGCGGGAAAACAGAACAGAAGCAGAGGTTGACGTAAGATGAACATAGTGCTTTATGAGCCGGAGATGCCGGCCAATACGGGAAATATCGGGAGAACCTGTGTGGCTACGGGCACGCGGCTTCATCTGATAGAGCCGCTGGGTTTTAAGCTGAGCGAGAAGGCTGTAAAACGGGCTGGGCTGGATTACTGGGACAAGCTGGATGTGACGGTCTACAGCGATTATCAGGATTTTCTCGACCGAAATCCAGGGGCAAAAATCTATATGGCTACCACCAAGGCGCCCAATGTCTACACAGAGGCCAGCTATGAGCCGGACTGCTATATCATGTTCGGCCCCGAGAGCCGGGGAATCCCGGAGGACATCCTGGTGAAAAATCAGGAAACCTGTGTCAGGATTCCCATGTGGGGCGATATCCGCTCTCTGAATCTGTCAAATTCCGTTTCCATCATTCTTTATGAGGCGCTCAGACAGAACGGCTTCGAGAAGATGACCATGCAGGGGCATCTGAGAAATTACGAGTGGGAATAGAGGACAGGAGACAGAAAGCGGCAGTTCTGCCGCCGCGAAAAATGGCTGAAAAGGCAGAGCGCAGATGGGAAGTCAGACACGAAAAGGAGGAATAGTATGATTCTTCAGAGTAAACGCGTATGGATCGGAGGGCAGTTCCTTCCGTTCCAGCTTGAGATTGAGGACGGCGTGATTTCACGGGTCCTGGCCTACGGAGAGAGAGAGGCCGACGAGGACTGGGAGGAGAAGCGGATTGTACCGGGGTTCATTGACGTACACACCCACGGCGCCTACGGCTTTGACACAAATGACGCAGAGCCGGAGGGACTGAAAAACTGGATGAGAAGGATCCCTGAGGAGGGCGTTACCTCCATTCTTCCGACTACCGTGACGCAGATGCCGGACGTTCTGACAGCGGCTGTCAGAAATGTGGCGGATGTGATGGAAGGGGAGTATGAGGGCGCGGAGATTCTCGGAATCCACTTCGAAGGGCCGTTTCTGGACATGGAGTACAAGGGGGCTCAGCCGCCGGAGGCCATTGCAGTGCCAAGCGTGGAGCAGTTTAAAAAGTACCAGGAGGCGGCCAGAGGCCATATCCGCTATATCACCATCGCGCCGGAGCATGACAAAGATATGGAGCTTCTGCGCTATCTGGCAAAGACAGGCGTTGTGGCCAGTATGGGACATTCCTGCGCAACTTATGAGCAGGCCATGGCAGCCATCGCAAACGGAGCGAAATCCATGACTCATGTGTACAACGGGATGACGCCGTTTACCCACAGAAAGCCGGGGCTGGTAGGAATTGCATTCCGGGTGAGGGATATTTACGGTGAGATTATTGCGGACGGCCATCACTCCGATGTGTCCGCCCTCAACAATTTTTATCAGCTGAAGGGACGCGACTTTGCCATGATGATCACCGACTCCCTCCGGGCTAAGCACTGCCCTCCGGGAGGAAAGTACCAGCTTGGCGGCCATGACATCGAGATCAGCAGGGAGGGTCTTGCCTATCTGAAGGGCACGAACACCATCGCCGGAAGTACCCTCCATATGAACAGAGGGCTTCAGATCCTGGTGGAGAAGGCCATGATTCCATTTGACTATGCGCTCAACTCCTGCACCATCAACCCGGCCAGATGCCTGGGCGTGGATGACAGGAAGGGAAAAATCTGCGCAGGATACGATGCGGATCTTGTGGTTCTGGAAGATAACTACGATGTGGCCCAGACGTACTGCAGGGGAAAGAAAATGCTGTAGAAATTTGCATGAAATAAGAAAGAATCCTGCTTTGCAGGATTCTTCACCTGCGGCGGGCCGCGAAAGCGGCATTCTTGCTGTTATTAAAAAAGGCTGCTGCGGAATGAAAATTCCGACGGCAGCCTTTTCTGATGAAAGGACCGTTTTTAGATGGCACCCTTCTCCTTAGCCAGGGAGAGAGCGTCCTCGTCAGCGATGATCACCACATCCGGATGAAGCTGAAGGACGGAGGCCGGAACGTGAGGCGTAACCGGGCCGAAGCAGGTGTCATAGATGGCCTGAGCCTTGCCCTTGCCGGAGGCCAGGAGAAGAATCTTCTTTGCGGCCATAATATTTCCGATGCCCATAGTGTAGGCCTTCTTCGGAACCTCGTCGATGGAGGCAAAGAAGCGTGCGTTTGCCTCGATGGTGCTCTGAGTCAGGTCCACGCAGTGGGTTTCCACGATGAACTCCTCGCAGGGCTCATTGAAGCCGATGTGTCCGTTGCCGCCGATTCCGAGAAGCTGCAGGTCAACGCCTCCCATGGCCTGGATCTGAGCGTTGTAGTCTGCACAGGCTTTGTCAGAATCCGGCTCAAGGCCGTTTGGAACGTGGGTGCGCGTCTTGTCAATGTTTACGTGATCGAATAAGTGGTGGTTCATAAAATACCGGTAGCTCTGATCATTGTCGCCGGAGAGGCCCTTGTACTCGTCCAGATTCACAGAGGAAACCTGGGAGAAGTCAAGGCTCCCCTTCTCATAGCGGTCTACCAGCTCTTTGTAGGTTCCCTCAGGAGTGGAGCCTGTGGCCAGGCCCAGCACACAGTCCGGTTTTACAAGGATCTGGGCAGCGATCAGATCGGCTGCCCTGCGGCTCAATTCCTCATAATTCTCAGTTCTGATAATTCTCATGATTGAAATCTCCTTTATATGGCAATCTATATTCTGTTAAACCCATTATAAACGAAAAGAATATGTTTTTTCAATGGGAATTAAAAATTGAAAGGACTTTCAAAAACTATGCATTTTCCACAAAAAGAGGTGGAGTATTTCAGGAAAAAGAGAGGTAAAGTTCTGGTTTTCGTGAAAGAACTTTCAGAAGAGCGTTTTTATATTGAAAAAAATTTCAGCAATGCTATACTAAGGCCACAAACGGAATAAAGCAGGCGAGAAAGCTGCTGAACACGGAAAGGGAGCGGAATGATGGATAAATGCTTAGAGAGACTGAGAGGGCATCTGATTGTATCGTGTCAGGCACTGCCGGAGGAACCTCTCCACTCTTCCTTCATTATGGGAAGAATGGCTCTGGCAGCCATGCAGGGCGGAGCCTCTGGAATCAGGGCGAACACGAAGGAGGATATAGCAGAGATCAGAAGAAACGTCGATCTGCCGATTATTGGAATTGTAAAGAGAGATTATGAGGACAGCCAGGTATACATTACTCCGACCATGAAGGAGATCGATGAGCTGATGGAGGTGAAACCGGAGATCATAGCCGTTCAGGCCGGCATTGAGCTGAGACCGGAGGGAAAAACGCTGGATGAATTTTACCGGGAAATCAGGGAAAAATATCCAAATCAGCCTCTGATGGCAGACTGCTCCACTATTGAAGAAGCCCTTCATGCAGATGAACTGGGATTTGACTTCATCGGGACAACCATGGTGGGCTACACAGAGCAGAGCCGGGGAGACAGGATTGAGGCCAATGATTTTGAGATCATACGGACGATTCTGGAAAAGGTAACGCACCCGGTCATTGCCGAGGGAAATATCAACACGCCGGAAAAAGCAAAGAGAGTGATTGAGCTTGGATGCTTCAGCGTGGTGGTGGGCTCCATTATCACCAGACCCCAGGTAATTACAAAGACGTTTACAGACGCACTGGCCGGGAAGTAGGCAGAGAGCCTGGCAGCGGCGCCGCTGCTTTTTGGGAGAGAAAAGGCGGCAAAGGAAAGATAAATGATTTCGCAGGGTGGCCAAAGAGGCCTGAAAGGAAGGGTAAAATGAGAAATTTAGACAAGTACAGAGGAATTATTCCGGCGTTTTATGCATGCTATGACGACAATGGCAACGTGAGCCCGGAGCGGGTGCGCGCACTGACACAGTATTTTGTGGACAAGGGAGTAAAGGGCGTATATGTAAACGGCTCCTCCGGTGAATGTATCTATCAGAACGTGGAAGAGAGAAAAATTATCATCGAGAATGTTATGGCAGTGGCTAAGGGAAAGCTCACGGTAATCAACCATGTGGCCTGCAATAATACGAGGGACAGCGCAGAGCTGGCAAGACACTCCGAGAGCGTGGGAGTTGACGCTATCGCATCCATCCCTCCCATTTACTTCCGCCTTCCGGAGTACAGCATCGCTGCCTACTGGAACACCATCAGCGAGGCAGCCCCCAATACAGATTTCGTCATCTACAATATTCCTCAGCTTGCCGGCACAGCTCTGACCATGAGCCTGTTTGCAGAGATGAAGAAGAACCCGAGGGTGGTTGCAGTCAAGAATTCTTCCATGCCCACACAGGACATCCAGATGTTTAAGGCTGCCGGAACAGCAGACGGAGAGGACTTTATCGTATTCAACGGCCCCGACGAGCAGTTCGTAAGCGGGCGGGCCATCGGTGCAGACGGCGGAATCGGCGGAACCTACGGCGTGATGCCGGAGCTGTTCCTGAAGCTTAATGACCTCATTAAAGCCCATGAGAATGAGAAGGCCTGTGAACTTCAGCACGCAGTGAACGCCATTATCTACAAGATGTGCAGCGGACACGGCAACATGTACGCAGTTGCAAAGGAAATGCTCCGCATTAATGCAGGTCTTGACATCGGAAGCGTGCGGGAGCCTCTGACAGGATTAAATGATGCTGACAGAGAAATTGCTGTGGAAGCAGCGGCAATGGTAAGAGAAACAATCGAAAAGTACGTGTAAAATAGCACGGGGGAGAGAAAATGCAGGGATTTACAGTCATAGACTTAGTCATTCTGGTTGTCTACCTGGCAGCCGTATTGTTTGCAGGTCTTCATTTCTCTAAAAAGGAGATGAAGGGAAAAGAATTTTTTAAGGGAGACGGAACCATTCCATGGTGGGTAACCTCCGTTTCCATCTTCGCCACGCTGCTCAGCCCGATTTCCTTCCTGTCTCTGGCAGGAAACTCCTATGCGGGAACCTGGATCATGTGGTTCGCCCAGCTTGGTATGCTGGTTGCCATTCCGCTGACCATCAAATTTTTCCTGCCGATCTACAGCAGGCTGGATATTGATACGGCCTATCACTATCTGGAAATCCGGTTTGGAAGCAAGGGGCTTCGGATTCTGGGCGCGGCTATGTTCATCATTTACCAGGTGGGACGTATGTCTATTATCATGTACCTTCCCTCCATGGTTCTGTCACAGCTTACAGGCATCAACGTCAATATCCTGATTATCGTAATGGGCGTGATTGCAATTATCTATTCCTATACAGGAGGACTCAAATCCGTCCTCTGGACAGACTTTATCCAGGGAAGCGTCCTTCTGGTAGGCGTTACCTTCGCTCTTATTTACCTGATTTCAGGAATCGACGGAGGCTTCGGCGCCATTATGCACGAGTTTACGGCGGAAGGAAAATTCCTGGCTGCAGACCAGCCGATCTTTGACCCGAACCTGTTAAGGGACAGCGTGTTCCTGATGATTGTGGGCGCAGGATTAAACACCATGGCATCCTATGTGTCCAGTCAGGATATTGTACAGCGCTTCACGACGACGACGGATACGAAAAAATTAAACAAGATGATGCTCACAAACGGAGCGCTTTCCATCTTTATTGCAACTGTATTCTATCTGATTGGAACAGGACTTTATGTGTTCTACCAGGCTCAGGGAAACCCTCTTCCTCCGGCAGCGCAGCAGGATCAGATTTTTGCATCCTACATTGCATTCCAGCTTCCGGTGGGAATCACGGGACTTCTTCTGGCAGCGATTTATGCGGCTTCCCAGTCTACTCTGTCCACAGGCCTCAACTCAGTGGCAACCAGCTGGACTTTGGACATTCAGGAGAGGCTTACGAAGAAGGAGCTGAGTTTTGAGACGCAGACGAGAATCGCCCAGTTTGTATCTCTGGGCGTCGGTATCTTCTCCATCGCTGTCTCCATGATTCTGGCAAACGGAGAAATCAAATCTGCCTATGAGTGGTTTAACGGATTCATGGGACTGGTACTGGGAATTCTCGTGGGAACCTTTATTCTTGGAACTTTTACGAAATGTGCAAATACAAAGGGCGCATACGCAGCCTTTGTGGTGGCCTCCATTGTGATGATTGCCATTAAGTACATGACGCCGCCAGGTGCAGTATCTATCTGGTCCTACTCCATTATCTCCATCGCTGTGTCCCTGATTGTGGGCATCCCAGTCAGCCTGGCGACGAAGAAAGCAGGGGAGGAACCGCCGGAGCATACGACCATTTACGGCTAGTGCCGGATGTGGTATTCTGTCAGTGAAAACAGAAAGAGAGAGGGAGACAGTATGATATTTGGAAATATCAGGGATCTGGGGGACTATGGTTTTCTGCCGGACGCCGTTAAGAAGTGCTTTGACTATGCAAAGGAGCACGATTTAAAGAGCTTTGATAAGGGAAGCCACCCCATTGACGGGGACAGACTGTTTGTCAATATTGTGGAGTACGAGACAACAGTCCCGGAAAACCGTTTCTGGGAGGCCCACAGACAGTATCTGGATCTGCACCTTATGCTGGACGGGACAGAGCAGATCGATCTGAACTTTATCGACAATATGGTTCAGAAGGAGTTTGTGGAGAAGGACGATTTCCTTCCATGCGAGGGAGAACCCAACAGCCATGCGGTTCTGACAGAAGGAGATTTCCTCATCTGCTATCCGAAGGACGGACACAGGACGGCTGTAGCCGCCGGCGGAGTGAGCCGGATGATCAAAAAAGCAATTTTTAAAATTCAGATTTGATCCCCGAGAGGGGAGCAGGGGGCTTTTTCAGGCCCCCTGTTTGAGCATGTGCGGTTTTCAGAAAGGAAATAAGTGTATGAAACGATATATCTGCATCGATGTGGGAGGCACCTCCATCAAGTACGGCCTGTTAAATGAAAAGGCAGAATTCCTGATGACAGGGGAGACAGCTACGGATGCTCTGGCTGGCGGGCCTGCGATAATGGAAAAAATATACCGGATTATCGATGAGGTGAAATCCGGGGAGGCCCTGAACGGGCAGATCTCAGGAGAAATTGCCGGAATCTGCATCTCCACGGCAGGGATGGTAGACGAAAAGGCAGGTACGATTCTCCACGCTGCGCCTCACCTGATACCGGATTATACGGGAATGAGGGTGAAGGAGCTGATAGAGGAGAAATTTCACCTGCCCTGTGAGGTGGAAAATGACGTGAACTGCGCAGGGCTTGCAGAAGCGCACTTCGGAGCGGCCCGGGATGCAGGGATCAGCCTCTGCCTGACCATAGGAACGGGAATCGGAGGGGCTATCGTAATAGACAAAAAGGTATTCCACGGATATTCCGGGAGCGCCTGCGAGGTAGGCTATATGCACATGATGGGGAGCACGTTTCAGGAGATTGGTGCCAGCCGTATCCTGACCAGGAGGGTGTCACAGCGGAAGGCTGAAAGAGAGCCGAAGCTGGCGGAGAAAATCAATGGGAAATGGATTTTCGAGCACGCCAAGGCAGGCGATCCGGACTGTGTGGAGGCCATCGATGAGATGACTGACGCTCTGGGCATGGGAATTGCGAATATCTGCTACGTTCTGAATCCCCAGGTGGTAGTGCTGGGAGGAGGAATTATGGCTCAGAAGGAGTACCTGTATGGGAGGATCCGAAAAGCAATGGACCGGTACCTGATCCCCGCAGTATCAGAACATACGAGACTGGCCTTCGCTGAGAACCAGAATCAGGCAGGAATGCTGGGGGCCTGGTGCCATTTTATGAGCCGCCATGGCGGCCTCCCGATGTAGACAGGAGTGATGATTATGGGAAAGAAGACCGTCGTCCCTTTTATTGAATCGTCCTATCACACCTTTACTCCCATGGAAAAGGTAATCGGCGATTTCTTTATTCACAATACTGAGCGCGAAAATCTGGCAGCGAAGGCGGTAGCAGAACGCCTTTTTGTCTCAGAGGCTTCCCTGTCCAGGTTTGCAAAGAAATGCGGTTATAAGGGCTACAGGGAATTTCTCTTTTATTATCTGGACAGCTTTGAGGAGCAGAGGACAGAGGAAAAGGCCAACGACACCACCAAGCATGTGCTGGAAACCTACCAGGAGCTTCTCAGCAGAACGTATGCCGTGGTGGACGAGTCGCAGGTAGGCCGTTTTCTCGATCTGCTTCTGGCAAAGAAGAGAATCTATATATACGGAAAGGGCAGTTCCGGTCTGGCGGGAGAGGAGATGCAGTTTCGCTTCATGAGGATAGGCGTCAACGTGCAGGCCATCACAGACAGCCACCTGATGAAGATGCACTCGGTTCTCGTATCAGATGAATGCCTGGTGATCGGCATCAGCGTCAGCGGACAGACGGAGGAGGTAATCCATTCGCTGAAGGCGGCCAAGGCCCAGGGGGCCAGGGTAGTTTTAATGACTTCCAGAAGGGATCGGAGCTTTGACGCCTTCTGCGATGAGGTGCTTCTCTTTGCGGTGAAAGAGCACATGGAAAACGGAAGAGCCATTTCCCCTCAGTTCCCTATTCTCATTTTGGTAGATATTCTCTATTCTCACTATATGCAGAGCGACCGCTTCCGCAAAGAGGCACTGCACGAACTGACCATGGATGCTCTGCAGAATACCGGGAAAGGCAAAAAGGACAGGGAAATTCTGGAAGCGGGGGCAGACAAAAAGGAGAGGAAAAGAGGCGGAGAGGAAGCCGAAACCTGGGAAAGGTAGAAAAAACCTGTTAAAATGTGGATTGTATGCAATTAAAAACTTGCTATTTTGTCCGGAAATGCGTTATATTCTTAACGGTTCAGGCATATAGAGGGCATGAAGCGCCCTTTAGCAAATAAAAACCATCAAACAGAGTATGAGGAAAAGGACAGAGAGGTTACAGTATGAGAGGAGTAGAAACACGAATCCAGGAAATCAGACACAGGATTTTCCGCGAAGTAGCACGCATGGCCTATCACACAGAATGGCCGGTGGACAAGAGAATTGAGGAGCTTCCCTACAAGATTATCCCGGGAGAGGTAGGAAACTTCAGAAACGACGTCTTCCTGGAGAGGGCAATCGTAGGCGAGAGACTGAGACTTGCCATGGGCCTTCCCTGCAGGGGAGCCGGCGAGCACGCGCCGCTGTCTGACAATATTGAGGCGGCTGACAGGGCCGAGACCTATTACACGCCGCCGTTAATTAACGTAATCAAATTTGCATGCAACGCCTGTCATGAAAAGCGCGTCTATGTGACAGACGGCTGCCAGGGCTGTCTGGCCCACCCGTGTGTGGAGGTGTGTCCCAAGGGAGCTGTCACCCTGGATCGGACAAACGGACGCTCCTACATTGATCAGGATAAGTGCATCAAGTGCGGAAAGTGCAAGGAGGTCTGCGGATATAACGCCATTATCGTTCAGGAGCGCCCCTGCGCTGCTGCCTGCGGCATGGATGCCATCCACTCCGACGTGAACGGAAAGGCTGACATTGACTATGACAAGTGCGTTTCCTGCGGCCAGTGTCTTGTAAACTGCCCATTCGGAGCGATTGCAGATAAGTCCCAGATCTTCCAGGTCATCAGGGCGATTCAGTCCGGTGAGCGTGTGTACGCTGCTGTGGCGCCGGCGTTTGTGGGACAGTTCGGCCCGAAGGTAACACCTGGAAAACTCCGTGCAGCCATGAAGGCTCTGGGCTTTGCCGATGTATTTGAGGTGGCGATCGGAGCGGATCTTTGTGCAACTCAGGAGGCCATTGATTTTGTGAAGGAAGTGCCTGAGAAGCTCCCGTTTATGGCAACCTCCTGCTGTCCGGCCTGGTCCATGATGGCCAAGAAACTGTTCCCGGACTATGCAAACTGCATTTCCATGGCCCTGACTCCTATGACTCTGACAGCAAGGCTGATCAAGAGCAAGCACGAGAATGCCAGGGTTGTATTCATCGGACCGTGCGCTGCTAAAAAGTTGGAGGCCATGAGAAAGAGCGTCCGCAGCGAGGTGGATTTCGTTCTGACCTTTGAGGAGATGGCGGGAATTTTTGATGCAAAGCATGTGGATATTGAGAATATCGAAGAAGATCCGGACGGTGTAAATGACGCCTCCACAGACGGACGTAACTTTGCCGTAGCCGGAGGAGTGGCCAAGTCCGTGGTGGACGTTATCAAGAACCGGTTCCCGGATCGGGAGATCAAGGTGGCCAACGCAGAGGGCTTAAAGGACTGCCGCAAGCTCTTAACCCTGGCAAAGGCAGGAAAGTACAACGGCTATCTGCTTGAGGGAATGGCCTGCCCAGGCGGATGTGTGGCCGGAGCAGGAACCATGCAGCCGATCAAGAAGTCCCAGGTTGCAGTAAACCAGTATGCGGCCAAGGCAAAGCACAAGACCTCCAATGAGACGGAGCATGTGAAAGAGTTGGACAAGCTGGTTGACTAAAAAACAGAGAGAAAGAATAAGCGCAGCGCCGGACAGGCATCTTTTAAAGCCTGTCCGGCGCTGCGCTTGTTTACTCTTCTTACCTGCCCTGCAGGAAAGTTCCTGTTGGGCAGATAAGCAGAAGGAGAAGTTTAGAAGCACTGGGTGCTGCCGCAGGCGCTCACGTTTCCGTTGCTCTCCCCGTCTTTCTGTTCCCTGCGGCTCTCCTTTGTCTCAAAGTGGAGCTGGCCGTTCAGAAAGCTCTCCACCTGAGCGTCCGCCTCCCCGTAGGCGCCTCCCATGACCTGGATCTTTGCATCCTGCAGGTTCAGAAGCGATGCCACTCCGATATTTCCGCAGATGACTACGTTGACGCCCTGCTCCCGAAGGCTTTCAGCAGTCTGCGCCGGCGTGCCCTGGGAGATGGTCACGAGCCCGGAGGACAGGATGTCGAAATCATCCACCGTGTAAATCTTAAAAAGGGAGGCCTCATTAAAATGCTGAAAGACAAGGCCGTCTGCATAGGGAATTGCTATCTTCATAAAAAACTCCTTTCTTCGCCTAAAATAAGAGCTGTTTCTGCCGCCTACTGAGATTTTACCTCTTTCCAGAGGTTATTGTAAATCATATCCACCGCATCGCCGAGATACTGGAACACCTCGGAATTTTCCAGCTTGTCCGTGTCAGGAAAGAGGGCCTTGTTATTCTGGATTTCCGGTTCCAGAAGCTCCTTTGCCGCCTTGTTTGGGGTGGCATAGGTAATGTATTCAAAATTTTTCTTGGCAATATCAGGTCTGCACAGGAAGTTAATCCACTTTTCTGCATTTTCCTTATTTTTCGCATTTTTCGGGATCACCCAGGCGTCAATCCAGATATTCGTTCCCTCCTCCGGGATCACGTATTCCAGGCTGTAATCCAGATTCTGTCTGGCAACCTCCTCCTGGATAAAGAGCATCTCGCCGGAGTAGATGACGCCCACGGCAGCCTCGCCGCCGATCATCTTGTCCCTCACCTGGTCAATGACGTAGGCCTGTACGAGGGGCTTCTGGGCAATCAGCAGATCTCTTGCCTGGGCAAGCTCTCCCTCGTCTGTGGAGTTCATGGAATATCCCAGGGATTTGAGAGCTACCATGAAGGCGTCCCGGACGCTGTCCTGCATGAGAATCTCGCCCTTGTAGGCCGGATCCCACAGATCCGCCCACCTGGATGGGGGCTGTACGCCCAGCTCCTCGATCCGCTTTGTGTTGTAGAGGATACCCACCGTTCCCCAGGTGTAGGGAACCGCATACCGGTTTCCGGGATCAAAGCTCTCGGACTTTTCCAGATACTGACTGTCAATGTTCTTAATATTTGGAATGTTGTCGTAGTTGAGCTCAGCCAGAAGGCCGTTCTCCGCCATTTTCTGGATCATGTAGTCGGAAGGACAGACCACGTCATAGCTTACGCCTCCAGCCTCCACAACGGGATACATTTCTTCGTTGGTCTCAAAGAGGTCATAGGTAACCCTGATGCCTGTCTCCGCCTCAAATTCCTCGATGACAGACGGATCAATATACTCACCCCAGTTGTACACGTAGAGCTCATTCGCCGGCTTTGACGTATATCTGATGTAGGTGGTAAAGCAGACAACGGCTACAATGGCGAAGGAGGCAGCGGCCAAAAGCCCTTTCTTCAGATGCGGGCCGGAGATTTTCCTTCCCTTATCCGCGCTTTGCTGCATGTTCTTCTGCGGTTTCGCTCCACTCTCCTTCGGAGCAAAGTTGGTAATCAGAAGGAGGGCCAGCACGGTCACGAAGATGATCGTGGACAGGGCGTACATGGAGGGCTTGATTCCCCTTCTCACCTCGCTGTAGATCAGGGTGGACAGGGTGTTGATGCCTGCGCCTCTGGTAAAGTGGGTGATGATAAAGTCGTCCAGGGACAGGGTAAAGCCCATCAGAAAGCCTGACAGCACGCCGGGCATAATGTCCGGAAACACTACCTTGAAAAATGCCTGAAGCGGGTTTGCGCCCAGGTCCAGGGCAGCCTCGTAGGTGTAGCGGCTGGTCTGCCGAAGCTTGGGCAGGACGCTTAAAATGACAAAGGGCAGGTTAAAGGTAATGTGGGCAATCAGGATAGTCTTAAAGCCCAGGGAGATTCCAAAGGCAATGAAGGTGAGCATCAGGGAAATACCAGTCACGATCTCGGAGTTTAAAATCGGGATATTGTTTATGCCCATGGTGATGTTTTTCGGAACCCGCTTCATGCTGTTGATGCCCAGGGCTGCCAGAGTTCCGAGGATGGTGGCCGCCAGGGCTGAGATGAAGGCGATGAGCAGCGTGTTGTAGAGGGCATCCATAATAGACTGGTTCTCAAACATCTGCGCGTACCACTTTGTGGTGAACCCGCCCCAGATGGTTCTGGACTTGGAGTCATTGAAGGACAGAACCATCATGGTGAAAATCGGGGCGTACAGGAAAATCAGGATGATCACCAGGTAAAAATCCTGAAAAAACTTCCGAAGCCTTCTCTTCCAGAGATGGGGGCTGTTTTTTGCTTCACCGGAGGAAGAGATGACGTCCGCCGCCGCAGTATTTATCATTTCATTTTCATTTACATTTAATTTTCCGTTCATCAGAATGCAGACCCCTCCCCGTTTTTATCGTATTTGGCGATGAGAGCCATACTGATCAGGATGAAGACCATCAGCACCAGAGAAAGGCCTGAGCCCAGGTGCCAGTTGCTTCCCTTTGTAAATTCCTGCTCAATGACGTTTCCGATGAGCAGGATCTTGCTGCCTCCAAGGAGATTGGAGATAACAAAGGTGGTGAGGGCAGGCACGAACACCATGGTGATGCCGCTGATAATTCCCGGAAGGCTTAAGGGAAGCCAGATGTGGATTAATGTCTGGAAGCTGTTGGCGCCCAGATCCTTTGCGGCGTTTATGGTATTGTCGTCGATCTTGATCAGCACGTTGTAGACCGGAAGCACCATAAAGGGCAGGAAGTTGTACACCATGCCCAGCACGATGGCTGCCGGAGTGTTGATTATCGCGATATTCGGCAGGTGGAGTGCGGACAGAATTCCGTTGATCACACCATTTTTTTCAAGCAGCGTCTGCCATGCCAGTGTTCTCAGAAGAAAGTTCATCCACATAGGCAGAATAAAGATAAAGACAATGAAGCTGCCCCGGCCGATGTTCTTTTTCCTCAGAATCATGGCCAGCGGATAGGCCAGCAGCAGGCAGATTGCCGTGCTCAAGAGGGAAAGTCCCAGGGAGAGAAACAGAGCCTTTGCGTGCTCCGGCGTGGCGATGGACAGCACGTTGTCCAGGGTGAAGGAGCCGGAGGCGTCCGTCAGTCCGTACCATGCGATTAGAAACAGGGGGATGATGGTAAAGCCGGTCATCCAGATCAGGTAAGGCCCTGCCAGGTACTGTTTCAGTGATTTTCTGTGTTTCCTATTCATCGATTCCCACGGCCTCCTCGTCCTCAGAGGCAGGCTTGTTCATGATCTGGATGTCGAACGGCTCCACATGGATGCCTACCTTTTCCCCAACCGGGAACATGTCTGTGCTGTGAACCAGCCACTCGTAGCCGTCAGGAGTTGTTACCTCCATCTCATAGTGGACGCCCTTGAAGATCAGGTGGGTGACTGTGCCCTGAAGGGTTCCGTCCTCCGGCTTTACCAGGTCGATGTCCTCCGGCCGGATTACCACGTCCACCGGCTTGCTGTTCCCGAAGCCCTTGTCCACGCAGGCGAATTTCGCCCCGGCGATCTCCACCAGCTCGTCGTGGATCATGAGGCCGTCGATAATGTTGCTCTCCCCGATGAAATCAGCCACAAAGGCGTTCTCCGGCTCATTGTAAATCTGCTCCGGGGAGCCCATCTGCTGAATATAGCCCTGGTTCATGACGACGATGGTGTCGGACATGGTGAGGGCCTCCTCCTGGTCGTGGGTGACGTAGATGAAGGTGATTCCCAGCTCATTTTTCAGCCGGATCAGCTCATACTGCATATCCTGACGAAGCTTCAGATCCAGGGCGCCGAGGGGCTCGTCCAGAAGCAGGACCTTCGGCTCGTTGACAATGGCCCTGGCGATGGCAATTCGCTGCTGCTGGCCTCCGCTTAAGGAGTCCACGGTTCTGTTCTCAAAGCCGTCCAGGTTTACGAGCTTTAAAGCATACCTGATTTTATCGTCAATGTAGGCTTTCGGCTTTTTCTTGATTTTCAGTCCAAAGGCGATGTTTTCTGCAATGCTCATATGGGGAAAGAGAGCATATTTCTGGAAAACCGTGTTGAGCTGCCGTTTGTTGGGCGGCACGTTTGTGATGTCCTGCCCGCCGAAGATCACTCTTCCCTTATCCGGCGACTCAAAGCCTCCGATAATGCGCAGGGTAGTGGTCTTCCCGCAGCCGCTGGGGCCCAGCAGGGTGACAAATTCATTTTCCTTGACAGACAGGCACAGATCGTCCAGGACAATCGTGCCGTCATAGCTTTTCGTAATATTTACGAGATCAATCAGTGGCTGACTCATTTCCAAATCCTCCGTAAAGTTAGTAAGCAGGCAGCTGCCCGCATCCTCCTAAAAGCTGGGCGGTGAGCTGACCCAGAGAAGGGAGGCTCCGCTTCTGCTCTCAATATAGTGGGTTTTGTCACTTGTAAAATAGAAGGATTCTCCCTTCTTTGCCTTAAAAACCCGGTTTCCCAGATGGATGGCTATGCTCCCGCTTAAAACGTACCCGAACTCCTCGCCTTCGTGGGGGGAATCGGGACAGCTTGCGCCTCCGGCCTCCAGTGTCAGGAGAATGGGCTCCATGCAGTTTTTCTGGGCATTGGGAACGATCCATTTGACCGTGTTCTTAAGCTCTCCGTCCTCTTTAATAAAGAAATCATTTTTTCCAAATACAATCTGCTCGTCAGCAGTTTCCGCAAAAAACTCTCCGATGGTTGTGCCGAGGCACTGAAGAATGTCCATCAGCGTTGCAATGGACGGAGAGGTGAGATCGCGCTCCACCTGCGAGATGAAGCCCTTGGACAGCTCGGCTCTGTCGGCCAGCTCCTCCTGCGTAAGTCCCTTGAGGATTCTCAGCTCCTTTAATTTTGCTCCGATGCTCAAATGCCTTCCCTCCTTCGTTTTGCTGCGGCCCTGTCTGCGGCACGCTCTGTCTGTGTCACGGTGCTGCTTCGTCTCCGGCGTTTTTCATCTCCGGTGCTGCTTCGTCTCCGGTGTGTTTTATCTCCGGTGCCGCTTCATTTCTGGCTCTGTTTCGTCTCCGCTTCTTAGCCGGCGCGCTCTTTGCCTGCGCCGCCCGGAAAACAGGAGCGCAGGTTGTATGATAATAAGTTTAAAGTTTATTATTGCTAAATGAATGTAAAAATAAAAATAAAGTTTACTAATAATAAACAGACAGCAACTATCATTATACATGGTTTTACCAGGGTGTCAACCATTATTCGACACGTATCTGTCAGAAAATGACAGGTTCCCGAATAAGGTCTTTGAGGTTCACAAACCGTAAAAACTGTGCTATTATGTGTTTATCAAAATGGCTGATTTGAGACGGCGGTCTGGCCTTGACAGTTTTGCCGGGCAAGGCGGAGGACTGCTGCGGCCGGAAGGCTTGGTAGAGCCGGCAGCTGCCGGCATGTTAGGAGGAGAACGTATTATGACAGGCAAGTACATGGCTTACGTGGGATCTTATTCCTACAATGGACAGGCAAAGGGAATTACAGTTTACGATGTAGATGTGAAGAACGGATACTTTAAATACAGATGCGAGATGGAGGTGGACAACGCCTCCTACCTGACTGTGTCCCACGACGGCAGGACTCTGTATTCCATTGCAGACGAGGGTGTGGTATCCTTCCGTATCCTTCCAAACGGGGGGCTTGCGCGTTTAAACAGGGCCAGTATCAAGGGGATGAGGGGCTGTCATCTGGCCACGGACGAGGAAGACAAATTTATCTTTGTATCCGGTTACCATGACGGAAAAGAGACTACCCTCCGCCTGAACCCGGACGGCTCTGTGGGGGAGATTGCGGACAAGGTATTCCACAAAGGTCTGGGAAGCGTGGCAGAGAGAAATTTCAGGCCTCATATCAGCTGCACCAGACGGACGCCGGACGGAAAGTTCCTGATGGTGGCAGATCTGGGAATCGATCAGGTGAAAATCTACCGATTCGACGGGGATAAGGGAACCATGACGCTGGTGGATGCCCTGCGCTGCGAGCTGGAATCTGCTCCCAGACAGTTTATTTTCAGCCAGGACGGAAAATATTTCTATTTAATGTACCAGTTAAAGAATACCATCGACGTGTTCAGCTATGAGACAGGCGAGAGAGTCCCGGTCATTGAGAGAGTCCAGACCGTTTCCTCCACAGGGGATGCACCGGCCGGCCAGCTTACGGCAGCCTGCGCCATCCGCATGTCGCCGGATGACAGGTACCTCTACTGCAGCAATGCGGGGGACAACAGTGTGAGCATCTACAGGAGAGATCTGGAAACGGGACTTCTCACCCTGATATGCTGTCTCCCGATCAGCGGAGACTATCCGAAAGATATTGCCGTTTTCCCGGATCAGAAGCATCTGGCCAGCATCAATCACGCCAGCGGTACGATCTCCTTTTTCAGTGTCGACTATGAGAACGGGCTTCTGATGATGAATCACCGCTCCATCGAGGTCAATGAGCCCAACTGCTGCGTGATCACAAAGATTCCAAAGGAATAGTACGAAAAGGACGAAAGCGGCGAAAGGCAGAGAAAGAAAGTCCCGGTCAGGCTGGAGAAGCAAGCCGCAGCCGTACAAGGCCCGGCCGGCAGAGGAAAAAGAGGACGGAAAAGAGAATCAGATAGAGAAACACGGCAGTGAGAGGCAGGAGGCAGAATTACAGATGGCAGGATCAATATTTGGCACGATTCTTACGATGACAACCTGGGGAGAGTCTCATGGCCCGGCGGTGGGCGTGACGGTGGACGGCTGCCCGGCGGGGATAGCGCTCTGCGAGGAGGATATCCAGGCATATTTAGACAGGAGGAAACCGGGGCAGAGCAGATATTCCACAAAGAGAAATGAGAGCGACCGGGTGGAGATCCTGTCCGGCATCTTTGAGGGAAGGACGACGGGAACTCCCATTTCCATGATGGTCAGGAATCAGGATCAGCGTTCCAGGGACTATGGAGAGATTGCATCCTGCTACAGGCCGGGACATGCAGACTATACCTTTGACGCAAAATACGGATTTCGGGACTACCGGGGAGGCGGACGCTCCTCAGGCCGGGAAACTATCGGCCGCACGGCGGCGGGAGCCGTAGCGGCAAAGATTCTGGGGGAGCTGGGGATTTCCGTAAAGGCATATACCAGGCAGATAGGGCCTGTAAGCATATCGCCGGAGTGTTTCTGCCTGGAGGACAGGGAGAAAAACCGCCTCTATATGCCGGATCAGGAGGCTGCCAGGGAGGCAGAGCAGTTCCTGGAGGAGAAGATGGCACAGAAAAATTCAGCCGGAGGGATTGTGGAATGTGTGATTTCCGGCGTTCCGGCAGGCGTGGGGGAACCTGTCTTTGAGAAGCTCAGCGCCAATCTTGCCAAGGCCGTCTGCTCCATAGGAGCTGTGAAGGGCTTTGAGATCGGCGACGGCTTTGCCGCCGCAGCCTCCACAGGAGCCGAAAATAACGATGCGTTCAGAGTGCTTCGTGAGAAAGAGATTTGGGCGGAGGAGATTCGTGAGGAAGGGCCTCAGGAGGAAGAGATCCTGGATAGGGAGATCCTGAGGGAAGAGTCTCAGAAAGCCGCAGAGAGAAGAAAAGCCTGCCCGGAAGAAATGCGGGGAGGAAAGAGGATTGTAAAAGCGACGAATCATGCCGGCGGAATCCTGGGAGGAATCAGCGACGGAAGCGATATTGTATTCCGGGCTGCATTTAAGCCGACGCCGTCCATTGCATCCCCTCAGCAGACCGTGAACAGGGACGGCGAGGAGATTGAGATAAGCATCAAGGGCCGCCATGACCCGATCATTGTCCCCAGGGCAGTGGTTGTGGTGGAGGCCATGGCCGCCTTCACAGTGGCTGACATGATGCTGTGCGGAATGGGCGCCAGGATGGATCGGGTGAAGGAGTTTTACGCAAGGTAAGCGGACGGCGCAGCCGTGAATTTGTCTGCCGTCTGCAGTGTGGGAAGATGCCGGTTTCGCGGCATCTTCTTTTGGATATGGGAATGATGCGAAAGACAGTGAAAGACAGTGAAAGACAGTGAAAGACAGTGAAAGACAGTGAAAGACAGAGAAAGACAGAATGAAAGGAGAACAGGCATATGTCAGTTAAGGGAGTTGCAGAGAATCCCACAGACAGGGAGGAGATTAACAGGATAAAGGAGCAGACGGCTCAGGTGCTTCGGGAGCTTCTCGACGCCGCCGTGATGAAAGAGGGACAGATACTGGTGGCAGGCTGTTCCTCCAGCGAGATAGAGGCCCATCGGATTGGCTCTTATTCCAGCGAGGAGGTTGGAAGAGCTGTGTTTGAGGTGATTTACGGGGAGCTTAAAAGCAGGGGCATCTATCTGGCTGCCCAGTGCTGTGAACACTTAAACAGAGCGCTGATTGTGGAGGAGGAGTGTGCCCTGAAATACGGGCTTGAGATGGTCAATGTCGTGCCGCAGCTCAAGGCAGGAGGCTCCTTTGCCACTGCCGCCTTTGCGGGATTTGAGAATCCGGTGGCTGTAGAGCGCATACAGGCCCATGCAGGAGTTGACATCGGCGATACCCTGATCGGCATGCATCTTCGCCCCGTAGCTGTTCCGGTGAGAACCTCCCTGCGGGAGATCGGAAGCGCCCATGTAAACTGCGCCAGAACGAGGCTTAAATACATCGGCGGAGAGAGGGCAAGGTACAGGTAGAAGGAGAAAATAAGAGAGGGAAAAGAGAAGAGACAGGGAGAGCAGAGAAAAAGTGGATGGAAGCGGCCCGGAGAAAGCTGAAAGAGTGACAGCTGGCCAGGGGGAGACGGATAAAACCGAAAAGGGAGATGCGAAAAAAGGAAAGGATACGAAACGAGCGTGGAGATGAAGAAAAATGACAGGTTTATACTTGATATAGAGGACATGGGAGAAAACGGGGAGGGCATTGGACGTCTGGACGGCTATATCTGGTTTGTGAAGGATGCGGTGATCGGCGACCGGATTGAGGCAAGCGCAATGAAGATGAAAAAAAACTTTGGCTTTGCCCGCCTGGTGCGCGTGATAGAGCCGTCCGCCTGCCGGGTTGAGGAAAAATGTCCTGTGGCCCGCCGCTGCGGAGGCTGCCAGATGCAGGCAGTGGCCTATGAGGAGCAGCTGCGGTTTAAGGAGAGGAAGGTATACAATAATCTGAAGCGGATCGGAGGGCTTTCCGGGCTTCTGCTTCCAGAGGAAAAGGGGCAGGAGAACCTGAAGGGTACTGAAAAGAAGAGGGAAGAGACAGTCAGAATGGAGCCCATTATCGGGATGGAGGAGCCCTGGCGGTACAGGAATAAGGCTCAGTTTCCCTTTGGAAGGGATAAGGACGGCAGGATTATAGCAGGGTTCTATGCGGGGAGGACCCACTGCATAGTGGAAAATGAGGACTGCCTGCTGGGTGTGGAGGAAAACAGGGAAATTCTTGATATTATCAGGAATTTCATGAATGAATATAAAATTGAGCCGTACAATGAGGAACTTCACAGGGGACTCGTGCGCCATGTGCTGATACGAAAGGGCTTTCGGACGGGAGAGCTTATGGTGTGCCTGATTCTAAACGGCACAGAGCTTCCGAAAAAAGAGATTCTGGTGGAACGGCTGCTGAAAATTGCCGGAATGACCAGTATCTCCTTTAACATAAACAGGGAGAAAACCAACGTGATCCTTGGAAAGGAGATTGTGAATCTCTACGGGCCGGGATATATTACCGACTATATCGGGAATGTGAAGTACAGAATCTCCCCCCTTTCGTTTTACCAGGTCAATCCGGTGCAGACGGAGCGGCTTTACGGGACGGCTCTGGAGTATGCCGGGCTGACGGGAGATGAGACTGTGTGGGATTTGTACTGCGGCATAGGGACAATCTCCCTGTTTCTGGCCCAGAAGGCAAAACAGGTGTACGGCGTGGAGATTGTGCCCCAGGCGATAGACGACGCGAGGGGGAATGCCGAAATCAATGGAATGGAGAATGTGGAATTCTTCGTGGGAAAGGCCGAGGAGGTTCTGCCGGAGCAGTATGAGAAAAACCAGGTGTATGCGGATGTGATTGTGGTGGACCCGCCGCGGAAGGGGTGCGATGAGAAGTGCCTGGAAACCATCGTCAGGATGGGGCCGAAGAAGGTGGTGTATGTAAGCTGCGATTCCGCTACGCTGGCCAGGGATGTGAAGTACCTTGGAGAGAAGGGGTATGAGGTGAAGAGAGTACGGTGTGTGGATATGTTTCCGCAGTCGGGGCATGTGGAGACGGTGGTATTGATGTCACGCGTGAAGGATTGACTCATGAAAAGTGTTTGATTTCTGGGTGTTTTCGAGCATCTTGCCGTCAGAGCAGAAGACCGGAACTGACTGCGAAATAGCCTATGACAGAACATATCTACTGAAATTTACAGAGGGTTGAGTAGTCGATTTGGATGTAGACCGAGTGAGTTAGCGATTTAGATGTTTTTTCAGTAGGGTTGTGTGCGTGGTTTGGATATTTCAATAGTGGCGAGAAAGTATTGATTGTGTAAATAGAAATTAAATGTGTGAAATAGAGATATTCCATGTGATTATTACTTAAAGAGAATGGGGGAATGATGTTATGATGCTTAATAAAATTCTTTCAAGGTGTGATGCTCGCTATGAGAAACCAGAGAATGAACAGTGTGAAGATTGTTCGTATGGAGAGTGTTGCCCACATGATTGCGAAAAATGTTTGGACTTCATTCATGACCCAAGTCATGCACCAGAGGGTGCTCCTGATCGAAAATATGACTGTACTCATATGGCCGATTTCTATACTTGTAAGTATTCTTGCCGCTATGCATCGGAAATAATGTATGCACTTGAACTGTGTAAAGACTTACATTTTTTGAGGGATTTTAAGGTGCTTTCATTTGGATGTGGACCTTGTACAGACTTATTTGCAATTGACGCTTTGCGTGAGTGTGGGGTGATTAGTTATGATAAGATAGAATATCGTGGTATTGATTACAGTAGAAAAGTTTGGAATTGGATTCATGGAGACATTGAATCTATGCAATCTGCAAACAGTTTATTCCGATTTTATTATCAAGACGCATGCCGATTGATTCATGAAATCGCAGAAGGAAATTGGGTACCAAATCTTGTTGTTTTCCAGTATGTTTTTTCTGATATGCAGAAACATTCATCACACAAGGAGATAGATGTATTCATAAATATATTTGCCGAATACTTTAATTCGAAAGTTACTCCTAATGCATATATCATTCTTAATGATGTTAATCTGGGATGCGGCTATGGTGGTGGGAGAGAGTATTTTGACAAGCTACTCTCAAAGTTAGATAATGTTATTTATGAGAAAGGACATTTTCATAATGATCACAGAAAAGGTTATTATGCAGGTGGCTATCCGTACGGAGAAGAATTCCCTAAAAATACCAATCGATTTGATTGGTCTCGTTGGAAGCGTTATTCCCCGTTTGACACTTGTGCAAGTGCGCAAATGATAATAAAGAAGGTGGTAAAATGATAATAAGTGCCAGTCGAAGAACTGACATTCCAACATATTATTCTGACTGGCTTTTTAACAGGCTTAAAGAAGAATATGTATTAGTCAGGAATCCGATGAATATTCATCAAATAGGAAGGATAAATCTCTCACCCGATGTTGTTGATGGAATAGTTTTTTGGACAAAAAATCCAGTGCCTATGCTAAACCGCTTGTCGGAACTTGAAAGATATAATTATTACTTTCAGTTTACATTAACAGCTTATGATAAGGATGTGGAACCGAATATCCCATCTAAAAACAATATAATAATTCCTGCATTCCAGCAATTATCCAAATCAATAGGAAGAGAAAAGGTCATTTGGCGGTATGACCCGATCTTTTTCAATGATAGATATACTATGGAATATCACTGCAAATATTTCAGGGTTTTAGCAGCAAAACTAGGAGAATATACTGAAAAATGCACTGTAAGTTTTCTAGACTTTTACCGCAATACAACAAGAAACACTCAGCCATTAAATATTCAATCAGAGTCAAAAGAGCTGCAAATAGAGCTAATGCAAAGATTTTCTGAAATTGCAAAATCTTATGGTATCTATATTGATACTTGCTCTGAAGCGATTGAACTTGACAAATTCGGTATTACACATGCTTGCTGCATCGATAGAGAACGATTTGAACGAATAGGAAATTGTAAGCTTGCGGTAGGGAAAGATAAAAATCAAAGGTCAGAATGTGGTTGTGTTTCAAGTATTGATATAGGAACATATAACACCTGTAAAAACGGGTGTCTTTATTGTTATGCCAATTATAGCTATAAAACAGTCAAAAGAAACACCCAAGTGCATAACCCCTTATCACCACTCCTTTTTGGTGAGGTTAGTTCTGAAGATGTAATAAAGGAACGCAAAATGGAATCATTTAAGAAATCACAACTAACAATGTTTGATTTTATAAAATAAACAATAGCCCTCCTGTTCAGCAATTCTGATCGGGAGGGCTTTAAGTGATTTATACTCTGATTGTAATCCCAGACCTGAATTTTACAGCAAAGTGATCTGCAAAGACTGTAATCTTTGCAATAAGCCTCCTGATCAGTACCTCGTCAAATTCTGTGATGGTAGTAGGCTGGCTTCGAATAAAATCCTGCAGATCATTGATCTGCTTCATTTGCTCATCCTTGATCACGCTGTCCACTTCGGACTGTTTGCGCATATCCCGGAGCCTGAGTATTTCATCTGCAATGGCATCATAATCGTCTTTTTGATTGGCTTTTTTCAGAAGTTCTTTTTGAAGCTCCCGCAGGCGTGTATCGATTACTTCCGGTGAGAGATTGTCTCCCTGTTTAATGACTGTAGTAATATTGGCCTGCAGGGTTTTCAGAAAATCATCTTTTTTACAGAGCACCTGATTGATGGCATCGATAGCTGTCTGTTCCAGTAGACTTTCATTTACCGTGCGGCTGCGGCAGGAATGGCCGGTGTTGTCCAGGCGGCTGCAGCAGCGCCAGACGATGGATTTGCAGCCACGGTTATTCCAGTGGACTCGCCGGTAAAACTCTCCGCATTCGCCGCAGAACACGATCTGGGCAAAACAATGTTTGCAGGAGTAGCAATGGCGCTTGCCGCTTTTGCTGGTGTGGACGCGCCGCCTGCGGACCAGTTCTTCCTGCACCAGTAAAAAGATGTCCTTTGGAATAATTGCTTCATGGTCGCCCTCCACATAGTACTGTGGAACGATGCCGTTATTCTTGATGCGCTTTTTAGTCAGAAAGTCTGTGGTATAGGTCTTTTGCAGAAGCGCATCGCCGATATACTTTTCATTGCGGAGAATCTTGTTGATGGTGCTGGTATGCCATTTTGTTTTTCCAGCGCCAGTCAGGATGCCGTCCGCTTCCAGGCCTGCAGCAATTTTATCCATGCTGGAGCCTTCCAGATACTCTCGGTAAATGCGCCGGACGATCTCAGCCTGATCCGGATCAATGACCAGATGCCCGTCAGCATCCTTGGTGTAGCCGAGGAAGCGGTTATGATTGACCTGTACATGTCCCTGCTGGTAACGGTACTGCAGGCCAAGTTTAACATTCTGAGAAAGGCTCTGGCTTTCTTGCTGGGCAAGGGAAGCCATAATGGTCAGAAGCACCTCGCCCTTTGAGTCCATTGTGTTTATGGACTCTTTTTCAAAGAAAACTGGAATATTCTTCTCTTTGAGCTGCCGAATATACTTTAGACAATCTAATGTATTCCGGGCAAAACGGCTGATTGACTTCGTAATAATCATGTCGATGTTCCCAGCCATACATTCGTCAATCATACGGTTAAATTCTTCACGTTTTTTCGTGTTAGTGCCAGTGATTCCGTCATCCGCAAATATGCCAGCCAGAGTCCAGTCGGGATTCTTTGAAATATATTCTGTGTAATGCTCGATCTGTGCATCGTAGCTGGTAGCCTGCTCATCGCTGTCAGTACTGACGCGGCAGTACGCTGCGACTCGGAGTTTTGGCTTCTCAGATCTTTTGACATTATTGCCGACCTGTCTTCTTGCAGGGATGACCATTACATTTCCCATCAGCCCACCTCACAATCAATCAGGCTGTAAAGGTATTCAGCCTGTGCTGCCGGGTTATCAAAATGCTTTTCAATATCCCGGATAGTAAAAAGAGTTGGAGTTTTGATGGGCTTTTGCTTAGTGGTTCTGTTCAGTCTGCCGAGAGCAGCCGCACGCGTCATAAGCTCCTCCTGTGCTTTATGATAGGTCTCTTCATCAATGATCGCCGGATAGAAATCATCTCCAAGGTAGTGTTGTGTCATCAGCAGACGTTTGGCAGTTCCGTGGTATGTTTGAATGCCAGCTTCTGCCGCAGCCATTTGCAGTCCCATACCGGAAAGATAATTTTTATAGAGTTTTCGCAGCTTTCCGGCAGCCGCCTCATCAATGACGGCAACCCCGTTTTCTATTCGATATCCGTATGGTGTGTGTCCCATTCCATCACATCCTTTCCGTTAGGGTAAGTCCACACTTCAGTTCAAAGACGATCTTCTGTCGGGAGAGTACCCGAATGCGAGTTACCACGTTTTCAAACAATGCTTCGTCGAACGCATCCAACATCACACCTTTCTCCGCAAAGCGCAGCAGATCGAGGGTAGATTTAACGAGTGTGGCATCGCCAGAGATGCTTTTGTTTAAAGCGGAAATCTCCGTTTTATATTGATCGGCCTGTGCTAAAAGCAAGTTGTTTTCTTCATTATAGAGAATCTGATCGATATAGCCTTGGGCCATCAGCTTTGCAAGGGTTTCGCGCTGCTCTGAATTTTCCAGCAAAAGACTTTGAATTTCCTGGATCCTTCGCAGGGAATTGTCCTTGTTGGAGTCTTTTAATGCTTCTAAGTAGGGTTTGAGAATTAACCGTCGTCCGAAGATCAGTTTGTTGATCATTGTCACAAAGGCTGCCTTTAGATTATCATCCCGGATAAATTTCATAGAGCAGTGGTTTTTATCCTCAATATGTGTATTGCAGCACCAAGCGGCATACTTGTAATTGCTGCAGGTGTGTATTCGCCGTTTGAACGTATCCCCACATTCGCCGCAAAAGATTTTTCCAGAAAAGCAGTAGCGATTCTGGTATTTATTCTTGCCCTTTACGATGCCCTTCTCACGGCCCCGTTGCTGGATCAGGATGGCTGCAGCGTCAAAATCTTCACGGCTGATGATGGCTTCGTGGTGGCCGGCAAGGGCATAGCGATCTCTTTCTCCATAGTTCGTATGACGATTAAACTGAGAATCTGTGTAGGTCTTTTGAAAAATGACATCGCCGGTATATTTTTCGTTGGCGAGCATACCGCGCACGGTCGAAGCTGTCCAGCGTCCGCCTTTTTTCGTGGGCACACCTTTCTTATTCAGTTCGTTTGCGACGGCCAGAGTTCCTTTTCCTGAAAGAATCTGGGAGAAAATCCATTCTACAATCTTGGCCTGCTCCGGATTTACAACCATTTGTTCCCCGTTCCAGTCATATCCGTAGGGCGGATAGCTGATCTTGAAGGTGCCGTTTTTGAATCGTTTCTGAATGGACCATTTGTTATTTTCAGAAATGGAGGAGGACTCGCCCTCGGCCATGCTGCTCAGGATAGACAGGAATAATTCACTTTCCATTGCACTGGTATTCAGATTTTCCTTCTCGAAATAAATAGGAATGTCCAATTCCAAAAGTTTGCGAACCAATTCCAGGCAGTCGGTGGTATTTCTTGCAAAACGGCTGATGGATTTTGTTACGACAAAATCGATTTTACCTGCTTTGCAGTCCGCAATCATCCGCAGTAATTCCGGCCGCTTTTCTTTCTTCGTGCCGGTGATACCCTTATCGAAATATAATCCTGCAAATGTCCAATCCTCACGGTTAGAGATGTAATCCTCATAATGTTTTTTTTGTGCTTCAAGACTTTCAAGCTGAGCATCATTATCCGTGGAGACACGGCAGTAGGCCGCTACACGAAGCTTCTTTGCATTCTGCTTAGGCTTATCGCTGCTGATTTTTGTAATCTTTTTCACGGTTTCACCTCCCTTCGGTAGTGTGACATATTACCTCTGAATGGAGGTGATATCAACGGGTTCTGGCATGATTTCGGCGAGGAAAGGAGAGAAAGATTTCCGATTTAATGCGGTTAATTTGTTAAATTGCGACAAGGAAATAAGTCCAGAATCCAGCAGTGATTTTGTAATGCACTGGGCTCTATAATAGTCCACATCCTGTTGGAATTGTTCAGGTGTGAAAAGATGCTCTGTGCTTATGCCTTCAAGCGCAGCAGTGTGTGCTATATCTGATCCGGTAGATAGAATCATTGTGTTTTCCTCCAATCTGAGAGAATTCCTCAATTACCTATCTGGACAGCATTGGAAGAATTGGCCAAAAAAGAAAAAAGCGGCCTGCAGGTTCCCCGAAGAGATACCCGCAGGCCGTTTCGTTCCTGTTATGACAACAACTCATTTACTCTCTGCTGCACCGCCGCATAGTCATATCCTGCGGCCGACAGCCTTTGCTTTCTTTCCGCGCCGTTTCCCCAATCGCCGCGAATCACCTCTCTGGCAAGGGTATCAATGGACTTAGCATTGGAAGAAGATACAGCTGACCCAGATGCGGTCGTAATGAAAGCGTCAAATCCGGCCGCCTTAACCTTTTCCATCATTGTCTCGGCATTTGCCCTGATGCTGTATGCGCCGACCTGTACCTTGTAAAACCCGCCGCTTGGCACCATGTAGGTATCAAAACCTCTGGCTTTGAGTTTCTCTTCCAGGGCGTCAGCATTCGATTTCTTGGAAAAAGCGCCTGTCTGCACCCGGTACAGCGTCCCGCCGCTGTCAGCAGCCATTTCTCCAAGCTGTGCTGTGACCTTTGCCGCAAGGTCGCCAAGTCTTCCATACAGCCAGTCTCCCGGACAGGACTTGTTGGCGAACCAGCGATGGACGGTCAGCACCATCTCATCGGACTTCGGGGAATAGTTCAGCGTCTTATTCTTATCCCCCAGCCAGAGAAGTTTCTTCTTCCCATTCCGCTTGCAGATGTCCGTACACAGCTTCACGAGGGAATTATAAACAGCAGTAGTCATTGCGTAGGGATGATGCAGATCGCTGGCGCACTCGATAGTGACTGCCCTCTGGTCGTTGGCGCTGCTGGAAGAACACCACGAGCGGTTCTTCTCCTCCACACAAAGGGCGATCTTCCCGTCCTTTCCGATGCCGTAGTTACAGCTGGCCTCTCTGGAAGGGCTGGTAAAGCATCCGCAGATACTCTCTGCGGAGAGCTGCCCCACCACACAGTGGGGCGTGATCCGGTCAATGGAATGCGTCTTCAGCCCGGAGTGGTTCGGACTTAAGTTTGTATAAGATACCAGTGAACTGTTTGTGTAAGCCATTATTCATTACCTTCCTTTCCGTTTTCTGCTCTATCATGGAGCTGCTCTAATACCGTTTTGACCCTTTCCGGGATGGGAAGGCCCAAATGCCCTGCATTCTCCAGCAGGCTCACGCCTTCATTGGAGATGTAGAAAAAGATCACTGCTGTCCGTAAGACCGCCCCGGTGCCGACCACCTGTACATCGATGATATTGGCAATGCCGACAAGCAAGAAGATCAGCACCTTGCGGAAGATCCCTTTAAAGCCGACCGCGCTGGATAACTTCCTGTCGATGACGGCGCACATCACACCCGTGATGTAGTCGATCGCCACAAAGGCGATGAGCGCATAAAGCAGGCCGTCACAGCCGCCAAGGAAGTACCCAAGCCAGCCGCCCACAGCGGTAAAGATGAATTGGATGGTGTTCCAGAATTCTTTCATAACGAAATTCCTCTCTTTCCTGAACGAAAAAGGATGCCCTATAAGAGCGCCCGTTTGTAAGTTTCTATATACAGTGCCTTCCCGCACAATTCTGCGGGTAAAGATTCGTGCAGTTTATGGCACAGAATCAGGTTGCTATTCCTGCCGGGCAGAGTGATAGATACAATCACAAAAACCGCAGGAAGGAGGTCAAAAATGTTTACTGCGAAGGAATTGAAAAACATTGATGCCGGGTACTTTTCCGTCATCGCGTCCGGCGGATGCACCCTTACGATCCAGTCAAAAAACACCGGACACTGCTGGCACATCCTGCTGCAGGAGTACCCGCATTTCAGAAGCTGTCTGATCTACCACACCCATCACAGGGGAACACCCTATCACGAGCATGGCCACGGGGCCACGCTTTCCGGCTGTCTCGGCCAGATCCGAAACCACGATGCCTGCTGGCTTTCCAGGAAAAGCCGCCGTAAACCGCACAAGGAGGTACGCCCATGAAGCAGAAAAACATCAAAGTAGCATACACCAGCCGCTGCACCGGCGGCTCCTACACCCAGGTCCCGAAGATCCAGATGGAGGGCAGATGGCTTGAAGAGCTTGGCTTTTCCATCGGCAGCACCATCGTAGTAGAGTATGACGAAGGTTCCATCCGTATCCGGCAGATGACGGAGGAGGAACTGGCTGACTGCCGGAGGGAACAACTTAAAAAGGAACTTGCAGCCAAATCCGCATCCATCCGCAAACTCCAAAAAAGCCTGAACGGGGATCTCCAGGCACTTTCCCTTGTAGCGGAAAGCTCCCACGGCTACCGTTCCCGAACGAAATGACCTGCTAACTCCAGGACTCACTCCTCCGTCAGCGTGTAGGTGATCTTCATGGTTTTGTCCACGGTCTTTACCACCGCTGACGGAAGATTATTGATGGACGCCAGGTACGGCGCCAGAAGATATGCCGTCCGATACTCATTCCCATAGCTTCCGCCCCAGCCGACCAGAAAGTTCTTGTACTGGAACAGGGGAGTAGCGGCATTATTAAGCCTTGCGCTCCCCTGGGTGTGGACCACCGTATCCTCCGCTGTGATCTGGAAGTCCCCGCCGATGATCAGATCCCCAATAAGTGTCAGATACAGTTCACAGGAGCCGGTTTCGCATAAAGGCGTCCATTCGGATGTAAAGCCAAACTCAATCAGTGTCACATCCGTGGAGTTGGCCAGATTGATCTTGTAAATCCCCGTCTTGTCATAGGCCGGCACATACAGATACCCGCCCCGGACACAGCATTTCACACTCCGTTCCGCAAAGGTATCAAGGTCGCGGGTGCCCACATCCATCAATTTCGCGTTGGACAGTGTCCACTGGCCTTCGGTAAAGGAATAGTCTGCCTTGGATATTTTGATCCAGAGCATCACGGCATCCCCAGAAGAATTTTCCTCATTGGAAAAACCGTACCAGTACCCATCCTGCCCGTCCATGAACTCCCCATATTTCGTATAGCTGCCGAGGAATTCAAAGGTCTCCGGTGTCAGCACTTCGTCCTCCAGGACGGTATAGGTGGAATCATCCAGCCGCTCGTTCAGCCCGATGGAAAAGACAGGGATCCGCAGCTTCCGTATCCGGACGCTGTCATTTTCGTAAGTGATAGAATAGAGCAGGCTGTTCTCGAAATCCATCTCCACGGCTTCAAAAAGTACCATCTTATTGGCATCCGGGATCGGTCCGATGTCCGCCGCTTTTAACTGCAGGAATGTGCTGGCGTCCCCCACAAGGCTCCCGTAGGCATTCTGACCGCCGAAAGAGCTGGTAAGCGCCACCGCCGCGATGGTGCCGTTTCCCTGGCTGGGCGTAAACTCCCAGACAAACTTATAACCGTTTGCAATGGCCATGCTCTCCGTCAGGTTCAGGCTTCCCCTGGCTGTGTTTGCCGTGGAATTTACATCGTTGGACGCATACGCTACAGGAAGGTTGTCGGACAGCTCATAGATATGTCCCGCATCTTCTTCCAGGGCTTTGGAGAACAGTAGGATGCCGCCGATCATGTTGGGGCAGATGGGCAGAAGGGTGTCGTTCCACAAGACTGCAGCGTCGTATTCCCCGGTGGCGGCATAAAAAATCCCCATCGGGTTCAGGCCAAGGATGTTGTTTACTGCTTCCGTGATCATATTTTCTTCCGTGACAGTTTCCACCGCCCCGGTATTCTCATCCGTCAGTTCGATCGTCATAACGCCTTTCAAAACCATAATCGCAATCCTCCCATTGCTTAAGTGAGTGTGACCGGCCGGCAGAATGCGCCGATCCCAGTCCTTCCCGTCATAGTATCCGCATAGCTTTTCTGTACCAGTTCCATCGTCCCCACATCGACTGCCTCCGTAAAGTCCCTTGCCTGAAGGCCGCCGCTGACAGAAAATAGTGCCGACGTTTCCTCAATATCGATTCTGCCGTCCCAGGCCGCTGCGGCAGCCATGGCCTGGCCGCTGATGGAAGCGATGCAGTCCCCGATCCCCACGCTGCCGGAGCCGTCCTCCATCCGCAGATACACATTGAAGGTATTTGTGATGTTCGGCACGATATTTTCAATGGGGTAATACAAAGACAGGATGTGCTTCCCGCTGTGCCAGGTCTCCACCGGATGATGGAGCAGGATCTCCGCGTTGTTCAGTTCAAAGGTCACATAGCAGACCGCCTTCCCGTCCTCCGTCCAGGTCACCGGAAGGCTTACATCTACAGGAATATCCGTGATTTCTTCCCCGGCAGCTCCATCCTCAGAACCATTTTCTGTATCCGCCGCCCCGCCGCTGTCTCCTACATTCCCGGACGGGAACGGGATCACGATGGTGCCGCTGGCCTGGGCGGATTTCTTCGCCGCCTGCGCTTCCACGTCCACCACTACCTGCCCGAAGAACTGGGCGTGGTTTTCCTCTTTGGAAGCGAACTCAATGCTGATGATCCGCACATCTGTTTCCCCGATGGTATACTCAGAGGCGTTCGTAAAGGTATGGATCCCGATTTTCCCCGCCTCGATCTGATTTAACAGCCCGGAGATGTTCTTGTCATTCTTGGACTTTGCCTGGGAAAGCCTGGGATTCTTCCCCACGCATTTCAGGCTCTGCCTGCCGCCGATCTTGACCGTAAAGGACGTCACGCATGTGATCTGCTGGGCATCCGCCTGCCCGCCGGAGAAGGTCAGCACATCACCCAGATCCAGCGCCGGGTTCCCGATGGTATCCGAATCAAAGGGCACATAATTGACTGCGGACAGGGCCGTCAAAATGTTCCCGCACAGCTCTGCCCTTGTCTCTTCCAAACCAAACTGCAATAATGGATTGACTCCAAGGTTCATGGTCAGCCCATCGTCTGTTTCCAAAGCGTAATACTCGGAAGTCTGCGTCCGCAGGTTGGTGGAACTGACTGCCGTGTACCGGGTCACAAAATCAGAGAAACTGCTGGAAAACCGGTGCTTCTGCTGGATCGCTATCACCGGAGTCTCCCCGTACTGCCGAAACTCCAGCTTCCCTTCCCGGTTGATGCAGAAGAAGCCGCCCAGCACCTGCGCCGTAAAATACAGCACGTCCCGATAGGTCTCAATGTCATTCTCCGGATAAATGGAGAGCAGTTCTGAACCATTCGGGAGCGCCTCAATCTCCGCCTGTGTCTGTGCCAGTTTCACCCCACAGGCGGTACTGCACAGCGCCATCATCCCGTAAGCCGTGCCGATGGTCTCAAAACCATTGAAAGCCCGGTCAAAACGGAGCATCCGGTCATAAGCCTTCAGTTCCAGTACATGCACCGTCCGGTTTGCCTCGCTCACCTCAAAGATCCCCATAGGGACAGCTTCATAAATCCCGTCCGCCAGCCGCAGGTGGTAAGACAGTTCCACTTCTGCGTTCTCCAAAGTGTACCGGTCAATGTCCAGGAACAGGCTGATCCCCATCTCCGCCGCGTACACCGCACCCAGTTCGATCTCAGAATTGCCGCAGCACTGCGCTGTGATATAACCGCTCCCTTTGACGATATCTTTCTGCGTAAACGGATACTCCAGCCCGGCTGTTGTTGTAATTTTTCCAGTCCAGTAATACTTCCGGGTGTTGATCTGCACCGCCTGCAGGAATGCTTCACTTACCGGGTACATAGGGCATCACCTCCACTTTAAAATTCCCTCAGCGTAAAACTCACTGTCCACAATCCCTTTCGGGACGTATCTTTGACAAGGGAAGCCTTATACCCCTCCACATACATCTCCGCCGTCTTTACCGCCAGCGTCTCTGTATCGAAATACCCTACAGTAATCTTTTCCTGCTGCTTAAATTCCGTCAAAATTCTCAGCCATTTCGCAGAAACGGAAAAGGACACCGGGATGCTCACCACGCCTGCGCGCACCACATCCCGCTGCACCGTCCCGGCTTCTGTCTCCCCGCCGGAATCCGCCTCCATGTCATCCATCTGTACCTCATAGGAATCCGGCAGGGGGAGGGCTGTGCCGTCAAAAGTCAGATACTGTATAAATGCCATCGCTTACCTCCCTCCTGACCGCAGGTTCTGTCTCGCCTGCGCTGTCACCACCAGTTCATCAAGCAACGTACCGCCCACATACACCGGGATTACGATGTTCCCCTGCGGGCTGGAAAAACCGGCCAGGGCTTCCGATACCGCAGAAGAGACTCCAGCGATCATATCCGACATGCTGGTGCCAGCCATCATTCCATCTGTGTCTCCATATCCGGACACACCTGCTTTCGGAGTAATCACCATATCCGAAGCTACATCCTTTACCGCTTTCTCCACCAGGCTGCGGCTCTTTTCTATGCCGCCAGCCAGTCCCTTCATGAAGTCCGGCATCCATTTCTCATAGTCCGAGAGCGGGCCTTCATCTGGGGCGGAGAAGTGGAGGAAGGATGCGATCTTGCTGGCAATGCCGGATACCGTGTCAACCACTGCCTGCACCATGCTCTTGATTCCGTTGATCAGCCCCTGTATGAAATCTTTGCCCCACTGGAGGGCCTTCCCCGGCAGGCTCGTGATAAAGGAGATCGCGCCGGAAAAACCGTTCTGCACAACCGATGCCAGCCCGGAAAGGGCGGAACGGATGCCGGAAACCAGGCTTTTGAAGGCATTTACCGCCGCATCCTTTAATCCTGTGGCAATATTTACTACCGTAGTCTTGATACCATTCCAGATATTGGACGCTGTCTGCTTCAGTGTATTCCAGATCTGTGAAATGAACTGGGAAAGCGCAGAAAAAATATTCTGGACACCCTGCTTCAGCGCATTCGCCGCATCGACCGCTATCTGCCTGATGGTGTTCCAGACCTGTGCGGCTGTATTTCTGATATTGTTCCAGATATTGACGAAAAATGCGGAAACCTGCGACCACAGGCTGCTCCACCACTGCGGGATAGCAGAGAAGAAGTCGATAAACTCCTGCGCCGCCGCAGGGATGGTTTCCGTGAAGAACACCACCACCTTGTCCCAAAGTTCCATCAGCTTTGCGGATACCGTCTCCCAGAGCTGGCCGAACCATTCCGTGATCGCGCCCCAGTTTTTCACAATAGCTATGATCGCGGCAATGGCCGCAGCCACTCCGGCAATGATGCCGATCACCGGGAGCAGAGAGATATTGAGTGCCCCGAATGCCACGGAAAGCGCTGCGATAACCGGTGTCAGGGCAGTAAAAGCCACAAGCAGCGCTCCGAGGATCACCACGAAGTTCTGCACCGGCTCCGGCAGCATGCCAAAGATCCCGCTCACAGTCTCAATAACCGCCACCAGGGGCGGCAGCACCACATTGGCAAGCTCCACGATCTTCTCGCCCAGCGGGATCAGGGCCTGCTGGAGCTTCCTGGTATTGGCCTCCATCTCCTGCATGGGAGTGCCTGTCTGGTTAAACAGGTTCTGCGCAGAACCGGCCACACTGTCGTAGGTTTCGCCTACCGAAGTCAGGGAAGTGATGAACCTGAGGTTCCCGTCCTCAGCCATCGTACCGAAGGCTTCCGCCGCCATGTTCAGGGCCTGCTGCTCATTGGTACAGTTTGCGATATCCGCCACAATGGAATCAATGACCTGCTTCTGGGTGGCTTCCCCATTCTGCCATGCTAGGAACATGGACTGGGTCTTCTGGGAATATAGGTCAATGGAATCCCCAATGGTCCCGTCCGCCAGACGGGTGGTCACCTCATTGATGGCATCATTAACCTTGTCCAGGTTGTACGCGCCGCCCTGCAGGCCGTTCTGCAGGAGCTGGAAATACTCGGATGCGGAGTAGCCGGCCTGGGCGAACTTGCCGGAATACTCAGACAGGTTATCGCCCAGCTCGTTGGTCTTGTCCAGGCCATTCTGCGTACCCGTGACGATGTAATCCATCGCCTCCTGCGCCGTCATGCCATACTGCTTCATCAGAGAGTTGACGCCACGGAGGGTCTCGTTCATGTCAATACCGTACAGTTCATCCAGCGTCAGCGCCTGCTGTGTCAGGTGCGTAAGGTCTGTATCGGAAAGCTCCCCAAGGTTCTTCTTTACCATGATGACCGCTTCCGCCACAGAATCCATGCTCTGTCCAACACCAGACCCATAGACTTCTTTGACGACTGCGGCACTGGCTTCTGCTGCGGCACCCGTTTCCCCGAAGTAAGCGTTCACCTTTGTGACTGCATTTTCTGTCTCCGCATAAGCAGACACCGCTTTATCCCCGATATCCTGGATCTTATCACCGACAGCAGAAAGCTGGTCGGCGGCTTCCATGAGGGCTGCGCCCTTTGTGGCTCCCGCGATCTCCCCGATATCGCCTGCGGCATCCTGGGCAGCGTTCCTCACATCATTCAGGTCCTCGATCAGGTTCCGTATCGCCTGCCCGTCATCCACCGTATCCAGGGCATCCGTCAGCTGCCTGATGTTCGCCTTCCCGCCTGTGGCGGATTTCCCGATCTTCTCAATGGCAGTCTTTAGCTGGTCTGAGGATGCTGTGCCGTTTCTGATGGCATTTACCAATCGGCTTCCCAGCACATCCGCATAATCATCTACATTGGATTCCGTAGCGGCAAACAGCTTGCTGAGCCGCTCCATGTTGGAAGCCAGTCGTTCCTGCTCAGACTGCAGGCCGGACAGATCGGCTTTATAGCGGTTCAGTGTCCCCCTGGTTTCTTCCACCTCACGCTGGAAAGCCATGTACTGGTCTTTCCCCAGGTCACCCCGCTCAAAGGCTTTCGTTACGTCCTCCTGCGCCTGCTCCAAGGCCTGCAGCTTTTTCTCGGTATCGCTGATGGCCTGCTGCAGAAGCTCCTGCTTCTGGGCAAGGAGAACCGTGTTGGACGGATCCAGTTTCAGGAGGCTGTTCACATCCCGCAGCTGGCTCTGGGTCTTCTTTATGGAATTGTTGACGTCAGACAGTGACTTTTCCAGGCCGCTGGTATCGCCGCCAATCTCCACCGTGATTCCCTTGATCCGGCTTGCCATGTATCACTCACCTCCTGAAAATGGGCAAAGAAAAAGCCCGGATTGCTCCGAGCATAAAAGAAAGCATTTGCCATTGTGACAAATGCTTTCCATAATCATCATTTTAAGCTGCCTTCCCCTCCCATAAGGGCGGTCAGTTCCTCAATGCGCTCCACTGGGAACGGAGGTTCACATAAGGGCTTCATGGCGATTGCCATGAGCTTCATCGGGTTATCGTCCGCTGCCACCCTGTTAGATGACAGTTTGCCGCAGATACGGCACCTGTGGATGATGGCCCATTCGCCATTTTTTCTTACCCATACTGCAACAGGCTCCATCACGCCGCCGCAGTCTGACTCCCTGTCTCCGGGTTCATTGTCCAGGTGCTGGCTGCTTAAGCAGTTCGGGCAGTGGTTCCTGTGGTCTGATCCTGCCCCTCCAGGAACGACCAGACGGCCGCATACCTTACAGGTAAAGGATTCGGTACAGGCATGGTTCTTATAATAATGTTTCTCGTATTTTTTCCGTTTGTTCTCACGGTTCATTGTATTTTCCTCCTGAAAGTCTTTGATGTATCCAAATCCTCCGGGAGGTTTGCCGGGTTATTGCACGCAAGCCTCCCGGCTTGATACAATAGCACATCCGTTGTTCTTCAAACAGCATACCCCTTCCTGTATTTTATTTGTGCGCACAAGGCGAGTATAACAGAGAAACCGTATTTAAGCAATCCGTCAAATCAAAGAAAATTCAGGACAGCCGCTAAAATTGATCGAAATCTTTTTGTGTTGCCACCACCGCATACTTATATTCATCGTTCCGGCTCTCCACATACATATCATTCACCATCCCGATGGTCAAAAGATCCAGATCCCGGATGGACAGCCCCAGCTGCACGCACCGTAAAAGAAACAGGGGCGTTGTCATTTCCCGGTCAGTCGGGCGAAGTTTTTTTTAGCCTGCACATCCGTCTGGGTGTTCAGTCCCCAAAGCTCGATGATCTGAGGCAGTACTTGATAAATGGAAAAGGTGTTATAGCCGTCCAGCCATTCCTCCGGCGTGCCTGGAATGGAAGAGTCCGCGTGCTTCGCCATCACATAGGCAATGTTCTCAAACATCTCCAAAGAGAACAGGTCAAGGCTGGAATTTTCCGGGTCATTCTTGTCAATGCTTTTTTCCAGGTCCCGCAGGTCTTTGAAGATATCCCTGTGAAATTTCATCCGGTAGATTCTGGGGATGGCGGCGGAGGCCTTGAAAGCGACCTCCCGCCCGTCAATCGTGATATTTTTCTTCATGCTCATAAGGTTTCTCCTCCCGTTTCTTCTTCCTCAAAATTCTGCAGGCTGGACTGCTGGGTCCCGGACGTCTCCGGGTCCGTCACCGCCGGCATATACACCGAGGTATACCAGCCGGTATAGACCGTATCCGTGGTGCTGTCCCCGGTGCGGGCCTTCACATAGCCGTTAGCCAGGGGAGCCGCCGTGATGGCCAGCGTTTCCGTCTGTACCTCGATCTCCTCCTCATTGGTAGTGGACTCGATGTTCGGCCTTGCCGCCGAGCAGTTATACAGCACATGGCGGATCTTCTTCACATCCCCGTCAAACTCAAAGAGCAGGGCGAAGTTCGCCGTCTCCACGTTGGCGCTCTCCACCAGCACGCTGTTGTCATCCAAAGACTCCTTCAGCACATCGGTACGGAAGCTCTCCGGTACCATGGCCAGTTCCAGATCCCCCTCATAGCCCATGTTGTTGGAGATCGTATAATAGGCATACCCATCCGCGTAAAAATTGGACGGCTCACCGTTGGGTTCCAGGGACAGAGATACCGCACCCGGCATGGCTACCGGCGTCCCGAAAGTAATGTCCCCATCCTCATCCACCGTGATCAGTGCGTAATGCACATTGCAGATGTTGAATTTTACTTTATTCTTCTTATTCGGCATTTACATTCCCTCCATATCAAAAGAGTACAGAACCTCATACAGCTTCTCGCTGTCAATCCAGGTTTCTGTCTTGTTGTAAAATATCCCCGCCGCATCCAAAGCCATCTCCACCTGCTGTTCTGAAGACAGGTCTTTGAAGTCCGTGTACAGTTCCAGACGCACCTCGCTGATTTTATGATATACCTTCCCGTCTGCGGAAAAGTTGTCGCTTCCCGGAAGCAGATAGCAGAGAAAGGGCGGGTCCGGCGCTTCCCCTTCTGCGAAGTGATCATAGGCATAAGGAATGCCCATCTCTTTTATGATCGAAACCAGTCTCTCCATCTCATCCCTCCAGTACTTTCCGGATCTCATCCTCCAGCTGCTCCATGCCTTTTGCTTCCGCAGCAGCGATATGAGGCTGTGCAGATACACGGCCTCCGCCCCGTTTGGCATGGCCAAACTCCAGCAGATGCGCCAGCTGATAGCGGTTTCTGGAATGCACCACAAGAGTGAGGCTGTTGGATGTTTCCTTCCTCTTTTTTACCGCCCAGCTTTTTGCGTAGTCCCCAGTATCCTTTGGAGCATGTGTGCGGATTTCATCCCGTACCGTATCCCCGGCTTCCCTGACCGCCTGCTTTACATCCTCAGCGGCAAGGTCAGCATAATCCTCCAGCGTCTCCCTAATGGCATCCGCCAGATCACCGATCTGCACATTTCTTCCCATCCTCACCGCCTCGCTTTCTGGCATTTAAGTTTTATCGATTTCTTCTTGTAATTCTGGTGGTCAATGCCAAGAATGTTGTAAATCTCATCGTTATACACGACTCGGTATCCGTCAGAGGTGATCTCCGACACAGCTTTGCACCACCTTACCGTAAAGTCTGCCTTGGTGTTATCCACCACCGTTCCGGCAGATGTACTCTCGTTTGGAGATTCCCCGCTGATGGTGGCATGGCAGGAATAGAAATCCACCCACTCATTCAGATGATTTCCAATGGCATCCACTGTAACGGAATTCTTCTGTACAACGATTTTCCGGTTGAAAAGAGCCACATCCATCAGAATCCCTCCTTCCGGCTTCCAAACAGAAGCGCCCGAAGCGTCAGGTTCAGAGCGTGATGGTCAGCTTCCTCCCGGTGTTCGTACAAATAAGCCGCTGTAAACATGACAGCGATTTTTCCGTTCTGGGCTGCAACCAGGTCTTCTTCGCTGTCCGTCCGCAGGATATCCATACACTGCCGGATCGCTGCTGTAATCATGTCCTGGATTAAGGCATCATCGTCCTCGTAGTCCACCCGGAGATAGTTCTTCATTTCTTCCAATGTCACCATCATCCTCACCTCCAGAATGAAGGGCGGCACAGTTTCCCATACCGCCCACTTTATGAATCATTAGCCCGCAGACTTCTGTGCCAGCACCTTGATGGCCTCCGGCAGGATCAGCTTGCCGTCCACTCTCTGGGAGGCAAGGAAGCCCACCTGGCCGGTTGCCGCATACAACTCATTCAGACGCTTGAAGGAACGTCCCTGTCTGTCTGCGATCCAGTAGTAGCTAAAATCACCAAAGGCTACCGTCTTTGCATCTGCTGCAATGGCAGGCATATACGCAGAGGTGCGTACCGGCTTTCCAAGCAGCAGGTCAGGCGCACCTGCGGTCAGGGAAGGCTGCCACAGGTACTGTCCCTGGTTGTCCTTCAGCTTACGGATGGCCTTGATGGTGGAGTCGTTTAACACCCACACGGCGTTTCTGCGGTAAGGTGCCTTCAGGGAGTAGAACAGGTCAATCAGCTCATCAGCAGTGATGGCCGTAGCAGATGCCGCAGTCACCCCGGTTTCCGCTCCGCCGGTGGCCGCCAGCACACCCAGAGGCTTGCCGGAACCATCACCGGTAAAGAATGCCTCTTCCTCCTTAGCGCCAATCCTTCTGGCAAACTCACGGGAGATGTAGGCCTCCAGATCAAAGACGCTGTCATTCAGCAGCTCTTCCGATACCTTGATCATGGTGCCCACCTTGTAAGCCCCGATGGAAACCTGGCCGAAGGCATCATCGCTCTCCAGATAAGCCCCTTCCTCGTCAATCCAGGAAGCGGTTCCCTTAGTAGCCACCACAGGGATCTTTCTGTCACCGCTGGAGGTGCGGATCACCTTGGCCAGCTGGCGGAACACGTTCTCTTCCTCCAGCGCCTCCACCAGGGTTCGCTCATACTCATCCGGTACGAGATACCCGCCCTCGGAGTCCGTGCCGATCTGCAGGGCATTCATCACAGTAGGCATGGGAGTCTTGGAACGCATCATGTTCCAGAAGTTCTGGCGATACTCATCCGAAGCACGTCCGGTCTTTGCAGTCTCCCTGCCGTTTAAAGGCTTACCAGTCAAAGGCTGGTTCACCGGAAGGTTTAACTGGGCATCCAGCGCCTCACGGCGTTCCATGCGGGAGATTTCCTTGCCCAGGTCGATGATTTCCTGCTCCATACGGGTATAGGCGGCGTCGTCCTCTGCGGACAGCACACCCTTGTCATTTCTGTGAGAATCTAAGAATGCCTTTGCCGCTTCCCACGCCTTTGCTCTCTTTTCTCTAAGCTCTAAAATAGTCATTGTCGAAATCCTCCTTAATTCTTCAATAAGTTAAGCCGCTCGTAGAGACTGTCTACGCTGCGGCCTGCAGGTTCAGTTTTCGGTTTTGTAGCACACTTTGCTGCGATCTTATCCATCAGAGAATTAACCACAGCCGCCTTGGAATACAGCATGGTGACTGCTGGCGGCTCCACATCCTCCGGCAGGTCAGCCCTTCCAAGAATCCCATCGGCAAAGCCAAGCTCCACCGCCTTATGGGCATCCATCCATGTCTCCGCATCCATGAGATGGGACAGCTTCGTCCTGGATAACCCTGTCTTGATCTCGTAGGCATTGATGATGGAATCCTTCACGCTTCCAAGCATTTCAATGGCCTTCTGCATCTCCGCTGAATCGCCCCAGGCAATGGTGGCCGGATTATGGATCATCATCATACCTACCGGAGAGATCAGCACCTTTGTGCCTGCCATAGCAATGACGCTTGCGGCAGATGCCGCAATGCCGTCAATCTTTACCGTCACATCGCCCTTGTAGTCCATCAGCATGTTGTAGATCTGGGCAGCCGCCACACAATCGCCGCCGGGACTGTTGATCCAGACCGTGATGTTGCCGCTTCCTGCCATCAGTTCCTCCTTAAAAAGCTGCGGCGTGACATCATCGTCAAACCAGCTTTCCTCGGCGATGGTGCCGTTCAGGAACAGCGTCCTCTCCGCTGTTTCCGTCTGATTCTCCTGATTCGTCACCGTTCTGTTTGTCCACTTCCAGAACTTCTTCATCGGGGTTTTCCTCCTTTCCTGGTTGTGTATCTGCAAAAGCTCCTGCGTTCTTTAACGGGAGCATGTTGCCGTTAATAAGGTATAAATCCCCGCCTTCTTCAGCAGGGATGCGGTCCAGGTTTTCCAGTTCCCGGATATCGTTGGCGCTCATCCAGCCATTCTGCCGTCCCACAGCATAGCCGTTCATGCGGCTGGCGTAGTCTCCACGGAGAAGCCCTTCCACGTTGAAACGGACAAAGTAGGTTTTCTTTTCATCTGAAGAAAAAAGTGTCCGCTGAATAGACTGCTCCCAGCGCACCAGCCAGGGCTCCAGCGTGTATTTCACAAATTCCAGTGACTGCTGCTCAATGTTAGAGAAACTGCTTTTTTCCAGATCGCCCACCATATGGGGAGGCACACGAAAAATACGAGCAATCTCATTGATCTGGAACTTCCTTGTCTCCAGAAACTGTGCCTGCTCCGGTGAGATGGAGATGGGTGTGTATTTCAGCCCTTCCTCCAGCACGGCAATCTTGTTGCTGTTTGCCGAGCCGCCAAACTGGCTCATCCAGGAATCACGTATCCTCTGGGGATCCTTGATGGTTCCCGGATGCTCCAGCACACCGCTGGGCTGTGCGCCGTTGGCAAAGAACTTGGAGCCGTATTCCTCTGTGGCAATGGCAAGACCGATGGCGTTCTTGGCCATAGCGATAGGCGAGTATCCTACAAGGCCGTCAAAGCCAAGGCCTGGAATGTGCAGCACATCCGAAGGCTTCAGCCGGACGATGCTCCCCTTTACCGTAGGCACGTCATCGGTGCTGGTAGTATACTCGTAGTAAAGCTGCCCGTTTACGTCCCTGTCTACCGCCATCCGATCCGGCATCAGAGGGTAGAGTGCGATCACCTCGCCCCTGCCATTTCGAATAATCTGAGCATAGGCATTTCCCCACAGGAGAAGATGGGTCATCAGCGTCTCCCGAAATACAAAGGAACTCATCTCCGAATTTGGCTCATCATGGAGCAAAAGGTACAGGGGATGAGACAGTGCCTTCTCCTTGCTGCCGTCCTCCTTATAGCGGTACAAATGCAGGGGAAGGCCTGCCACTGCCTCCGCCAGGATACGCACACAGGAATATACCGCCGTCATCTGCATGGCGGAGCGTTCATTCACCCGCTTTCCGGCCGCGCTTCCCCCGAAGAAAAAGCTGTAAGCGCTCCCGGATGTACGGTCCTGCGGCTTATCCCTGGAGCGGAAAAGCCCTGATAAGATACCCATATAAGATCACCATCCTTCCTTCAGATAAACAAAAGGCCCCGGCTGTCATAAACCGAAGCACTGGTGTCGTTGCCGCAGCGGATGGCCCTGTCAAGAGCCATGATGGTCGCTATGGCGCCGTCAATTTTTTCTGTTGATTTCTCCTTGTCTGCCTTGATATTCCCTGCCGGGTCTGTGCGGATGAAGATGTTATCCATCATCCACCGCAGCACCGGATGCCCGCCGTGAGCAATTCTCTGCTCCAGCGTCAGCTTCATCAGTTCCTTGGTGGGAGGAGACATATCCTTAAAGCCCTGTCCGAAGGGAACGACTGTAAATCCCATTCCTTCCAGGTTCTGCACCATCTGTACTGCGCCCCAACGGTCAAAGGCGATTTCCCGGATGTTGTATTGTTCTCCCAGCTGCTCAATGAACTTCTCAATGTAGCCGTAATGCACCACATTTCCTTCCGTGGTCATCAGGATTCCCTGACGCTCCCACAGGTCATAGGGAACATGGTCACACTTGACTCTCAAATCCACCGTCTCCTCCGGAATCCAGAAATAAGGCAGCACATAATATTTATCCTCCTCATCCAGGGGAGGGAACACCAGCACAAAGGCTGTGATGTCCGTGGTGGAGGACAAGTCCAGACCGCCGTAGCAGACACGGCCTTTTAAGTCATCCTCAGATACAGGGAAGGCACAGGCATCCCACTTGTCCATGGGCATCCACCGCACAGACTGCTTCACCCACTGATTCAAACGCAGCTGCCGGAAGGAATTCTCCTCACCGGGATTCTGCTTTGCCGACTCACAGGCCGCTTTTACCTTGTCGATGCCTACCGTAATTCCAAGGGACGGATTGGCTTTTTTCCAGACCTCCGGGTCCGTCCAGTCCTCATCCTCCGATGCGCCGTAAATCACGGAATAAAAGGTAGGATCAATCTTCCTGCCTTCTGCAATGTCGATGGCTTTCTGGTGTACCTCATAGCAGATGGAATTGGTGTCATTGCCAGCCGTGGTGATCAGAAAATACAGCGGCTGCATCCTGGCATCCCCGGAGCCCTGGAGCATAACGTCAAAGAGCTTCCGGTTAGGCTGGGTATGCAGCTCGTCAAAGATCACCCCGTGGGTGTTGAAGCCGTGCTTGTTGGCCACATCCGCTGACAGTACCTGATAGGAGCTGTTGGTGGGCAGGTAGGTAATCTTCTTCTGAGATTCCAGGATCTTTACCCGCTTGGAAAGCGCCGGGCAGAACCGCACCATATCCACCGCCACATCAAAGACAATCTTTGCCTGGTTGCGGTCAGCGGCGCAGCCATACACCTCGGCACGTTCCTCGCCGTCCCCGCACAGGAGCAGGAGCGCCACAGCGGCGGCAAGTTCCGACTTGCCCTGTTTCTTAGGGATCTCGATGTAGGCCGTGTTGAACTGCCGGTAGCCGTTGGGCTTTAGGACTCCAAACAGGTCTCGGATGATCTGCTCCTGCCAGTCGATCAGTTCAAAGGGCTTACCCGCCCAGGTGCCTTTGGTGTGGCAGAGGGACTCGATGAACATCACCGCATAGTCGGCGGCGTCCTTATCGTAGTGCGAGGTCTTCGCCATGAATCTGGTAGGCTTGTATTTCTTCAGCTTTCGCAAGGTCTCACCTCCACAAAAATAAGCCGCATCGCTGCGACTTTCAAAATCTATCTGTACGAGAGAAAGAGCCGTGCGGCTCAGTCTCTGCTGTTGTTTCTTTTACTTCTGTCTTATGCGGATGGCCGGAATCCGTGCCCTTTGCCCGGTCTGCCAGTCTGTGTATGTCGCATTTACTTCCGTAAGTCCGTCCATCGCAAATCCATGTTTCTCAAAGGCTGCGAGGGTAGGAATCAGGCTGGAAAATGTGCTGCTTATGGTAAACTCGGTGATGCCGTTTTCCTTCATGCACTCTGTAATGGCTTCAATGTCCTCATCCCAGATAACCTCGCCAAAATCAATGCTGTCGTTTCCTGCCTCCATGCTCTTTCTGTATGCCCAGAACATGGTGCTGTTGATCCCATAATCCTTAAGGTTTCTTGCCTTCTCTGCAATGGCTCTTTCAAAAAGTTCGATTCTCTTCATGGTGTGTGCCTCCTTGTGTTTTTCTTTTCCCTTTCGGTAGTCTATATATCACTCTGAAGCACATATTTATCAAGTCAATTCGAGGCATAAACTGTACAAAGATGAGCGGAGGAAATTGTGTATATTACCCCTGTGTATGTCGGTGTATTGTCTCCAAAATCTGCTCCTGCTCAGACGGTTCTACACCAATGGAGGCAAGAGCCTGCCTGGTGCCGCAGTCCGGGCAGATAAGGGTCTTGTTGTCCTCCCTGGAAAGAGCCGGAGCGCCGTGGTAGGCTCTTCCACAAAGCGGGCAGACCTCCAGTCTTGCAATAGAGTTATCTCTCACGGTTGCCCACCTCCCTGTATTTTTCGTAAGCTGCTGCCAGCACCCGTTTATCAAAACGGAAGGTGTTATACCCTTCCATACAGGTGCGCATGTAGTAATCACTGGGAACTCCCATAGGCCGGTCCTCATGCATGATGTAGACAAAAGCCGTCACCGTTCTTCGTTTTCCTGTCCGGATGCCCTTGTACTGCAGCATGATGTCCTTCTTGTAATAGAAATTTGGGAATCCCTCGTATCTGTCGAGGGCTGCCTCGTCAGAAGCTGTCACCTCCCAGATCACCACAGGAACTGTGCCTTTTTCACATTCCTCAATGGTGAGGTAAGAGCCGGTCTTGCTTCCCTTAAACAGCAGTTCCCAGCCTTTTAAGTTTGCCGTGCCGAGGATCGTAGCGTGAGGGCAGCGCATCCGCATCTGCCTGACATTTAAGTTGCTTCCGTAAGCGATGTAATATCTCTTCATATGGTGTCCATCCTTTCCTGAAGGACTTAGGTTACCTGTCCTTCTACCACCCTAAGACCGCCGAAGCGGTCTGGGGAAGGGCCTTTAACCTAAGTCCTTCAAGCGGCGTTTCTACCGTGGCGGAATGCGGTGTCTCCGGAAAGATTTCTGGTAAGGAAGTCCCTTGCCGTTGCGAATTCCTCTCCGATAAATCCCAGGCGGAGGAGCCAGGTTCTCATGGCGTACTTGGGATTCTCGTTCTGCTGACGTCTCGGGCTTGCGGTCTTCACCGTCTTTGCCATCTGGCTTAAGGCCAGGCAAAGCTGGATGTAGCTTTTCAGCTGCCCTGCGTGGATGCCGCCTCTGCGCTTATCGGTGGGCTCGTCAAACTGGAAGAGCCTAAACTCGACCGTTGCTTTGGTGAAGGTGGCGTGAAGGTTGAGCATGTGGTAGCGGCTGCCGTTGTAATGTTGGTTCCTGCCGTGGTTCTCGCCGTGGCTGGTGTACCAGATGTCTGCAAGCTCCGCCATGGTCTTAGGCTTTCTCTTGTTGAGCTGCTCTAAGAATCTGGGGTCAACCGTGCGGCAGTAGCGGCTCATGCGGCTGCGGTCCAGCTTTAAAGCCTCGGCGATCAGGCTTTCGTGGCTGGCCATGATGTTGGCGAGGTTTCGAAGGCTCTGGGCTGTGTGGCCCTTGGCTCCGATGTGGATGTGGACTCCGCATCCTCTGGAGGCGTCGCTCTTTGCGCCTGCGTGTCTGAGCTGTCTGCAAAGCTCCTGCAGGGTTTCGATGTCCTGGTAGGTCAGGATCGGAGTGACCAGTTCGCATTTCTGCTCATCCGGCCCTGCGATGGAAACGTCCTTCTGGAATTTCCACTCCCTGCCCTGTGCGTCCCAGGCACTCCAGGTGCTGTAGCCGTTGCGGCCTGCGGTGTTCTCGTACCTGCCGGTTCCGAAGAAGTCGGCGGCAACCTTGGCTGCCTTCTGGCGGGTAATGCTGTTCATCTCGACCTCAACACCGATGGTCTGCTGCTTCATGGCTTTGATCTGGTTGGCGGTTCTTTCTGTCATGGTGTGCTCCTCCTTGTTCGTGGCTTGTTTTCCGTGGGGCTGTTCCCTTTCGGTAGTCTATATATCACTCTGAAGCACACATTTATCAAGCTAATTCTAAGACATAATGTATACAAATATCAGCGGCAGGAGCGGACAGTTTCTTGTGTATCTTATGGTGCGTTTTCGCAGGAGATTTTTCTCACCATATCCTCCCCATACACCACGTTTAATCCGCAGCCATTGTCCCAGTGCATGAGAAGCGATCCGGTATCATCCACACCAAGGACGGTTCCATGTGTTCCCACAGGAGGAGCCTGGGCATCGTCCATCCGGACCAGCTCCACCCGTGTGCCTGCCGGAAATTCCCGGCGCAGCTGCTCAATGATTTCTCTACTCGGAAGCCTCATGCTTTTTCCCTCCATTCTTAAATGCCGAGGAGCCGGTCAGGTTCTTCAGCAGGATTTTTCTTTCCGTCTTGTATTCTGCGCCGATAAAGCCCAGCCGCAGAAGGAAGCAGCGGAATGCGTATTTCTCGTTGTCCACCGCCTTCTCCGTAACCGTCACCCGCTTGGCGTTTTTACTCATCTGGCAGAGTGCGGAAATGAAGTGGGTGTATGCCTGAACTGCATCAGCATCCGGCATCTCAGAAAACCATGGGAATGCTGCCTTTTCCTCCAGCACCTCAATGGGAAGCTCACTGATTCCCAGCGCCTTCTTGATGAGGCATCCCTTGGCATCCAAAAGCTTCGTAAGATTTCCTACATCCACCTTATCAAGCGGGATCTCCACTGTGAACCCCAGCGTCTCGTTCTGTGATTCCGGCTCCGAAGATTCATTAATCCCTGCAGCCTCTACCTCATTGTTGTCAGCCTCTTCTGATGTATTCGTCTCCATAGACTCTGCGGTTTCTGGGACAGACTCTTCAGAGGTGAGGATTTCCTCTGATTCCTGCGGCTCACATTCAAAGCCTGCTGCCGCAATGGCCTCCAGCACCTGCTCCACTTCCTCGCTGTCAGCCCGGTCATCGAAAAGAAGCATTCCGTCCTTCGTGACCGTGAAATAATCAATCTCGTAGTTGCAGGTCGGCATATATTTGTATTCTGCCTTTGCTCCCGTGGTGTCAGCAATAACCTTCACCAGTTCCTTGCGCTTTGCGCCTGTCACATTGTAGCTGATTTCCATGTGCGTTCCTCCTTCGGTTTTTGGTAGTACATTCATCACTCTTTTTGCCGATAATAGCAAGCAGTATCCGCACATTTCGCTGTAGAATCCATGCCGTTTTACTCCCATGATAACTGTGCAGAGTAGACAATCCGGTGCGGCTGACTCTTATTCATCCGGCACTACATCTGCGTAGCGGAGAGTTTTTCCGTCCCGCTCCACAGATACGTCCTCAGCGGAGCCTTTCAGTTCCACATACCTTTTTATGATCACATCGCAGTATTTCTCATCCAGCTCGATGGTGCAGCAGCTGCGGTCTGTCTGTTCACAGGCGATCAGCGTGGAACCGCTGCCGCCAAAGGGATCCAGAATGAGAGTGTTGCTCATAGAAGAGTTGGTGATGGGATAGGCCAGCAGCGGAATAGGCTTCATGGTGGGATGATCCGCATTCTTCCTGGGCTTTTCAAACTCCCAGATGGTGGTCTGCTTCCGGTCGGAGTACCACTGGTGCTTCCCGTTTTTCTTCCAGCCATAGAGCACCGGCTCATGCTGCCACTGGTAGGGAGAGCGGCCCAACACCAGGCTGGGCTTCTTCCAGATACAGCAGCCGGAGAGATAGAAGCCCGCATCCGTGAATGCCCTGCGAAAATTCAAGCCTTCTGTATCTGCGTGGAAGACGTAGATGGAGGCGTCCTCCGCCATGACTTTTTCCATGTTGGTAAAGGCATCCAGCAGGAATTGATAGAACTTCTCAGCGGCCATGTTGTCATTTTTGATCTTGCCAGCTGTACCTTCATAGTTCACGTTGTACGGCGGGTCCGTCACTACCAGGTTTGCTTTCTTTCCCTGCATGAGAACTTCGTAGGTTTCCGCTTTCGTGGAATCACCGCACACCAGACGGTGGCGTCCCAGTGTCCACACATCACCGGTTTTAGAAAAGACCGGCTTCTCCAGTTCTTCGTCTACATCAAACTCATCATCCTTTGCCTCGGCGCCGTCATCAAACAGCGCCGCCAGTTCCTTCTCATCAAAGCCGGTGAGCAGAGGATCAAAGTCCATGCCCTGCAGTGCTTCAATTTCCACTCGCAGAAGCTCTTCATCCCATCCGGCATCCATCGCCATGCGGTTGTCAGCGATGATGTAAGCTTTCTTCTGAGCCTCGGTGAGGTGGTCGGCAAAGACACAGGGCACCTCCCTAATGCCTTCCTCCTTGGCAGCAAGGATACGTCCGTGACCGGCAATCACACCATACTCCCGGTCGATAATGACCGGATTGATAAAGCCAAACTCCCGCAGAGAGGAACGGAGCTTTTTAATCTGCTCTGGAGAATGTGTCCTGGCATTATTCACATAAGGTACCAGCTTGGCAATCGGCACCAGCTGCATTTCCGTTGTCGTCTTCATCGCACCAGCCCCCATTCCGCAAATTTCTCAAAGCCGCCAAGGCTCTGGATGTATTTCCTTGCCGTCTCCACGATCTCAGCGTAGGTAATCCCGTCTACCGTTTCATCTCCGATAGCGCAGACAAGCTGCACCGGCTTTCCCGTCTCCTGTGCTTTCAGCCATGCATAGATGTTGACCGACACATCCGCTTTGGAGAGGTCTTTCCCATGCAGACCGCCGCCTGTGACAGAATCTGCCATGTCGCTGCCCAGCTTCCGATTAGTCGCACCGGAGTCCACGTCCGTGCCACCAGTCCAGTCTCCCAGCGGATTGATCTCCGCGTGAGGATACAACTCCTTGAGGTGCTGGCTTCTGGCATTGCTCTGGCAGAGAATCAGCCTTGCCCCATCCAAAATGTACTTCCCATCATAGGGATAAGTGTGATACACACATCTGGCGATCTCGCAGAGTGCTTTCTGTTCCCTGTTTACCGGCATTCCTTTGAATATGCCGTTGTCTCCGCAGCGGATTTTTCCTTCCTGATTATCGGCAAGGTGTCTGTCCTGCGGCACTTCCACATAATCTGTACGCAGCCTGCCGGCAATGCGATGCACAATTGACTCTACCTCATCCTGCGGGATGTATACCGAAGTCTCTGCAATGATGTGGCAGACGCCGTGACCGAGCAGAACCTCCACAGCAATCCTCGGATTATTTTCTTTTCTGTATGCCGCATCCACCATAGCACCGGCGATGCGGTCCGCCATCTTATCCGGATGGCTCGAATTTACCTTTTCAAACATATCGTTATCCTTTCCTCGCTCTGAGCAGCCGCTCCATCAAATCATCCTGGGGAGAAACATCCCCGTAATCGGTGCTGCAGTTTTCCTTTACGATCTGGAAAATCTCGTTCCACAGCCGTACCGCCTGGTTCATGTAGTTGATGCCGATGTTAATAAACGGCGATGGGATCGGCTTCTGGGTAGTGGGGTGCTTAGAGAGGAAGCCCATGCGGTTGGTCATCTCTTCGCACTGAATCCAGCGGGCGCTGCACATGGCGTACCGCTCCAGAAGCTGTGGGGACACCTTTGCGGCACAGCCGATTTTCTTCAGCCACTCCCAGGTTTCTTTGTAGATTTCCTCTGCCTGGAGCGTGCTTCCGTCACGCTGCTCGGCTGAGAGGAACTCGTGGGGCTTTGGCATATCAACACCCTCGACTTCGGGAATATCCAGCACTTCTAATCTGCGTCCGCCCGGATTGCCGTTCTCGGCCTTCTCCTTGACGGCAGACTTTTTCCTTCCCGCACCGGGTCTCGCACCGCCGCGACCGCCTGTGTTATTGGATTTTGTCGGCATTTTCTCACCTCTTTTCCTCAAAAAATGAGCAGCCCCGGCAGGCCGCCCTTAATTACCCTTTTGAAAACGCTTTTTTCGCACATGAGACCCCGCGCCCGTTCCCACGGGGCAGAGCCGTAGAGATTTTGACCGCCCCTGGGTCATAAAAAATTTACAATGAGTAGGTTGAATTTCTCCTATTTTCGGATATAATAAAAGTAACGAAAGCAAAGGAGGTTTCCCTATGAACATCAATACAAATAACCTTGTCTCTATCACTGAAGCAAACCAGAACTTCTCTAAGGTAGCACGTCTTGTAGACGAGAGCGGGGCAGTCGTCATATTGAAGAACAACGTGCCTCGTTACCTTGTCATGGAGTTTTCGGCAGCAGAGCAGGAACAGATTGCTTCCGATGAGGATGTTATGTCCATTTCCAAGCGACTGATTGAGAAGAACCGTCAGGCTTATGAGGTACTCGCTAAATGATAAGATTATCCAAATCACAAATACTTCTTATCCATGACCAACTCATCTCCGAAACAGGAGGTTCCTCCGGGCTGCGTGACGAGGGGATGCTGGATTCAGCATTAAACGCTCCCTTTCAAACCTTTGGCGGAGAGGATGTATATCCATCGCTGCAGAAAAAAGCGGCAAGACTCTGCTTTGGTCTGGTTAAAAACCATCCCTTCGTAGATGGGAACAAGCGGATCGGAGCACACGCGATGCTTGTATTTCTCGCTCTTAATGGGATTGAACTGCAGCATACACAGTCAGAGCTTTCTGATGTAATCCTTCAGCTTGCCGCCGGAGAAATTGAAGCAACAGATTTATTGCGCTGGATTCTGGCACACCAGGTTTAAAAGCTGTCCTCCACTGGATGGCTTTTTCCATGCCATCTGTCACCGCGCTCCGCATGGATCTTGGAGTGGCAGGAATGGCAGAGGGACATTAGGTTCGCTTCACTGTGGTCGCCGCCTTCAGCCAGAGGCTTGATGTGATGCACCTGCTCCGCCTTGATGAGCCTGCCTTCCTGTTGGCACCGCTCACAAAGAGGGTGTGCATTCATATAGCGGTCACGGATGCGTTTCCACGCCCGGCCATACTTACGCTTGGCAGCCGGATCCCGGTCATACTTTTCATATCTCTGGTTCTCCGATTTCCGATGTTTCTCACAAAACCTGCCGTCCGTCAGCCTTGGACAGCCGGGGTAGGAGCAGGGACGTTTTGGTTTTCTTGGCATCGTCTCACCTCCTTGGGGCATAAGAAAAGCCCTCACAGGATCGCTCCCGTGAAGGCTGTTTTTGTATTCTACTTCGCTATTGTAATGATATCACAGGACGGGTGTGTCACACTGTGCCAAACCGTGCCAACTTTCAATCCGGGACAGAAAAATTCTGGAGAGCTGACCCGTGTATGCGGTGTACCGTGCGAAGCGACACGTTCAGCATCCGGGATATCTCCTCCCAGGAGCAGTTGTCCAGGTAACGGTAACGGAGTACCAGCTGCTCCTCGCGGCTGGCAAGCCTGTCGATTGCTGCATTGATGGTTTCCTTGAGACACACCAGATACGCCACCTTTTCCGCCACATCTCTCTGGATGGCGTCGATTTTCTCAAGGCATCGGACAAAAGGGGCTTCTGTTGGCTTGTTTGGATTGTAGTGCGGTTCGAAATTACTGCCTGAGACGCTGCTCGATAAATCCCTCCAGTAGTCAATCTCACGCAGGCGGCAGTTTATAAGGGCGTCCAGGTGCCGCGCCTGGTTCAGATATTCTTTTGCGGTCATACGTCCACCTCCTTCTGCAGGGAGCGGATCAGCATCTCACCATTCACATCTGTGAGTGCCGAATACCACTGCGAACGGAAGAACCGCTCAATTTCGGCTTTATCCGCTTGTGCCGTCCTATTACGGGAGTTGGCTTTCAGGCTTTTCAGCGCCATGCGGTAATCCTTCACCGCCTGGAGAATGATGGCGTTCGCAAGGTTCTCGTAAATCGTGATATTGCTCATATTCGCACCTCCGAAATTTTGATCCTCGGATTGGCACGGGTTTTCTTAGATTGTCTCAGATTTTCAAGTCCGCTTTCACGGCGTCGATCAGGGCCGTCTGGGTATGCTCCTTTTTGGAGAGGGCTTTCATGATGCGTTCGTCAATGGTGCTCTTTGTGACGATGTGCTGTACCACCACTGTTTCAGAAGTCTGCCCCTGCCGCCAGAGCCGCGCTATGGTCTGCTGATAAAGCTCCAGGCTCCAGGTCAGTCCGAACCACACGATGGCCGAACCGCCGCTCTGGAGATTCAGCCCATGCCCGGCGGAAGCGGGATGGATCAGCGCCACCGGTAACTCGCCATTGTTCCATCTGCGGATACTGGCGGCGTCATCCAGCCGGGAGAACGGGATATGCAGCTTTTGCAGCCTTTCCGAAATACGGGTCAGGTCATGCTTGAACCAGTAAGCCACCAGAAGCGGTTTGCCGTTGGCGGCTTCGATGATATCCTCCAAAGCGTCCAGCTTGCGGTCGTGAATGCGAATGGTCTCGCCGCTGTCATCGTAAATTGCACCGTTCGCCATCTGGGAGAGTTTCCCGGAGAGGGAGGCGGCGTTGGCGGCGGTGATCTCCGCGTCGCCCAGCGACAGCACCAGTTCCTGTTTCAAGTCCGTGTATTTTTTCTGTTCATCCTCGGAAAGCCGAACCGTGTATTCACTGCTGACCAGCTTTGGCATATGCAGGTGGTCGGCGGACTTCATAGAGATGGTGATGTCCGAAATCTGTCGGTAGATGGCGTCCTCTGCATAGGGCAGGGGTTTGTAGGAGTAGATGACCTGGCCGTTTCGCTTGTCCGGCGTGAAGTAATCGGTGCAGTACTTGGTGATGAACCGTCCAAGCCGCTGCCCCATGTCCAGGATGCGAAACTCCGCCCACAGATCCATCAGACCGTTGGACGCAGGAGTGCCGGTCAGTCCGACGATGCGGCTCACCTTTGGTCTGACCTTTAACAGTGACTTGAACCGCTTTGTCTGGTGATTCTTGAACGAGGATAGCTCATCGATCACCACCATATCGAAGTCAAAGGGAATGCCGCTCTCATCAATGAGCCACTGGACGTTTTCCCGGTTGATGATGTAGATGTCAGCGCGTCTCATCAATGCCGACCGGCGCTGGGCTTCCGTCCCGACAGCCACGGAGCAGATGAGATCCTGAAGGTGATCCCACTTATCCGCTTCAGACGTCCATGTGTCCCGCGCCACTCTTAAGGGTGCGATGATCAGCACTTTATGGACCTCGAAGCTGTCAAACAGCAGGTCGGCTATGGCTGTCAGCGTGATGCTGGTTTTTCCCAGGCCGCAGTCTAAGAAGATAGCGGCTGCGGGGTGTGTCTCGATGTAATCCACCGCATATTTCTGATATTCATGAGGTTCGTATCTCATCCAGTATCCCTCCAATCTGCTCCATATCGTCCAGCACATACACCGGAAATCCCAGCCGCCGCAAAAGCCTGTGGCGGGAAAGCTGTAGCGGTCTCGGCTTTTCTCCCGGAGTCTTGACTTCAACAAAGCCTATCCGTCCATTCGGCAGCAGCACCATGCGGTCCGGCATACCGTCAAAACCGGGAGAGACGAGCTTGGGACAGATGCCGCCGGCTTGTTTGACCATCTGCGTCAGTTTCTTTTCAATTTCTTTTTCTCTCATGGGCGTATCCTTTCTATGGGGTCGGCTAATTCAAAAGCGGCGTAGGCGGCTGAGACAAAATTGTCGAGGGGTTTGCCCTTGTAACTCCAAGATGTCTTGCCATCTACATAAACGCTGTAGCGATTGCCGCCCTTATTGTTGATAAACACCTTTCTGCCCTGATAAGTCAGCTGATAGTTGCCGTACCAGTTCTTCCGCCATTGACGGTGAGGAAAGTTCCGCTTCCGTTTGGCTCGGTTTTTCATAAGCCGCTCACGCTCTCTGGCGGCAAGGATATCGCCCTCCATAATCCCTGCGCAGATACAGCCGACTGAAACAGTCTCAAAATACTCGTCATGCCGCATTACATGGACAAAGCGTACCTGTGAACAATCGCAGAGTTCGCAGGTGAACAGGTCGATGTGATCGGGATCTTCCTCTTCATCGGCCACATCGTAAATATATTCACAATACCAGCCGGAGAGGGGCGCTCCCCATTCCTGGAGCCGCTTCTGACACCTGCGGACATATGCGCTGTCTATTTCATACATTGACATTTTGATTTACCTCCGTGTTCTTAAAAACCTGAAAATCCTTACGCGCGTGCGTATGCGTGATTTACGGGTTCTGTACAGCCTTTTTGATACATTTCCGATTTATATGCTTTTTTAGGAACACAGGAACGGAGCCTGTAAAGTTGCCTTGCGGCGGCACATTCGGTGTGTTCCTGACGGCGTTCCCAGAGCTTTCTCCGGGAACACCGCCTGGTGTTGGGAACTGTTCCTTATCCGTACCGTTCCCGAAAAATCAGTCAGGAACGTTGCCGGGAACAAAGACAAACTGCGGTCCGTACGGCTTGACGCGCTCCTTTTTCTCCTTGCGAACCCAGCCGAGTTTCGTGAGCATGGCTGTGAGGTTGTTGGATTCGGCGCGGCCAAGGCTGCTCTGATCCTTTCCGAAAAGCTCACACCAGATCTCCATGTTGCAGACACGGATTCTGCGTACTGTCCCTACACGGCCGATATTATTGACGCCGGCGAGGAAGGAGCGGCGGTCGAACAGATCCATGCCGTCCCAATCCTCAGGGAGCAGAGTTTCCAGATACTCGCGCACCAGCCCTTCGCGCTCATCGGACTCCAGCGCTTCCCGCTGTTCGCTCTTGGCGAGTGTCTCCAGGTCGGGAGCCAGATGCAGCTTCTCGCCGTTCTCCACAAGCACCAGCACCTCCGCCCAGATCTGGCTGATATCTTCATGGGTAAGTTCCCAGGAGTGCTTTGCGCCGCCGCCCGGCGTTTTGACAGGCCAGAACCTGCGGTTGCCCGTGGTATCCCGCAGATAGCCGGACTCGGCATTGGTGGTGCCAAAGAAGATGCACTGCCTCGGATGCGGCGTTGCCCGTCTGCCGAATGCGGCGCGGTAGATATCGTTCTGTCGGGAAAGGAAGGAGCGCAGCGTCTCCACCTCGGCTTTGCGAAGTCCCGCCAGTTCACCGATCTCCAGAATCCAATAGCCCTGCAGCTTTTCGGCGGCGGTCTTGTCCTTGGTATCGCTCAGATTCAAACTGTCGGAGAACCATTCCCCGGCAAGGCGGGAGATGAGGGTAGACTTGCCGATGCCCTGGGGACCGTTTAAAACCAGCATGGTATCGAACTTCACACCCGGCTCCTGCACCCGGCGCACGGCGGCGCAGAGGGTCTTTCTGGTCACAGCGCGGACATAGGAATTATCCTCCGCACCCAGATAGTCGATAAGGAGCGTGTCCACACGGGGAACGCCGTCCCACTCCGGCAGAGCCGCCAGATATTCACGGATGGGATGGTAGGAGCGGTCGTCCGCCACCTTGGTCACAGCGATCTGATAATTGCGCTGGGAGAATGTGCCGTAGTGGGAATCCACATAGCTGATCAGCTGGGCGTCGTCAGCGTCCCTCCAGTATTTGGACGGGTGCTTCCAGGGCACCTCGCCCTTGATCTCCATACCGTCCAGCTGCTGGTTGAATACGATATTCTGGAGCTGCGGGTCGTTCTGGAGGATGAGCGTGATGTTGTGAAGGTTGTTTTTCAGTACCGTGGAGCGGGGTTCATACTGGAAACGCTTCTGCCAGTCAGCATCCTCGTTGCCGGAGAAATCTGTCTCGGCATCTGCCATTCTTTCGCTTGCCGCCAGCAGCTTCACCTCATCCTGCTGCATGACGAACTCACACATGGCCTTATACGACGCTTTTTCGTCCAGATCTCCAAAGCGGTGGGTGCGGACGATGTCAAAGGCGTTGCACAGCTTGAGGTAAGCCGGGTCTTTGGCATGGTGGCTGTAGACGAACTTGTCCTCCTTGATCTCCACGCCCGCCATGCTGGAGGATGCGATCAGGTGCCAGCGGTTCTCATTGTCGGTCGGCTCATAGACATCGGAGAGAAATGCCTCCAGCGCCTTGCTGATGGGATAATAGGTGCGGTTGAACAGACCCACCACGCCCTCTTTGGTCAGCGGGTCCTGCACCTTCTGTTGTGCGGTGGTATTCGCCTTGCTTTCCCTGGAAGAGGTGGGCAGTCTTGTAGGGTCGGTCCATTCCGGGTGCTTTGTGAGAATCGCATCGGGGTCGAGCCAGCCGCCGTCTGTCTCCTTATACACAAAGGAACCGTTAGCCGGCGTGGACGGCCAGTACATCAGCTGATTGGGCTGGTAGGAACATTCGTCGAAATAGTCGATGCCCAGCATCTGAGCCAGATAGCGGGACACCGCCACAAATTCCTCCGGGGTCACATCCCTGGTCAGCGGGAATACCAGCCGGACGCGGGGATTCTCCTCTGTGCTGCTGTGAGTGGTGTACAGCGCAGAGGCATAGGGGCAGAGGGACTCATAGCTATCCAGAAAAGCGGCGTCGATGCGGTCGCCGTCAAGCGCCACCATCGAGCGGCTTTCCACGGTATCGACCTTGCGCCTGCCGCCCTTCAGCACGCCTGCAACAAAGCCGCCGTGGTCTTTGGCAGCGTCACGCTGGGCGCGGCTCATCTTCGCATATTCCTCGGCGGACTCGGTGGTGCGAATGGTCACTTTGAGCCGTTCCTTCAGATCGTCAAACCGTATGGTCTTGTTGACCCATCTCTTCGCCTGCCGGTTGTTGCCGTAGGCGATGTTCAGTTCACGCATAGTCGGTTACCTCCTCGCACATAGTCGTAAAATATCTCAAACGGTAGTTCTTCCATTTGGCTCTGCGGATCTCCGCTTCCATGCCGGAAGAGATGTGTTCTCCGAACACCCACACCTCCGAGCATTTACTCATCAGGGCGTTTCCAAAGAACAGCCCCAGCTGGCGCTCCTTCGGATTGTCGTCACTGAGAAACTGTGGAAACAGCAGATGCGGCGCAATGGGAATGTATCCGGCGTCCACGGCAAAGCGGCTGTACCTCCGGGCGTTCTCCACATTGGCGGCCACATCTCCGGCATAGGGTGAGCAGATGTAGACGATGGGGCGGAAAGCGCGGAGGGCGCGTTCTTCCTTTTCTATGTTGGTGAGGGCTTCATAGGTGGTAGGGTCATAGTAGCCCTCGCTGTTGAATTTATTGATGCTCATAGGCGTTACCTCGTTAATCTTTCTTGTAGAAATCGGTCTCGTAGCCATTGGCGTGAAGCTGCAGCCCGTTTGCCCAGGGCGGCGTCCTTCCCATCTGGTCACAGACGGCCTGTAAAGACATCCGGCGGTCGGCTTCAATGACCACCTCGTCGTGGATGTGCATGACGATGGAGCAGCAGTGAAGGGTCTGCATGGCGTAGCAGAGGATATCGCGAGAGGTTGCCTGGACGATGTTTTCCACGAATTTTGGGCCGTAGCTGTCCAGACGCTCCCATTTCTTTGTGCCGCCAACGCCTTCATAGGTGATGCAGTCGCCGCCGAACTTGTTCGTCCCGATCTTGGGCTTGACATAGGCAAGATTCCTGCCGGACGGCAGGGTGATGAACAGCATCCCATTTCTGGCGGAGAATACGATGCCGTGTGTTTTCGTGGTGGTCTTGCGGGTGACGGCGTCCATCACAGCGCGGTCAACCGCCCACCAGAACTGCACGATTTTCGGATTCGCCTGCCGCCATGCGGAAACCAGGGCAGGAAGCTCGTCCTCGGACAGCCCCATCTCCAGTGCGCCCATAGCCTTAAGTGCGCCCACTGAGCCGCCATAGCCGAGAGCCAATTCGGCGATCTTGCCTTTCTGTCGCAGGTGGCCGTTGACACCATGCTTCTCTACGGGTATACCGAACATCTGGGACGCGCTGGCGCAGTAGATATCCTTGCCCTCGGCGAATACGTCCTGCCGCCATTTCTCGCCGGCAAGCCACGCAATCACCCTGGCTTCAATTGCGGAGAAGTCCGCCACAATGAACTTCCTGTTTTCCTGCGGCACGAATGCTGTGCGAATCAGCTGGGAAAGGGTGTCCGGCACATCCTCATAGAGCATTTCCAGAGCGGCAAAGTCACCTGCCCGGACAAGTCCTCTGGCTTCGGACAGATCGCCCAGATGGTTCTGCGGGAGATTCTGCATCTGAATGATACGACCGGCCCACCGCCCGGTGCGGTTGGCTCCGTAAAACTGGAACATCCCTCTTGCCCGGCCATCGGCGCAGACGGCGGTCTCCATCGCCTGATACTTCTTAACACTGGATTTCGCAAGCTGCTGGCGCAAGGTCAGTACCTTTTGCAGCAGCTGCGGCGCAGTTTTCAAAAGCTCCGCTACAGCCTTTTTGCCAAGGGTATCGGTCTCCACACCGTTATCCGCAAGCCACTGCTTCATCTGCTGTACAGAGTTGGGATTATCCAGCGAGGTCAGTTTTTTCATCGCCTGTGTCAGCTCCAAGCGGGAACGCTCGTCCATTTGAATGGCCTGATGCACCAATTCCATATCCAGCCCCACGCCGCGGTCGTTGATCTCCTGGTCGAGATGGTATTCTTCCCAGACGCCGTCTGGCACAGGATATTTGGAGAGCCGCGCCTGGATGGACATCTCCGTCTCCACATCGCAGATGTTGTATCGCTTGAACGCCAGCCACTTGTCCGGGGCGTGTTCCGGTAGATTGCGGGTGCGCTGACCATTGGTCTTGGTTGGCGCACAGGGCTGGCAGAAATATTTGATGAGGTCTTTGCCTTCGGCCAGCTTTTGTTTTTCCAATCCAAGAACGGCGCCGGCTCCCTCCAGGGATAAGGGGAGCCCCATGTACGCCGCCCAGACCATCGAGCATTTCCAGGAGTCCGGCTCCAGATAGTCACCGGTCGGATAGCCCAGAAAGCGTGACAGGCAGATGCGTTCAAAATTGGCGTTGAAGGCCCACTTGGTCACCTTGTCGTCCTCCAGAGCGCAAAGAACCTCTGAAGGGATCTTCTCCCCACAGGCAAGGTCTATCTGCTGCACGGGACCGCCATCCACGCTGTAGGCAAAGAGAAGTATTTCAAAATCGGGAGACTCCACATAGCGGTACACACCGGTTTTGGCAAGGAGCTGGTCGCTGTAAGTCTCCAGGTCAATCGATAAGGTTTGCATTTCGTCACTTCCTTCCATACCCCAATAGGGCGGCAGATCGCTCCGCCGCCCTGGGGATTGGTTGTTTATTTCTCCAGCAGTTTCATGCGGTTTTCGTGATATTCTGCGTCACGGGTTGCCTGTTCCCGCTCACGTTTTTCGCGCTTGCGGTCATAGATGAAGGACTGCACGGCGGTGATCAGGAAAACCACGCTGAAGCACAGCCAGATTACAAGAAGCGCAAGGAGAAGGATCGTTTGAATCATTGTCATGGTCGTTTACCTCCCTTGTCTTAACCGAGGAAATCCTCGTCGTCATCGGGTGCAAAGTCGGCTTCGGCGCTTGCTTTGCCGCCCAGGGGTTCGCCGGGGCGGATGAGCTGCAGGTTGTTCAGACCGCAGGCGATACCCTTATTCCCGTTGCTGTTGAAAGCGTACAGGTTGATGGACGCCCTGCCGTACACTCCGGAATATACCTCGGAGCGGGTCAGAACAGGATTGCGGTCTGCGTCCACGATACCGGGAGCGGTGGCAGAGTTGGCGTTGATGAAGTAGGCGTTCGCATAGGCGGGATCGTCTGGTCTTTCAACGTCGCCATCTCTCAGCGGGGTCTTGATCGCGGAGAGAGGAGGCACGCTGCGGCCGTTGCCCTTCAGCTTGGCCTGTCCCTCCTGGTAAGCCGCTTCAATGGCGGCCTTGATTTTTGCCACCGTCTTGGTGTCGGACTTCGGGATGATCAGCGACACCGAGTACTTCGGCGTCCCGCCGTTGATGGACTTGGGTTCCCAGACGTTGGCGTAGGACCAGCGGGTGTCGGGACCGGTGATGACCTTCATAGGGTTGTTGACTCTGTTTGTGTTGTTAGACATATTCCATTTCCTCCATAAAATCATTTTTTGCGGTATTCCATTCGGGCCGTTTATCGCTCGACCGCACGAGCGTCGGCTTGCCTTGCGGCTTTTCAATATAGGGCGCGAGAAGCTCCTCAAAGCGGGATTTGCCCAGTAGCTTCTGCATGGCGGTGATGCCGAGGAGTTTCTTCTCAAAGGGGTCGAAGCCTGCGCTCTCAACGGCTGCGGCTACAGCGGCTTCACTGGTGTATTTGCGGTTGGAGCGACCCTCGACCAGCTTCCAGCCGGGGAACGATGTACCGCTGACTGCCTGCCGGAGAGCGTATTCCTTCACGTCCGCAGCCCAGGCGGTAAGAGCGTCCACTTTGTCCAGAATGTCGGCGATCTCCTCATCGGTCAGGAGAGGCGGCTCCTCAAAGTCGTACCGGGCAAGCGCGAGATTCGCTTCGGCTCGTTCCCGGCATTCTGCCTTTGCCTTGCAGAACCGGCACCATTCGCCGCAATGAAAATCGCCACCGCCCTTGTATGCCAACTTTGCTTTATAGACCAGGTCGTTCTGCGCCCATTCGAGCAGATTGTCCTTTTCTATGACGCAGACGCTGATATTGGATTTCCGGGGCTGGTAAATGGTCATGCGGACGGAATCAATGTCGTAGATGCCGTCGAAGATCTCCAGAGCGCCGAGGGCATACAGCATCATCTGTGGATTATCCACGGCGCTGACCTCCACGCCTTTGCCGTGCTTATAGTCCACGATGTTCAGCACGCCGTCAGCGATGACGATGCAGTCAGCGGTGCCGAAGCCGTCCTGCACCCAGCGGGAGAAATCCACTCGTTGCTCAATCAGGATGACCGGGTCGACGCAGGTCTGCCTTGCAGTCTCCAGAAGCTCCGATACATAGGTGGCATACCCGGCGGCACAGTCCTCCATCTCTTCGTTGTACCAGGAGAGGTTTTCGATGGGATCATCCGCTGGAATCCCCAGAGCCTGCTTCAGCCGAAACTCACAGAGCGCATGAGCGTCCGTCCCCTCGGCGGCGTAATCGCTGCCTTTGTCCTCGTAGGCTTCGCACAGTCTTGCAGAGGGCGGGCAGTTGAGCCACCGTTCGGAAGAAGAAGCGGATAAGACTGCGTGCTTAACTGCCACCCGTCATCACCTCCGCTTCGGCGAGTAATGCCTTGTAATGTGCGGGGTCAATTTGTGACAGCTTGGATGCGCCGTACCTTTGAAGCAGGGCGCGGATCTCGGCGGTGTGTCCCTGGCGGGACTTGTCCGCAAGCACGGCTCTGACCTGTTCCAGAGTCAATTCCGGTTCAGGAGGAGAAGCAGGAGCATCCTCTACCCGCGATTCTCCGCTGAACACCTTCGTCAGCCAGTCAGCGGCATCCGAAATAGCAGCGGCAGCACTGCGGAGTTCTTCGATGGTCTGTGCCATATCGCTCATTCTGCTCATGTGATTTTCCTCCTTCCCTGGATTTGCTCTGCTGGCGTGCGATGGTCAGGTTGCTTGCCAGTCTCCTTGACACCACGCTGATTGCGGTCAGGACATCAACAATGTCCTCGTCGGTACGGGTGTCATAATGGTTTGCGTTGTAACTCATATCGGCTGTCCCTCCTTTCCCAAGGCGTCTTGTGTTGCCTTTCAATGACCCATCTGGACGGGAAAGGAGGAATTGGCCGAAAGATTTTTAGAATTTTTCTCTGAACCGTTTCAGAAGCTGACTTTTCTTATACACAAAGGTGTTCCGGGGCATATGTAATCGCTCTGCACCGGCACGTTCGGAAAGCCCGTCCGCAATGGCCATGAGGATTTCGTAGCTTTCTGGGTCTGACGCCTGAAGCTCCGAGAGCAGACCGTTCAAGATCAGGGTGTCGATATCGATCTCTGTGGTCAGCCTGCTGTCCGCAAGGAAGCTAGTGCGGGAGACGCCGTTTTCGTAAGCGTTCTCTATCTCTGTGTCAATGGAGAGATGCTGGGGAGAGTCCTTCGGGATGCAGCGAAACTCACAGGTCTCGCAAAGACCGTCACATTTGTAGCTTTTCTTAAATGGGATGCAACAGGCTCCGGCTCTTTGCTTTGCCTTTCGGGTTGTTCCTACGAACCGCTCCCAGTCACGCTTCTGTTCCTGGGTAACCTCGATCCACTGCTTGAGCGGACGGTAGTAGATAACGGACGTGTTCTGATTGGCATTGGTTTTCATAAAAAAGTCCTCCATTTGTCGATTTCTCGAAACGGAGGACTCTGGGCGCTGCCACAAAATGGGTGTAAAAACCTAACCGCAGTCCAAACGGAGCTCTCCGTTTCGGATTGCAGCTAACCCGCTCAAAAGGCAGCTGTGATATTGAGTTGTACCGCCGGATACCGTTGAGCCATCAGTGATCAGGTGATGCGGCGCCAGGCGGTGAGCAGTTTTATGTCATGCTCAGGACAGATTTAGCCTTCAAAAAAGAAAAACGACAGAACGATACCTTGATTCAGGTATCCGTACTGTCGTCTGGCGCTCTCACGGATTTCTGTTTGAATTTATTTCGCATACTCATGCGTAATCTTGAGTGTTCTGTCTGCATTGGCAGTGATTCGTGTAATGCAGTCTTTCTTTCGGATAACGATGACCTTGCCGTCCTTGCTTTGGTCGCAAACACGTTTGTCATCGAGATTCTTGACCTGTTCCATACGATTCTCCTTTCTGCGGAAACTATAAGTTCCACTCAATCTAAAAAAAATAGATCTTTAAGTTCTGCATCGGGAAAAGCCTTGATAAGACCTCCGATGCACTTCTTACCACCGATACGTTTTCCGCGCAAAAGACGGCTCACTTCCATCCGAGAAACGCCCATTTTCATAGCAAGCTGACTGCCTGTCCATTCGCGGTGTTCCATCTCTTGTTTCACATACTCTATGTTTGGCTTCATCTAATAATCCTTTCCAAAATCTAAAGGTTCCACCATTCTCAAAATACATACCGCATTATGGTGGCAGGGTGGCTGTGGAACTCTAAGGTTCCGTTTTTTTATAGTATATACCTTTAGGTTACAAAACACAAGAGGTTTTTCAAAAAATGTTGCTTTTAGGTTACACCCATGGTATAATGAAAGTGGTTCAAGCGAGGAGGATTATTATGAACGAACTCGGGACTTATATAAAGGAAAAAAGAACGGAAAAAGGGCTGTCGATAAGAAGGCTTGCAGAACTTGCCGCTATCAGCCATACCGAAGTGAAGCGAATAGAAGACGGTCTTAGAAAACAAACTTCTCCGCAGGTTCTCCGCTCCATAGCGTCCGCACTCGGTGTGCCCTATGAGGATTTGATGGCAGCGGCCGGATATATTGATGAGCCTACTGCGGAAACAGAAAGCAGTACAGTAGCTACCGGCATAAAGGATACGGAAGACTTGAGTCAAGAAGAGATTGATCAGGTCAACCAGTATATTGCATTCTTGAAAAGCCAGCGCAAAGATTAAAGATTAACGAGGTGACTTCTTGGCAAAGAGACCACCTCGTTCTCTTTTTATGTGCGAACAGGAAGACGTATAAGCTGAACTGCTGGGAAGCGGTTCTGTGCTTCATTCACAACAGCATCGTATAACTGCAGCGACTCGGTTAAATCCTCTATCGTTATGGCAAGAGCGTAGTCGATCTCCTGGTCGTCCTCCACATCATAGCGAGTATGAAGTTCAAGCCATACTTCCCAATCACCACCGTGAAAACTTGAAAATTCCTGCTCGAAGTGGAAACAGGTATCCCAATCCTTGCGACCATCTGATTCTGACGGATTATTTGTAACAAGATTATCCTTACTGTTTCGTGAATGAAGGGATGCGTTGACATATGCTCCGAGATATTCAGCACCCTTAGTTTTATCAACAGGCGGTTGTGTGACACAGGTTACTGTCACTCGTATTTTTTTATCTCTCTTGTTCATATCCATCTGCGTATCGCAAACACTCGGCATGAGAAACTTGGCATGCTGCTTGAATTTCTTATTCATCGTACCCCTGTGGAGGAAGGTCACACGATGAGCAGTAGAAAACATACTCACAAGAGGATTTGATATTCCTCTGCCGTAAAGATTGCCATAGAAAGCATTTTCGTCCCTTGTGATTTTTTTCTTTGCAACCTCGCTGATAGGCATCTCGGCACCGTGATAGAGAAGTGCCTCCGACATCAGGATATCCTGATTCGGCACAGACTGTGATATCTCAGCAAGGTCTCCCGCAACAGTAGGAGCCGTAAAACTTGTACCCGCCTCAAATGCCCATTGACCGCCACTGGCAATCATCATGGCATATTCATCCGGTGGTACGAAGTCAGCCTTGGTCATCGTTCCAGCAAGAGATACAATATCGGGTTTACGGAAACCTCGGAAGCCCGGACCGATTCTCGAATAGGGAGCTACATCATATTGGCGGCTCAAACCTTCCTTGTGTTCGGCACCGACAATAGCTCCGACTGCTATATTCAGCATGGAATCTGCTGGTGCTGCTATTCTATTGTCGTCATCTTGCAAGATGTCTTCGAGGGAGTCCTGACTACGATACAGATAATGATTGCCAGCTGAAATGGTAAATTTCACACCATACTGAATGGCAAGGACATCCAGTTCGTATCCGAGAATACTGATTTCGTCGCCTTGGATAGGAGTCTCCTCGCTTGATGAGAAGTTGAAGATTTTGGTTATGTCTTTATAGCGCAGGACAGCCTCTTTGATTCTTGCAATCATGGTGCTGTTACAAATAAGATCCGGACGATCCGGTTTGTTGGAATCCGGATCGAGACCTCGAATATTACAGTCGATAATCCTTGCCCGTGGTGTTAGAATACCGGATGCAAGCTGCTCACCGAGATTCTCAAAAGCGACCTTACTTGCCACATTGGTGCCGTGTTTTTTGTCACCGGGAGCTGCTCCCGTAGGTACCCAATGCTCCACTACCAGCGGCTCAAGTTCCGGTGGAAAATCCACACCAGTATCAAGCACCGCTACGATAGGAAGTTCGTCAATTGAAACATTGGGATTAAGCGTCATTGGAGTGCCCGCCTGTACAGTATACATCGGTGAGGTGGCATAGAAACCTGTCGGCGCAACATGACTGACAATAGTATCCCCGGAGATCTCTTCAAGTTTACCAAGAGGAATCTCCGCACGGACAATACGTGTTCCATCAGAAAGTTTATATGGCTTCGCCTGGATTCTACCTTGATTCTGCTCAATAAGGGCAATCAGCCTCTCTTCGGCACGAGCCTGCACCTGCGGATCGGTACCTTTTGGAAGCAATTGTTCCATGATTTCAACATCGAGTGGGAAAGTAGCCTCGCGCTCAAGCAGTTCTCTTATGGAAGGAGCCTGTTTTCCCATTCCGTCCGGAAATTGAAAATCCTCTATGTACTGAAATTTCTTGTTACTGCGCTTGTTATCACGGTAAGCACCTACTCTTTGTTGCAGGGAATCAAATTTGGACTTTGATGATGATACAATGGCGTGACGTGAATCTTTCACCTTGGTGAGGGTCATCCCTTCTTGTTCCAAGAATTCACGTAGTGTTTTATTTGAGAATTTTTCACCCTCTTGCAGGACAACTTCAAACAGACGGATATCCTCATCACGAAGAGAATCCGTCCCTTGAATGCGGGTATAGGCAGACACAATTTCCTGAAGACCTGTAGAAAGTTTCGTTCCATGCTTCATCCGATCCAATCCCAGGTCTTTATTCCGAGCCTGCTTTTTATTCTCAATAGCCTCTACATCATCCTCAGTAATGAGGAGATGGGGTCTGAAATCATCTGCCATACCTATTCATCCACCTCTTTGCCCTTGGTTAACTTATTTATCTGGTAGCTAAGAGTGTTATGTGGCATCCCGATTGCTTTCGCAAGAGTACGGACGCTCACGCCCTTTGCTTTCAGATCGACGGCGGCATCCACCACACCGGCCCCGTTTGAATTGTTCGTCATCTGCTGGATAAGCAGTTCTAGCATATCCTCCATCGTAACCGCCTTATCCGTGGTCACATAGCGTTTAGCAGCGGAGATAACCAGTTCCTTTATCTGTGCCACGCTACGGTCTGCAGTTAGGTCAGTAAGCTTCTGTATATCTACCTCGGTTTCTACAGTATAGTCTTTAAACCACCGCTGAATCAGTTCACTCCGCTGCTTTGCATCCGGGTATCCGATATTGATAATATAGTTGAATCGCCTGAAAATTGCGGGATCAAGCAGATGCTCATGGTTGGTAGCCGCAATCAAAAATACATTCGGCGGCATATTATCGAAATTCTGGAGCAGAGCCGTAACGACACGCTTCAGTTCGCCCATCTCATGACCGTCATCACGTTTCTTGGCGATGGCATCAAACTCGTCCAGAAAAAGGACGATGCTCTGATTTCCTATGCTGGAGAATATCTTCCTTAAGTTCACATTGGTCTGCCCAAGGTAGGAGGATATAAGACCGTCTATCCTCACATAAGCCATAGGCAGATTCAGTTCGTGAGCTATGGCATTTGCCGTCATCGTCTTTCCGCATCCAGGAGGTCCGCAGAGTAGTAGACGGTTTGCGGGAGGGAGATTATGCTTTGCCAGCTTGCTGTTGTTCTGGCGTTCCTCCAAAATCTGCAAGAGGAGCTTCCGCTGATTCTCAGGAAGCACGACATCAGAGAGTGATATATCCGGGTGAATAATATCGTAAAGCTCCAGAAGGCTGTCCTTGTCTCTCGGGGTAAAAGCGCTACTCCCAGCGGACTGGACAGCGAATCCTCCTCCGGCGGGCTGTGCAACATCCGGTTTCTTCATTAGAGTTATATTTTTCCCCTTATATGCATCAAGGAGCATACTGGAAACACGGCTGTTTCCTTTCTTATCCTCGTCAGCCGCCAAAGCTTCCACAGCGGTCTTGAAGGAACTCTCATCCCCGGAGCAATGAGCAGCGATAATATTTGCGATCAGTTCGGCTTTCATAGTCTATCGATTCCTCTTTCTCAGTCATAGTAACGGACTGTAACCTTTAGTTTACACTATTTTGGCTCATATGTCAATAGCTATCCAGGGGAATCTTTGAACACCTTTGAACACGAGCGCAAATTATTGCATCTTATTGGCTCCAATATGGTCCCGATATGCGAAAATAAAAATTTGCGTTCTCGCACTTATCTATCGATTTCAGAAACAGAATGTGCTATACTAATATGCAACCGTTGAGTTATTTGAAAGAAACTAACCCGCGATGGAAACAAAGAGTTACGAATATGAGGAGCATATGCATGATTATCAGCTATAAAAAATTATGGAAGTTACTCATTGACAAAGATATGAAGAAGCAGGATTTAAGAGAAGCGGCGCAGCTCAGTTCCTCCACTGTTGCCAAACTCACGCATGGGGATAATGTAAGCACAGCGGTTCTCCTTAAGATATGCACTGCGCTTCAATGTGACATTGCTGATATTATGGAAGTTGTACCAGACGGAAGTCCCGCATCTGAGGAACAGTTATAGGAAAGGATGTAAGGTACCGATATGTTTGATTTTGGAAATGCAAACGAGGGACAGCGGAAAGCGATAGCTGCTGCCAAAGGTCCCGTCCTCATTACTGCGGGACCTGGAACAGGTAAGACCTACACGCTTGTTCAACGAGCAATTTATCTCATAGAGGAATGCGGCGTAAAGCCGGAAAGCATTTTTATTGCCACTTTTACGGAGAAGGCGGCAAAGGAGCTGATTACAAGAATCACGAATGAACTGTCGGATCGAGGCGTCGTGGCGAACATCAATGAGATGTATATCGGCACGTTCCATTCACTCTGTCTTCGTATCCTTAAGGAGCATCTTGAATTTACAAGACTTCGCAGAAACTACCGTCTCCTGGATGCGTTCGACCAGCAGTACATGGTGTTCCAGAATATCCACCGTTTCCGGAATATCCCGGAGGTAGAGGTTGCTCTGCCGAACGGCGGCGCATGGAGGCAGTCGGAAGCCATCTGCAACTATGTGAATAACCTCTCCGAAGAATTGGTGACGCCAGAGGAACTGATGTCCGATACTGACCTGTCGATTGCGGCTCTTGGACGGATGCTGAAGGAGTACCGCGATGTCCTCACTGAGGGCAATTTGATGGACTTCTCGTCTATCCAGATTGAAGCCTATCGTCTGCTGCAGGACAATGTCGAGATTTTGGAGGAGCTTCGCGCCAAGGTTACACACATCATGGTGGACGAGTACCAGGACACGAACTTCATTCAGGAGCAGCTCGTGTTTCTTCTCGCCGGAGACCATAAGAACATCTGCGTGGTCGGTGACGATGACCAGGGCTTGTATCGATTTCGAGGTGCTACCATTCGTAATATCCTGGAGTTTCCGCAGAAGTTTGCAGAAGGCGAATGCCGAGTGATTCCGCTGGTCATCAACTACCGCTCCAACAGTGACATCGTTGATTTCTACAATGAGTGGATGGCTACCACAGACGGTGCGAAGTTCAAGTTTCGCTGGGATAACTTCCGTTACGATAAAAGGATCGAACCACACGAGAAAACCACTCTCCACAGTCCCGCAGTCGTGAAACTCGCAGGTATGGACGATACGGATGAGTGGCACGAAAAGATACTGCAGTTTATCAACGACCTGAAAGCCTCCGGAAAACTTACGGACTATAATCAGATTGCATTTCTCTTCAATTCCGTGAAACATCCGCGAGTAACAGCACTTGCCCGCTTCCTTGAGGAGAATCATATAAATATATATTCGCCGCGTTCGGATATGTTTTTCCAGCGTGACGAGATACGGCTTGCTCTCGGCTGCCTCATGCTCATGTTTCCGCGCTATATCCAGGGCTTGGAGAACGGTGATTACACCTTTCTGCAGCCGGAGCATCTGACCTACTACCGCAATTGCATCATGGCAGCAAACGAGTACCTCACACAGCCGGAGAATTCCGATCTTTTGAAGTGGATACGGCGCAGAGGTAAAGACCATGTCGGTTTGAAGGGAGCAACGGACTACGCCTATTGCGGTCTGATGTACCAGCTCTTTGAATTCCAGCCTTTTGCAGGGATTCTCGATACGGAAATGGATGTTGGCGTGGTTGATATCCGACCGGCTCGAAACCTTGCAAAACTGACGCAGATAATCGGTAAGTTTGAGTACCTCCACCGAGTGGACGTCTTATCATCAGAAACCTACCGTGGAAAACGCAGAATAGATGCCAACACCGAAATGCTCTTCAATCTGTATCTACGTCTGCTCTTTAACGGCGGTATTACGGAATACGAGGACGATTCGGAGTACGCACCGAGCGGCTGTGTTTCCTTCCTTACAATACACCAGTCCAAGGGCATGGAGTTCCCTATCGTCCTTGTGGATTCCCTTGCGAATGTGCCGAGGAAGAACACGAATGACCTCATGATGCAGATTGAGGAGAGATACTTCAAGCGTCCGGCGTTTGAACCTTACGATGTCACGAAGTACTTTGACTTCTGGCGGCTCTACTACACGGCCTTCTCCCGCGCGCAGGATTTACTGATCCTGACCTGCAATGAGGACAAGCGAACGCCTAGCAACTACTTCAAAGACATCTACGGGGAACTGCAATCCGTAGAAAGCCCTGGTTTTGATATAAGGGAGTTTGATTTCAAGCCGGTAAAGGGTGTGAACATAAAGAACACCTATTCGTTCACATCGCATATCACGGTTTACGAGACCTGCGCTCTTCAGTATAAGTTCTACAAGGAACTGGAATTCATGCCCGTTCGTGCGAACGCTATGCTCTTCGGTACGCTCGTGCATGAAACGATAGAGGACATACACCGCGCCGCCCTGCGGCATGAGGAACAGACAATCACTGAGGAGAATGTGAGCCGATGGTTTAACTTCAACTATGTGTCGCTGACAAAAACCGAGCATACTTACCTCGCCGGTCCCCAGCGTGAGGCGGCTCTGAAACAGGTGCTACGCTATGTGGACAGACAGCACGGTGACTGGTCGCAGATACAGCAAGCAGAAGTCGATGTTTCGCTGGTCAAGCCTGACTATATTATTGAGGGAAAGGTTGACTTAATTCGCGGCGAGGGAGATACCGTTGAGATTGTGGATTTTAAATCTCAGCGAAAACCTGACATGGTGAAAGATCGGGAGCAGCTTGAACAATATCGACGGCAACTTCATATCTACGCTCACCTCGTAGAGGAGCGCACCGGGCAAAAGGTCAGCAAAATGCACCTGTACTATACCGGCGAGGACAGCGGAGTACCAACTATCACATATCCATACACGAAGTCCGCTGTGGAGGGCACAATGGCGGTATTCGATGATACGGTGCATAAAATCATGAAGAAGGATTTTCATCGCTGCGCCAAAGATCCAAAGGTCTGTGGTGCGTGTGACTTCCGGTTTTACTGCAGAAACAAATAAGAAGGGAGTGATAACATGGCTGAACATAGAGTAAGGAAAAACAACATCATATACATCATTCCTGACGATGAGCTTTTTAGAAAATGGAAAGACGACGAGGCTTTTATCGATGAGTACGGTCGGCTCATGAATCGCAAACCTCACAGGGTTCTGAGGGAACTAAAACACTATGTAGAAGATGCGCTTACAGTTCAGCAAAGAACCTCTGTGCCACCAGCCACTCCCACCGGAAGAAGATCCTCCATTGAAGATTATCTCAAGGATACCGCTCGGGACACGGTGATGGAGACCAGTGATATCATTATCGATTGGGCTGTTGACAAATTCTTTTATGAGGTGCTTCCGAATGTATGGCATGAACATATTGTACCGTTCTACCATCGCACAAAGGAGGCGCTTACCTCAAAGGAACTGAAAGCGGATGCAGTCCTTGCAAAAGCAAAGGCAAGTACGGACATTGCCGTAAAACAGCCGAAAGCCGGTACGAAGATGACGCAGGAAGAGGCTGACGCCGAAAAACGAAAAGTCCTATATCATTGGTTGGGAATGTTGAGCAGCCTTAAGAAACTGCACGATGCTGGGGAGATGGACATTGATTCGACTTTGGCACAGCTGACAGACCCGGAAATGCTGAAACGTGTAAACGGCTTTTTGAGTGAAAACCCGAATTTGCTTGAAACAGATAAATACATCGTGCTTCACGGTTTACTTGGACGGGATTTATACAAGGAACAGCAGCTCATCCCCATCAGAGCTGCCGAGATAACAGCAGTGGCCGAGAAATACGGATATGACCCAAGAAACGATAAAATGGAGGATAACCACAATGGATGAGCAGCTTACGTTTGAATTTGAACAGAGACCTACAATCAAGGGATTTCCCGAACTTCGCTGGACTGGCAAGCGTCCTTACCGTTCCACGCAGTATTACCCTGCGCAGCTGCGGGAAACCTATGGCCAGGAACAGAATGGCTGGATCAATAAGATCTTCTGGGGAGATAATCTCCAGGTCATGAGCCATCTGCTAAAAAAATATAGAGGGCAGATCGACTTGATTTATATTGACCCCCCATTCGACAGTCGTGTTGAATATAAGAAAAAAGTTGAAATCAAAGGGATAGGGAAAACAGAAACGGATAACTCTACTTTTGAGGAAAAGCAATATGGCGATATTTGGACAAATGACGAATACCTTCAATTTATGTATGAGCGTTTGATTATCATGAGAGAATTGCTTTCTGAAAAAGGCTGTATCTATTTACACTGTGACTGGCATAAAGGGCACTACCTTAAAATTCTTATGGATGAGTTGTTTGGAGCCGACAACTTTGTCAATGAAATAACATGGTATTACTATAATAAAATGGCACCTAAATCGGCTTGTTTTCCCCGAACCACAGATAGAATTCTCCTATATGCTAAAGGGCCAGGATATATCTTCAATACACAATATGAAAAAAGAGATAAGCCAGTCAAGCAGCTTGTTCGCAAGTTTGTCGATGGAAAAGCAATAAATGCACGTGACGAAGATGGTAATGTCATGTATAAAATGTCATATGAAAAACGGATAGATGACGTTTGGAAAATTTCCATGTTACAACCTGCGGATAAAGTTGAACCCGTTGGATATCCAACGCAAAAGCCAGAAAAATTGCTTGAAAGGATAATTCTTGCATCTTCAAATCCTGGGGATATCGTTTTCGACTGCTTTATGGGCAGTGGTACCACTCAAGCTGTAGCTATGAAGCTCGGCAGACGCTTCATCGGCGCAGACATCAATCTGGGGGCCATTCAGACGACTACAAAGCGGTTACTTGCCGTTGCAAAGGAACTGGAACCAGAACATAAGCCTGTGACCTATGAGATGATCCAACCGCAGCTTTCCATGGTTGCGGAGGAGTCTGCCCCTTACCTCGCCGCAGCAAGTTCAGGTGGAGACACCGAACTGAGTGCCGAAGAACGCAGCAAGGTTATCGACTTCTTTAAGGCAAAGGGAATGGACACCTCAGCTTTGGAGAAGGACGTGAAGTACACGGGCTTTGAGGTCTACAACGTGAATAACTACGATTTCTTCCGCAATCCCGTAGAAGCCCGCGACCTCCTGATTTCCGCTTTGGAAATCCAACCGTTCCCGCAGGGCGATGTCTGGGACGGAGAACTTGATGGCAGAATGGTTAAAATTATGCCGGTCAACCGTATTGCAACCAAAGCTGACTTGAAGGAACTCCTTGCAAACCTTCCGTACAAGACATACGAAAAACGCAAGGAGGAGAATCCGAATCAACCAGTGGAGCGTATCACCATCGTCTGCATGGGACACGAGCCTGACCTGAAGGGTGCGCTGGAGCAGGAGCTGTCCGACTACAAGGTGGATGTCCAGATAGTAGATATTCTGCGTGACAAGAAAGACCTACAGCTCAAGCGTGACTCCGAGGCAGAAATCGTTCGTGAGGGTGATAAGCTGGTTGTTCGCGCCTTCTACCCGATGAACCTGATGCAGAAGCTCTCCCTCCAGAAAGAATACGTGGAGGACTGGCATCAGCTGGTCGACTCCATCATGATTGACTGGAACTATGATGGCGTAGTCATGCAGCCGGCCGTGACAGATATCCCCGGCAAGAATGAGATGGTAAAGGGCATCTACGATATCCCAGAAGGTTCTGGCACGATTAAAGTCAAGATTACCGACCTGCTCTCCGAGTCGCTGGAAGTGGAGGTGCGTTAAATGGCAGATAAGTTTGACCCGAATTTTTCCTTTAGTCAACAACTGTGGTACTACTACAGCACAAACCGTGGAAAGATTCGTTCCCGTTACAATGACCTCACAAGGAAGTTCCTCGCCTACAACGACAGCGAGGAGAATCCTCATGCCTTTCTGCGCAAACCGCAGTTTGAGGCACTGGAAATGTATGTTTTTGTGAAGGAATTCATGAACAACAAGCAGATCTATGAGATGTTCGATGACTGGCGTCACAAAAGAGATCGCTTCTCCGATGCATCTTACTATGCCATCGACAAAGGCGGTCAGATTCGTCTCTTTGACGCTCCTACCGAGAAGCAGACCGACACGCTTTTCAAGCAAATGGAGAAATACCGCGAGGACTACCCGAACTACATCTATGCACTCACAATGGGACTTGGCAAAACCATCCTTATGGCGACCTGCATCTTCTACGAGTTTCTGCTTGCGAAGAAGTATCCGAGGGACAAGCGTTTTTGCCACAACGCCCTCGTGTTTGCGCCGGACAAAACCGTACTCCAATCGCTCCGTGAAATCATGACTTTCGACAAAACAAAGGTCGTTCCGCCGGAGTATGCCCGTGTGCTTGATTCCAACATCAAGTTTCACTTTTTAGATGAGACAGGAACAATTCTGCATACAATTGATGATTCCGATTTCAACATCATCATCTCGAACACGCAGAAAATCATTGTAAAGAAAAAGCGTAAAGAGGTATCTGCTGCTGAAACTTTATTCAGTGGTTCTAGCTCCCTTCTCTCTGCGGTCTACGGCGGAGATGATGACGAGGACGATGCCTGGGATGATACCACGCTGATGGATAACCAGCGTTTCAAAAAACTCTGTCGTCTTCCGCAGCTCGGCGTGTATGTCGATGAGGCGCACCACCTCTTCGGTGCAGATCTCGAAAAGCAGATCCGGTCGAGCGGAGCGAATAAGACAAGCCTTCGTGATACTATCAATCTGCTCGCAGCGAATACCTCTATCGTGGCTTGCTATAACTATACGGGTACGCCATATGTAAAGAACCAGCTTCTGCCGGAAGTGGTATATGCTTACGGTCTGCGTGAATCCATCTGGAATGGTTTCTTGAAAGATGCTGACCCGCTCGGTTTTGAGAACGTTAAAAGTGATGAATTCCTCAAAGCTGCGGTAACCACGTTTTGGGAGCGCTACGGCGGGAAGACCTATGAAGGTCTGAATCCGAAACTTGCTATCTATGCGGCAGGCGTTGAGGAAGCGGCCATAGAGGTCAAGCCTGCGCTTGAGAGGATACTCGCTAACCTCGGTATTCCAGCATCGAAGATTCTCCTGAATGTCGGCGATGCAAAGTACACAAAGAACGATGACATCAGAGACTTCAATAACCTTGATGTTCCTGGAACGGAAGGAAACGAGAAGCAGTTTATTATCCTCGTTGAAAAAGGTAAGGAGGGCTGGAACTGTCGGTCTCTGTTTGCTGTAGCTCTTTTCCGCAGCCCGAAGTCAAAGATATTCGTTCTCCAGGCAACAATGCGCTGCCTCCGTGCTATAACGGACGAGCGTTTGACGGCCACAGTATTTCTCTCCAAAGAGAACTACGATACCTTGGACGATGAGCTTCATAAGAACTTCAACATGGAGATCAAGGACATCAAGAATCCGTCCAATGCTGACCGCCACAAATACCAGGTGCGTGTTCTACCGCCGCCAAGGACAATTACACTCAAGCGTGTGTGGCACGAGTATACTCTCCACGAAAAGGAATACTCCGAGCCCGTGGACTTCAAGTTGGTAGACGCTGACCTCTCCAAGTATGCCAGCATCATGTACGAACGTGACAGCCTTGCTCGTGATACCACTGTCAAAGAAAAGAATATTGACTATCTCCAGGATAATATGAAGTTCAGCGAATTTTCCCTCGCAGGAGAAGTGGCTCGTTATCTGAATATTTCCTGTATCCTTGCCGCGAGAATTCTCCGAGAATCAGTGGATGGAATCGACACGGTTCTTGATGCGGTCAATCGTTATAACTCTGTCTTGGATGACTACGTCATCCCGACTGTGTTCCATGCGCTCTTTGATATTACCTCGGAACTGAAGACCGAGGATAAGGAACTGGTACTGCTGCGTGAACCAAAGGATGCCGGTTACTACGAATTCTCCGCAAAGGATGACCTCGTGCTTACCAATCGCTATCCGGGCTTTACGCTGGAGCAGCTTAAGAAGAGCTTCCACGCCGACACTTACTGCTTCGATTCCATCCCGGAGAAGGAATGCTTTATGCAGTACATCACGAGCGGCAAGGTCGCAGAAGTCTATTTCACGGGAATGTTTACTTCCAACCAGGGCGATCTTTCCGTGCACTACTACGATCCAGAATCAGGCAGAATCCGTCAGTACTATCCTGACTTCCTCGCAAAGATGATGGACGGTTCCTATCAGCTTATCGAGGTCAAGGGAGACAACAAGATTGATGACACCGTGGTTAAGGCAAAACAGGCAGCCGCCGAGGAGATGGCTGTGGCAAGCGGTGTGAAGTATCTCATGTACGCCGGAAGTCAAGTTGTTAGTACCCATATTTTGGATGATGATTCAGCGTCTATGTAAAATGTTATTTATTGATTGACGAAAAACAGGGGATGACAACCTTTTAATTTTGCTCCACATTTTAATTATTTCAAAACCGTTATACCGCAAGACTGACACCTCGTCATACTGCTGAACGGTGGAGACAAAACTGAACACATAAAAATAGGGCTTCCAAAGTCAGTGCATAACCTCGGAAGCCCTTATTTCAAGCCTTTTTCAGTGGCATTTGCCCCGGAGAGGGCTTTTCCTTTTGTATCAAAATCAGCAGGAACATCGAGCCATCGTACAATACTGAAGAGAGATAGGTTGAGACGATGAAAATGTCATGCACTCGGCGCTGCAGCTAGGTTGAAGCGATGGCGCAATCCCTCTGTTTGGTATATAATAAGGAAAAGATGTTATAGTTGACGTGTTCCCATTTACTGACAGGCTCGAAGCGAAGGAAAAATCCAGTTGATATGTTCTTATTCACCTATGTGGATATGTTTCCGCTAACAGACGAACTATCTGACATCAAAATGAACGTATCGAGCCATGTGGAAACCGCCGCCCTATTGACTCAGGCCGAACGGTAATCAACGAAACCTGTCATCCGCCGGGCTGTCCGTGACTGAACGATTCTGTCCGGAAAGTCACCGGCGGAGCAGCATTTTCCGGTAAAGAGGCCCGCCGCAGGCGAAACAGCCATACTTAATATGAAATATTCAGCTTTATCAGAGACAAAAGCTGTCCAGAAACTCTGGATGTCAGCTGGCTTCTGCCGAGACATCTTTCTGAAATCACAAATCACATCTTTTGGAATAATCCCAAAATATAAACATAATACTGAATATAATATTGACCGTATGGTCTATAAGTGATAATATACATTTATAGACCGATCGGTCAATAAAGCGCTTTCCTTTCAGCCGTCAATGGTATCTGTGAACACAGAAAGATTACTGAAATTTGACAACCGTTTTGTCTTGAAATGTAGGTGAGGGAAATGACGAAAAATAAGAATATCCAAAAAGAATCTATTTTGTCTTCTGTAAAACCTTCCAAAGCGATTATCGATTTGGCGGTTCCTGCAATACTGGCATTATTGGCAAAAGCTGTCTATAACATTGTTGATACGGTGTATATCGGTATGCTGGGCAGCGACACTGCCCTTGCAGCAGTGGGAGTGACTCTGCCGCTGCTCCTCATTATGGTCTCTATAGAGAATATTTTTGCTGCAGGGCCGGTGTTCTGGCGGGCAGGCAGCTGGGAGCCAACGACAGAGAGGCAGCCAGCCGCACGGTTACGACGATTGTGGGATTTTCCATGATGATTGGTGCCGGATTGTGTATAACAGGTCTTATTTTCATGGAAGTGCTGCTGCGGGCCTTCGGCGCATCTGATGCTGTGCTTCCTCAGGCCAGGGACTATGCGTTCTGGATGTTTATTGCGGCTCTTTTTAATCTGCCGGCGCAGAGCCTTAACTGTGCGGCGAGAGCGGAATCCTCTGTGAAAGTTTCATCCATTGCTGTTATTACTGGAGCTGCGCTGAACGTAATCCTGGATCCCATATTTATGTTTTCGTGGGGACTCAATATGGGTGTCGAGGGCGCGTCTCTTGCAACTACCGTTTCACAGTGTGTTACCTTTGTCATTCTAGTGATTTTTTATGTGGGCGGCTTTTCTGTGATTCAGCTTAAACCGAAATACTTCAAAATTTCAGCAGGCCTGATATGGGAGGTTGTCTCAATAGGAATCCCCACGGCAGTTATTCAGATATGCCTGGCAGTTGCTGCCTCTCTGACTAATATAGCGGCAAAAACCCTTCCGGATTCCGATTTGATTATTGCAGCGTACGGCGTTGTCCAGAGGCTGGTTTTGATTGGATGTTATGTGATTATGGGATTTATGCAGGGATATCAGCCGGTGGCCTCCTATGCCTTTGGCGCAAAAAACAGGGAACGGTTCAGACAGTCGGCAAGGTTTGCTCTGCAGGGTTCCCTGGTTTTAACTGTTGCGGTGGCAATATTCTATATTGTGCTGGCGAAGCCTCTGATTCTGCTGTTTAACAGAAATCCATTGGTCGTTGACTACGGGAAATGGCTGCTGATTTCACAGGTGGCTCTATATCCGGCATTTGGCCTGTGCTACATGATGACTATTACATTTCAGACAATCGGCTCCCCGCGGATGGGGCTGTTTCTGTCGCTTATCCGCCAGTGTCTGTTTTACGTGCCCTTTATCCTGATACTGCCGGGCATGCTGGGAGTGAAAGGGATATACTTCTCTCAGCCGGCGGCTGATATTTTAACAATCATTGTATGCGTCCTCCTGTTTAATACTATGAAGCGGAGCATTTCAAAAAATATGGGAAATGATATGTAAGGGGGCAAGTAAAGAACAGGGGATTGACTATGGGGTCTGTTTGGCATAAACTATTATTGACCACATGGTTAATAATAAGAATAGAGGGGTGCAGACATGAGAAAAGAGGAGAAGACGAGACGCACTTACGAGAGAATCCTGTCTGCCGCAATAGCAGAATTCGGGACAAAGAGTTATGACAGCGCTTCCCTGACGACACTCTGCAATGAGAACCAGATCTCCAAGGGGCTGGTATATCATAACTTTAAGAATAAAGATGAATTATATTTAAAGTGCGTAGAAAAATGCTTTTGCGAGATGACCGCATATTTCCGGCGCATGGAATCGAAAGCCGGAAGTATGGGGGAAAATATACAGAATCTCCTGAACATGCGGCAAAAGTTTTTTCAGGAAAATCCGTATTACTGCAACATATTTTTTAACACAGTTCTCCAGCCGCCGGAGCACCTGCGCAGGGAAATCGGTGTACTCAGACAGGGGTATGATAAATTTTATACAGACTATTTCAGGGCGCTTCTGCAGGAGGTACACCTTAGGGAGGGAATCACAGCCGACACGGCCATGGAGTATTTTATGATATTTTTCGAGATGTTTAATGGCTATTTTCAGAGTAAATATTATGGAAAAAAAGATATGCACGCATTGATGGAGGATCACGAAGTGAATGTTTCTAAAATTCTCGATATTATGCTGTATGGGGTTGTAAAGCAGGAGGAGGGAAAAACCTAGGGAAACAGAGCCGGCATAAACCGCGCTGATAAGGCACACGCTCGCCTGGGGTTTACGGGCAGACATTTAAGAAGGATAGAAAAATGACGATATTTTAAGCTAACCTGGTGATTTCCGGGGCATTCGACACCCTGAGCCATGCCATGGAAACTTACCTTGGTCAGTCGGACGAGGATAATGTGTCTGATGATGTGGCACTGGCAGTCATGCGGAACACGGTTGTGAATATGAGACGCTTACTTGCCGATCAGAACGACCTGCAGGCCCGAGGCAACCTGATGTGGGACTCTGCCATGGCTGAGAACGGCATTCTGAAGGTGGGCCGGCTGACGGATTTCCAGACACACCAGATGGAGCATCAGCTGGGAGCATTTACAGACTGCAATCATGGAACTGTTCGTATTTGCAGGCCATTACGGAATGAAGGCACTGAAAAGGCTTAGCAGACCCTGATATGGTTAATAGTGAGCCAGTAGAAGTCGGCTGTGAAAAATGATATACTCAGGATACCTGCTCTCTGGTTTTCTCTCCGGTATGTCTCACCGGAAGGATGAGAAATCAGAGAGCGAACAGAATGATGCACCACAAAGGAGAATGAGTATGAAAAAGAAAAAAGCAGCAGTATTTCTGACCGCACTGGCGTTATGCACATGGGCGCCCCAGACCGTTGTGGGAACCTCCGGCCTGATTGTGGCGGAGGCCCACAGCGGGCGCACCGACGCATACGGAGGACACAGGGACAATAAAAACAAAAGCGGATTGGGAAATTATCACTATCACTGCGGCGGTCATCCGGCTCACCTGCATACAAACGGTGTCTGCCCGTACAGCGGCGGCTTCGTTAGCAGTGGCTCTGGCAGCACCGGCTCCGGCAGCACTGGAACTGGGGCAGGTATTCCGGCACAGGAGCCGGCTACACCAGCTGTCCCTGAGCATATAGACAGAATCTTTGACGCTGTATATTATGCCGATCACAATGAAGATTTGTACGGGGCATTCGGATATAACCAGGAGGACCTTCTGAATCACTTCTTGACATCAGGAATGAAGGAGGGGCGTGTGGCCTCAGAAGCCTTTAATATAAGCGTATACAAAGAAAATAATGCAGATCTGGTGCAGGCCTTTGGAGACAACTTGCCTGCTTACTACGAACATTACATGAATTTCGGATACGATGAAAACCGTATCTGCCATTAATTTTTCCGGGGGAGGCAAATGTCGCTTTTGCGACCCGCCGCAGGCGGAGAATCCTGCAAAGCAGGATTCTTTCTTATGACATAACATCATCAGACACGGCATGATGAAAATGGTTGAATTTTCTGGTATTTTTTTGTAGAATAAAATCAAAATGCTGAGTTTGTGATACAGAAAAAGAAAAGACAGAAAATCACCTTGCTTTAACTGATTTTATGCGCAGATTTTACACAGGAAAGAAGGCATGCCGTGTCTTTAGTTGAGATTTCAATTAAAAATTATAAGTCTATCAGCAGCTGCGTATTCCGCCTGAACGGTGTCACAGCTCTTTTAGGGGAAAACGGAACAGGAAAGAGCAATATCCTCTCCGCTGTCAGGTACTTTTATGATAATCTTATCTCCCGCTCCGAGTCGGATGAGATTTTCGACCACAACAACCGTCTGAATAACCGTGTAGAAATTGCCCTGACCTACGATCTGGGCCGGCTGAAGCAGTACGCCCGGGTCAACCTGAGAAATGAGGAAACAAGGTATGCCAGCTACTATGAAAAGATTCTGGGAATTTCTGCAGAGGATATGATGACTGTGCGGATGATAAAGATCCGGGATATGCCTGTGCGCTGGAGCCATGATGCCGATACCAGAAAGCTGATAGCAGGCCTCTTTCCCCTCTATTTTGTGGATGCGAGACAGATCGATCTGGTGAACTGGGAAGTACTCTGGAGGCTGGTGGGTGATCTTGTAAAGCCGGAAAATACGGTGGAGAAAGAACTTCGCCAGGAGCTGGTAAATGCCATTGGAGAGGTAAGCGGACAGATGAAAAGCCGGCTGGATCGGATACAGGGCGGGCTGGAGCGGAAGAACATTAAAATTGAGCCCTACTCCAGAAAAGAGTTTGCAGTGGCCCTGTCTAAACTGTATCTGTCCGGGGAAAGATATCAGTTTGACGAGAGCAGCCTGGCGGAGTTTTCCAATGGCACCAATGCGTTTAATTTTACGAATCTGCTTTTCCATATCCTGAGGCTGATGGCGGAAACGAAGATGAAGGAACCTTTAGTGATACTGGATGAGCCTGAAATCTCCCTTCACAGTCACATGATCGATGAACTGGCGGAAATTTTCAGCCAGTGCAGGTATGATGTGAGAGTTTTGCTGGCCACCCATTCGGCCAGACTGATCAGAAATATTCTGGTGCAGGAGGGGGGAGAGAACCAGCTCTATCAGGTCTACCGAAGAGGGGAGGAGACGAAAATCTCCCGTTTTCAGATGTTCCGGCAGGACAGTGAAATGAGGGAGCGCTATTTTATCACGGATCAGCATGCCAGTGCATACTTCGCCAGGGCCCTGTTTCTGGTGGAAGGAGAAACGGAGCTGGAGGTATTTCAAAGCCGGTTTTTAAAGGAGCTTTATCCTCTGCTGGGGCAGGCAGAGCTGATCAAAGGCATGAGTGACGACGTGGTGTACCGCATCGTTTCCCCAAAAAACAGGGGATACCGCATACCGGTAACCATTCTCATGGATCTGGATAAGGTTTACACCTATCCGGAGAAGCTGAAGAAAAAATACTTTCATATGTGCAGGACAGGGGAAAATTATTTTTTCTATAAGAAAACAGAATCCCGCTCCTCGTCCAGGGCTACCCTGGCGGCAAGAAGAAACCGCATATACCGAATGGCGGAAAAATGCCGGTTTCATTACATAAAGCCGTTCTATCTTGCAGAGGATGAAAACTATCAGGAGTTTGTCAGTCTGATTCAGGAATATTTTAAAGAATACGGGATTTTTATTGCCCGCACAACGATTGAGGGAATGCTGGTGACAGCGGAAAATCTTCCTCTGTTCCTGCAGTTTTTGGAGAAGCGTTTTCCGGTGTGCTATCACAATATCATTCCGTTTTACAGGGGCCTTCCGGGGGAGGGAGAGAGGCTCACCTTCGTGCGTCTCCTGCTGGGAGGGGAGTGCGACTATGGAATGAATTACCGGGGGATTAAAAAGGAAAATCCGGCCATGGACGAGGAGCTGAAAAGGCTGATGGAGAGAAATCTGATCTCGAAGACCTCCTGGGCAGCCGACTGGCTCTGCTTTTATTTCTGCCGGCTGGCAGGCTTTGAGGATTCTGGTCCGCAGGAGCAGAGAGAATTTTTCAGAAAGATGGAAAAAGAAGGAAGGAGGGAGTTTTTCAGAAAGACCTTTGAGAGAGATTTCCCGGAGTTAGGAGAACTGATGCATATGGTATGCGGGATGAGCCAGGAATAGGCTGGAGGAGCCAGAGCTTTTCGGATGAGGTTTGGCATTCAGAAGCGGAAAACAGAGAAACATAGTAGAAAAAATCATAGAACGGGCAGCAACCTGATCTCAATACTAGCAGAGAGACAGACCCTGAGGGAGCGACAGTTCCACAGACCAGGGTGAGAGAGCCACTTTCTGACTGGGGTACCGGCAGAAAATGGGAAGGATGGCGGGGAATTATTAAACACCTTGCGAATTTTCAAGACGGTGCCCGTTCGGAGCGATGCAGATGAAGAAGATTTATGGATGGGATTATTACTGCGAAAGGATCCTGCGAAAGAGCCAGCTGTTTATTGAGAACAGTCTGGCAGAAAAGGAAAACAGCTATATCGTCTTTGACATCAGAGACAGGGGAAAAGAGAGGACTATCTGCCAGGTGGACAAGACCAGCGGATTATATCAGCTTCAGAACAATCTGAACAGAAATCTGCTTGCGAAAATTCCGCTTTCCAAGGCAGCGGCAGGTTTTGTCAGGGGGCTGAGCTACCAGGATTACCTGAGACCTCACTGCGGAAAGAAGTTCCATATGCGTCTGGATATACGCCGCTTTTTCGATCATGTGACAGAAGAACAGGTGATAAAAAGCCTGGAGGAATTTGTCCAGGATGAGAAAATCAGAGAAAATATCGGGGAGATTACGACTTTTAATGGGAAACTCCCCCAGGGAGCTGTCACTTCCCCTGCTGTGTCAAATATTGTTTTCAGAAGGATCGATCAGCGTATTTTAAAGTACTGCCAGTCTGTGAGGAAGGTCAGGGAAGGAAAAAAATTTTATCAGGAGGATCTGATCTATACCAGATACGCAGATGATATGATGTTTTCCAGTGACTATCTGGACTTCAGAAGGGATTTGTTCGTGTACAGGATGATCAAGCATATCCTCAAAGAAAATGGTTTTTCTCTCAATGAAAAGAAAACCTATATGGCAGAAGGTGAGATTTCATTGTCAGGGTTTGTGGTGGGAGGAGAGGAAAATGGCTGTTCTGTCAGGCCTTCCAGAAAACGGCTGAGAGAGATTAACAGGATTCTCGCTTATTTCGATGCAAGGAGGGAGCTGGACGGCTGCCCCTATGAGGCAGACATAAAAAAGCTGAGAGATCCCAGAGTGATCGATAACGTGAATTTAATGTTTCCAGATGGCTCTGTTACCAGGTTCAGCAATAAAAAATCTCTGATCAATTATCTGTGCGGCTACAGAGCCTTTCTGATCACCTTCCTGAAAGGGGAAAATGGACAGGGTTCTTCCCAGAGAGCCCTGCAGGGAAAGATCAGGAATCTGGAAAAACTCATCGACCAGTGCCAGAGATGGTGGTTCCACATTGAGTAGAGAGGGGAATCCCTGAAAACTTATATGAAACAGAGGAGAAGTGAATGGACGGGACAAGGATCAGAACCTTCGTAGAAAACGAGGCGGAAGCGATGCTTAAAACTTACAGGCAGTTTCAGGTTCTCATACCTGCAGATGGGAGGGAAGGGGCCGCTCACACCGGTGAAGACGGGATGTATGTGGAAGCGCTGCTCAAAAGTTATATTCAGAAATTTCTTCCGGCAGGTCTGGAGGTGATGACTGGTTTCATCCTTCGGCCTGCGGTCAAGACCGGGAGCGGGAAAAAGGAGCGGGCAGGGGACAGGGATGCTCACTCCTCCCAGCTGGATCTGATTATCTTTGATTCTGCATCCTATCCTGTATTTCTGAGAATGGGAGATCATGCGATTGTTCCGCCGGAAGGAGTTATCGGCGTAATTTCAGTAAAAAAGAATCTGTACTTTTCTCAGCTTGAGCAGGAGATCAATGCTCTTAAACAGGCGGGGAGACTGTGCACGGGGAAAAATGCTTTGGATCAGGAGGTTAAGGGCCCCTTTTTAGCGCTGGCTGCCATGGATACAAAGGAAAGTGATACAGCGGCGCGCCAGGGAGAAAAAGTGTTTGCCAGTCTGGACAGGATATTCTGTCAGGAAGGAAAAAACCGTTATGACTGGTTTCCCGGATACATAGGAGTGCTGAGCCGGTGGTCTGTCTGCAAATCCGGCCCTAAAAGAGAGCAGCCCGGAAAAAAGACAAAAAAACAGGCGGATTATTTCCTCTTTGAGCACAGAGAACATGAAAATTATCTGGGATTTCAGAAGATTATCGCAGGTCTTTTGTCCGTGTATTACGACAGGACAAGAGGAAATGAAAAGAGACTTGGCTTTGAATACTTTGCCTCGGGAAGAGGTTATGATAAAAAGCTGGGCTCCATTCCCTATGTGAAAGAGCATGGAGATCTCAACATGGAAAAAAAGAAAAAGCTCTGAACCGCCCGTCTGGAAAATTATGGGTCAGATGAGAAATCTCAAAATTTCTGATACAGAGGTGATTAAGAAAAAGAGAGGCAGGCACAGCTGCAGCTTTTCAGCGGAAATGCAGCTATGCCTGGACGTTTAACAGAACCTCAAATCCAGCCCAGATTTAAGACTGCAGTGCCGGCGCTTAAATAGGAGGCGAACAGACACCAGAGAAGATAGGGAAGCTGAAGGAGGGCAGCTCTCCTGCTGATGCTTCCAAATTCCCGGATCATCTGGAGTACGGCCGCTGCCAGAAGAACAGCCAGAACCGTTCCCCCGAAGCGAAGCCCGAGACGGAAAAAGACGATGGGCCAGAGAAGGTTCAAAAGGAGCTGAAACAGGTAGGAAGCAGAGGCAGGTCTCAGGTCTGCCCCTTTTTTGATCCCCTCACGGATGACCAGATAAAAGCCAAAACCCATGAGAAGATATAAGAGGGTCCATACCACAGGGAAGACGGCCCCGGGAGGGCTCAAGGGAGGCTGATGGAGAGAGGCGTACACCGAGAGGATGTCCCCGGAGGCCCGAGAGGACAGAAAGCCCCATAAGAGCGGAAAGAGGGTGAAGACTGCCGCGGCCAGAGGCGAAAAGGAGGAGGGAGATTTTTTAGAATTCATGGTCTGTGTCCTTTACAGATGCGCTGCAAAATGGCAGCCAGAGCGGAACTGGTCAGTCCCCCGGGGATCCTGGAAGGGACTGTTCCAGTCCGGCTGTCCGGCTTTCTTTTCTGCAGGAAATTTATTATAATATATGGCAGAGAGCGCAGATTTATGGCTTCAGTTTCGAGCAGGGATGAAAACAGGCGGGAATGGAGGCAGCTGCGCACAACGAAACAGAGGCGAGAGAGAAAATGGGGCAGAATACCCGGCCAGGATCACAGGAGAATGGAGCGTCACAGAAGAACGGAGGTTTATAAAGATGTCTGAGAAGAACGGGAACAAAAAGGACAGGGCGGTCACAGAGAAGGTGAATGCGAACCAGATGAAAGAACACCAGACAAAAGCAGAGCAGATAAGCACAGAGTACCGGGCAGTGTATCCCTCTCCGGTGGGACTCCTCACGCTGACAGCCAGTTACGATGCCCTGAAAAGCCTTGCCTTTGAAAGGGAGCGGTATCCCAGAATCCCTGAAAAGGGAACCCGGATCACTGTGGTTCAGGAGCCCTCCGGCGTTCTGGCAGAGGCGTTTCGGTGGCTGGATCTCTACTTTTCCGGCCAAACCCCTGATTTTACTCCGCCCCTTGCACCGGAGGGAAGTGAATTCCGCCGCCTGGTGTGGGAGGAGCTTCTGAAAATCCCATACGGCAAGACCGTCACCTACGGAGCCATTGCCGGGGCAGTGGCAGAGAAGAAAGGGCTTAAGCGCATGTCCGCCCAGGCGGTGGGAGGGGCAGTAGGACATAATCCCATCGGCATTATCATTCCCTGCCACCGCGTGGTGGGCTCCGGCGGAAACCTGACGGGGTTTGGCGGCGGAATCCAGGCAAAGACGGAGCTTTTAAGGCTGGAGGGCGCTGATATGAAGTCCTTCTATGTGCCAAAGAAGGGGACAGCGCTGTAGAAAATCAATTTTCTTCTGCCGCACTATTTTTCGAATACCTTCTTTAAGGCCGGATAGAGAAGCCGGAATGTTTCATATCCCTCCTCATAGGCTTTCACAAGAGGTTTTTCGGGGAGTACCGTCTCCTTTACCCTGCAGAGCTTCTCCACGGCTGCAGGAACAGATGGAAAGGCACCGCCTGCAACTGCGGCCAGGATGGCTGCGCCGAAGGCAGGCCCCTCCTCGTTGGCCGGCACTTCCACCGGAAGGCCCAGGATATTGGCAGCCAGTTTCTTCCAGAGAGGAGACTTGGCGCCGCCTCCGCAGATGCGGGCAAAGGACGGCGCGTTCTTCTGAGCCCTGGCGATTTCCAGGGAATCCCGCAGGCCGTAGAGGACGCCCTCCAAAACGGCCTGGTTCATGTCTGCCCTGGTGGTGGAGGCATCCATTCCGATAAAGGCGGCCCTGGCGTTCGGATCATTGTGGGGGGATCGCTCTCCCATCAGGTAGGGAAGATAGAAAACCCTGTTATGGCCCAGGGACTCTATCTGAGCCTGTTCTGTGTCATTGTCGCTGGTGTGCAGGACCTGCTCTGTCCACCACTTCCAGCAGGAGGCGGCGCTGAGCATGCAGCCCATCATGTACCAGCCCCCGTCGGCATGGGAAAAGACGTGAAGGGCATTGGAGGGGACCGGACAAAACTGGCTGGAGGGAATGAGAATGGTCCCGCTGGTTCCAAGAGACAGGCTGCATCCGCCGGCAGCAGCCGGGCTGTGGCCTGTTCCCTCTCCGGTTCCCTCTGCGCCTGTGCCGATAATCCCGTTTCCCACAGCGGCTGCCGCATTGTCAGAGGCTCCGGCAGCAGCGAAGACTGTGTCTGGAAAGCCCAGTTCTGCTGCGATTTCAGGGAGCAGAGTTCCTGTCTGCTCAAAGCTCTCACAGAGACGGGGCAGGACAGATTCGCTGATGCCGCACAGACGGAGCATTTCCTCTGACCAGCACCTGTTTCTTACGTCCAGAAGAAGGGTTCCGGCAGCGTCTGAATAGTCCGTGCAGAACTGTCCCGTCAGACGATAGTTTACATAATCTTTCGGAAGCATGATTTTGCGGATCCGTCTGAACAATTCAGGTTCATGGTGCTGCATCCACAGGATTTTCGGGGCGGTAAAGCCTGCAAAGGCGATATTGGCCGTCTGCTCGGACAGCCATTCCTTCCCTATCTCCTGATTCAGCCAGTCTGTCTCACGGCCGGTTCTCCCGTCATTCCACAGGATGGCCGGCCGGATCACCCGATCTTCCTCGTCAAGGGCCACCAGTCCATGCATCTGTCCGGAATAGCTGACTGCCCGGATCTGTGACCTGTCAATTCCCTGCGTCAGCTTCTTTAAACCGGCCATGGTCTTTTCAAACCAGTCGGAAGGGTTCTGCTCTGACCAGCCCGGTTTCGGAAAACAGATGGGATATTCCTCTGTTACCGTGTTCCATACAGTTCCTTCCTCGTCCATCAAGAGGAGCTTGACGGCCGAGGTTCCCAGATCAATTCCTATAAAATACATAAATTCCTCCCATATATCTGCAGCCCGGACAGGAAAATCCGGCCGGGCTGCAGATAAAACATTCAAAATGATTCCTAATTAATTCAAAACATTCATAAACAATAGGTCTTCCCTATTCCATCCGTCCAAAGGGGTTTTCCGTCGGATAACGGACGCCCTTCGGCTGATTGTAGCCGATCTCCTCCACCGGCACGCCCAGATATTTGAATACCTCGAAGAGCTCTCTTCCGAAGCGCCCGAAGGCAACGGCCCCGTGGTGAGGGAAGTTTTTCTCAATCAGCACATGGCGGTAGAAGCGCCCCATCTCGGGGATGGCAAAGATTCCGATGGAGCCAAAGGATCGCGTCGCCACAGGGAGTACCTCGCCCTCTGCGATGTAGGCACGAAGCTGATTGTCTGCCGTGCTCTGAAGGCGGTAGAAGGTAATCTCTCCGGGAGCGATGTCTCCCTCCAGAGTTCCCTGCGTCACCTCCTCGGGAAGGGAGCGGGCCATGATCATCTGGTACTTCATCTCGCAGAAGGACAGCTTTTCAGAGGCGGTATTGCCGCAGTGGAAGCCCATGAACGTATCCTTTAAGGTATAGGGGAATCTGCCCTTGATGTCCTCCTCGAAGAGATCCTTCGGAACCGTATTGTTAATGTCCAGAAGTGTTACCGCATCCTGGCTGATCACTGTGCCGATGAACTCGCTGAGAGCGCCGTAAATGTCAACCTCACAGGAAACCGGGATTCCCTGGGCGGTCAGACGGCTGTTTACATAGCAGGGCACAAATCCGAACTGGGTCTGGAAGGCAGGCCAGCATTTTCCGGCAATGGCCACGTACTTGCGGTAGCCCTTATGATCCCGGATCCAGTCCTTTAAGGTCAGCTCATACTGGGCCAGACGGTGAAGGATCTCCGGCTTTTTGTTGCCGGCTCCCAGCTCTTCTTCCATCTCTTTTACAATCTGCGGGATTCTCTCATCCCCGTCGTGCTTGTGGAAGGCCTCGAAAAGGTCAAGCTCTGAGTTTTCCTCGATCTCAACGCCCAGGTTGTAGATCTGCTTGATGGGGGCGTTGCAGGCCAGGAAGTTTAAGGGTCTCGGGCCGAAGCTGATAATCTTAAGCTCCTTTAAGGCTGCCACAGCCCGCGCCACAGGAAGGAACTCGTGGATCATGTCGGCGCATTCCTCCGCGTCACCTACGGGGTACTCCGGTATGTAGGCTCTGATATTTCTGAGGGCCAGGTTGTAGGATGCGTTCAACATTCCGCAGAAGGCATCGCCGCGCCCCTGTGTCAGATTGGAGCCGCTCTCCTCGGCGGCGGCAATAAACATCTTGGGCCCGTCAAAATGCTTGGCAAGCAGAGTTTCGGAGATCTCCGGGCCAAAGTTTCCCAGATATACACACAGAGCGCTGCAGCCGGCCTTTTTAATATCCTCTAAGGCCTGAACCATGTGGATCTCGCTTTCCACGATGCAGACAGGGCATTCATAGATATCGTCGGCATCATATTTGCTCCTGTAGGCATTGACAAGAGCCTCCCTGCGCGAAACGGACAGGGATTCGGGAAAGCAGTCGCGGCTGACAGCCACGATTCCCACCTTGATTTTTGGAATGTTTTCTGAGTGTTTCATGTTTGCTTCCTCCTGGTTGATAAAGTGATGAATAATAATAACAGCAGAGCAGACAGCCCGGCAATACAGCTCAGACTGCAGGTCAGCGGAGGGAGACCTGCCGGCTGAATTTCAGCCTGACTGGCCTCACGCTCCCTATGGGGAGGCTGCCTGTCTGACAGGACTTCAAATTCAGCGCTGTCTGTGCCGCTCCTGTCTTTGTATTAATCAAAATTATAACTCATTTAAAAAGACCTGGCCTTATCCTTTTACGGCTCCTGCCATGGAGCTTTCCGGTATTTTCATAGCACAGAATACAGGCATAATGACGAGCGGACTTATCGGCAGATGACGCCCGGATATACGATACTATAGCCTGTCTCGTACACGCCCGAAATGTTTACGGGATAGATCATCCTGACAAAGAGTTCAGGCTCTGCCGGCTTCCGTCAAAAATAATAGCAGCAGAAAATCCTGCATAAAAAATAGAGCTGTGAATCAGAAATGTACACACTTTTTTACAGGATCAATTACGGCGTCAGTATTCGGATAATATATAGAGATATTATACAATGTCTGCTGGCGGACTTCAACAGTGTACCAGAGAGAACTCCCATAAGCTGCACTGCCGGGTTCCGAAAAGCAAAGCAGAGCAGGATAGCCCCTGAAACCCCGAAAAGCAAGGTAAAATCAGGGAAAATCAGAGAAAAGGTACTTGAAAAATACAAATTTTCCTGTACAATAGAATAGGCAGAATTCAGAGGGGGACGTAAAAATCCCCCTCTTTTAAACATAGAGAAACACGCCCCGGCGCCTGCAGGTGCAGCTGCAGATACAAAGACAGATGACAGCCGGGCGTGGATTGCAGCAAAGGAAGCCATAAAAGCCAAATTAGGAAAATGAAAGGGAAAAAACATGATTAGTGCAAGCAATGTAACATTACGGGTAGGGAAGAAAGCACTGTTTGAGGATGTAAACATCAAGTTTGTGGAGGGCAACTGCTACGGCCTGATCGGCGCCAACGGAGCAGGAAAGTCAACCTTCTTAAAAATCCTTTCCGGACAGCTGGAGCCTACAAACGGAGATGTGATTATCACCCCGGGACAGCGTCTTTCCTTCTTACAGCAGGATCACTTCAAGTACGACAAGTACCCGGTTCTCGACACGGTTATTATGGGAAATGCCCGCCTGTACGAGATCATGAAGGAGAAGGAAGCTATCTACATGAAGGAGGACTTCTCGGAGGAGGACGGAGTCAAGGCTGCAGAGCTGGAAGGCGAGTTTGCCACCATGAACGGCTGGGAGGCCGAGTCTGATGCGGCGAACCTCTTAAACGGACTGGGAATTGAGACAGAGTACCATTACCAGATGGTAGGCGACCTGACAGGCGCCCAGAAGGTCAAGGTGCTTCTGGCCCAGGCCCTTTTCGGAAATCCGGATATCCTTCTTCTGGACGAGCCGACAAACCACCTGGATCTGGATGCCATCGCCTGGCTGGAGGAGTTCCTGATCAACTTTGAGAATACCGTTATCGTGGTCTCCCATGACCGTTATTTCTTAAATAAGGTCTGTACACAGATTGCCGACATTGACTACGGCAAGATTCAGCTCTATGCCGGAAACTATGATTTCTGGTATGAGTCCAGCCAGCTTATGATCAAGCAGATGAAGGAGGCCAACAAGAAGAAGGAGGAGAAGATCAAGGAGCTTCAGGAGTTCATCCAGCGCTTCTCCGCCAACGCCTCCAAGTCCAAGCAGGCGACCTCCAGAAAGAAGGCTCTGGAAAAGATCCAGCTGGACGAGATCCGTCCTTCCAGCCGCAAGTACCCATACATCGATTTCCGCCCGGAGCGTGAAATCGGAAATGAGGTGCTGACCGTGGAGAACCTTTCCAAGACCATCGACGGAGTGAAGGTGCTTGACAACATTTCCTTTATCCTGAACCGGGAGGACAAGGTGGCTCTGGTAGGCCCCAATGAGCAGGCAAAGACCGTGCTGTTTAAAATCCTGGCAGGAGAGATGGAGCCGGACGAGGGAAGCTACAAGTGGGGCGTGACCACCACCCAGGCCTACTTCCCCAAGGACAACAGCGCAGAGTTTGACAATGACGACATTATCGTAGACTGGCTGACACAGTATTCGCCGGTGAAGGATGTCACCTATGTCCGCGGCTTCCTGGGCCGTATGCTCTTTGCCGGAGACGACGGCGTGAAGAAGGTGAGAGTTCTCTCAGGAGGAGAGAAGGTTCGCTGCATGCTCTCCAAGATGATGATCTCCGGTGCAAACGTGCTGATGTTTGACGAGCCTACAGACCACCTGGACATGGAGTCCATCACTGCGCTGAACAACGGAATGACAAAATTCCCGGGCGTGATTATCTTCTCATCCCGTGACCACCAGATTGTCCAGACCACAGCCAACCGCATTATGGAGATCGTAAACGGCAAGCTGATCGACAAGATCACCACCTACGACGAGTACCTGGAGAGCGATGAGATGGCAAGAAAGCGCCAGGTATTTACGCTGACAGAGGCTGAGGAGAACGAGGACTAAGGGGCAGAAGAAAGCCGGCAGCTGTCTTTCAGGCGAAGCAGCTGCCTGCTGTTTCAAAACGAGGAGGCATACCATGAATAAGAAACCGGTGCTGGTGATTATGGCAGCAGGGATGGGGAGCCGCTACGGCGGCTTAAAGCAGATCGATCCGGTGGATCACGACGGAGATCTGATTATCGACTTTTCCATTTTTGACGCAAAGGAAGCAGGCTTTGAGAAGGTTATCTTCATTATCAAGAAGGCCATTGAGAAGGAATTTAAGGAGCACATCGGAAACAGGATGGAGAAGCACATTCAGGTAGAATATGTGTACCAGGAGACAGACTGCCTTCCGGCGGGCTACAGTGTTCCGGAAAACCGTGTAAAGCCATGGGGAACAGGGCACGCGGTCCTCTGCTGCAAAGATGTGATAGACGGCCCATTTGCGGTGATCAACGCAGACGACTACTATGGAAAGACGGCCTTCCGCGAGATCTACCGCCAGCTCTCTGAGCAGGGGGACAACGAGAAGTACCAGTATGCCATGGTGGGCTACAGACTGTACAACACCCTGACAGAGAACGGCCATGTGTCCCGGGGCGTCTGCACGGCAGATGAGAAGGGCCATCTGGCTGACATTCACGAGCGCACACGGATAGAAAAGCATGGGGACAGGGCGGAATACACAGAGGACGGAGGAGCTACCTGGACCTTCCTTCCTGAAGATACCCTGGTGTCCATGAACATGTGGGGCTTTACAGAGAGTATGCTTAAGGAGCTGGAAGGGCGCTTTACAGTATTTCTCGACAAAAACCTCCCCGTAAACCCGGAAAAATGCGAGTATTTCCTCCCCTTTGTGGTAGATGAGCTTTTAAAAGAGGGGAAGGCTGAGGTGACAGTCTTAAAGAGCGCCGACAAGTGGTACGGTGTTACCTATAAAGAGGATAAGCCGATGGTGATGGATGCCATCCAGGGACTGAAGGATTCGGGATATTATCCTCAGAAGCTGTGGCAGGAGCAGTAGTGGAAAGCTGCCTCTGCCTGCAGAAAGAAAATACGCCGGGCGGGCTTTCAGGCATATAGCCGGGAGAGCGAAGCCTGGAAGAAGAGCGGAGAAAACAGAAGAAAACGGAAAATAGCAGGATATAACAGAAAATAACAGAAGATAGCAGGGAAAGAAGACCTGCCTGAAGGACAGCCGCTTTTGCCCGATACGGGGCGAGAGGGCTGTCTTTATTTTATATAACAGGAAACTTCGTTCCCTGTTATATAAAAATGCTCCGCGGGGATCGCACTGCGCCGGGTTCCTGTTATCAGGAGCTGGAGGACTGCAGTCTGGGATCAGGACTTAAATACGCATATCTCCAGTTTATTTCATCTGGCTGGAAAATATTTCTGGAAATAAAAACAAAGATGGAAAAGATAAAAATTTCTGTTATAATTGTTTCGCAGACAGAAGCGGTGCATAATTTATATAAGGGAAAGATGCATTCCCGCTCCGGCAGCCCTGGCTGAGTTCAGAACCCTGTTTTCAAACCTCAGAACACGGCGGCCGGAGAGAGGGAATGCGGGTAGGAAAGGAGATTTTTTATGAAAAAACTGACTGGCAGTCTGCCGTTTCGCCTCCTTCTGGGAGTGGCGGCAGGTATTCTCATCGGCCTCTATGCAAATGAAGGGCTGATGAATCTGGTTGTCACGCTGAACTACATTATGGGACAGTTTATCAATTTCTGTGTCCCCCTCATTATTATCGGGTTTATTGCCCCGTCCATCACAAAGCTGGGCAGCAACGCCTCCAGGATGCTGGGAATCGCTCTTCTGGCGGCCTATGCATCCTCCCTGGGAGCAGCCCTGTTTTCCATGGCAGCAGGATTTGCAATCATTCCCGGGCTGTCCATCAACCCCAATGTGGAGGGGCTGAAAGAGCTTCCAGAGGTGGTGTTCCAGCTCTCCATACCGCCGGTTATGGAGGTTATGAGCGCGCTGGTATTTTCTGTGCTCATCGGCCTTGCAGCCACCTGGACAAAGGCGGGCACTATTACTTCTGTGCTCGATGAGTTTCAGAGAATTGTGCTGGATATTGTAAAGAAGATCATTATTCCTCTTCTTCCGTTTTACATTGCCATGACCTTCTGCTCCCTGGCCTATGAGGGTTCCATTACAAAGCAGTTCCCGGTGTTTGTGCAGGTGATTCTGATTGTTATGGTGGGTCACTATATCTGGCTGGCCCTTCTCTATGGACTTGCCGGTCTGTATACAGGAAAGAATCCTCTGAATGTACTTCGCAATTATGGGCCCGCCTATATCACGGCTGTGGGAACCATGTCCTCGGCCGCTACCCTTGCAGTGGCTCTGGAGTGTGCCAAGAAGTCTGAGCCTACGCTCAGGGATGACATGGTCGACTTCGGAATCCCGCTGTTTGCCAATATCCACCTGTGCGGCTCTGTGCTGACAGAGGTTTTCTTCGTCATGGTTGTGTCGAAGATTCTCTACGGAGCGATCCCGGATCTGCCTACCATGGTGCTGTTCTGTGTGCTGCTGGGCGTGTTTGCCGTGGGAGCACCCGGTGTTCCTGGAGGAACGGTTATGGCATCCCTGGGACTTATCACAGGCGTCCTCGGCTTCGACGAGATGGGAACTGCCCTGATGCTGACTATCTTTGCCCTTCAGGACAGCTTCGGAACAGCCTGCAATGTAACCGGAGACGGAGCCCTCACCCTGATACTGACCGGATATGTGGAAAAGCATAAAATTGCCCGTCAGAAGATTAGTGCAGGACTGTAGAGCCATTGTACGGTTCCCGGGTATAAAGAAATTAAAATCAGACAGAGGCTCGCTTCCCGAAGGACAGATATCTGCGGGAAGCGGGCTTCTGTTTTTTGTTTATGGAAATCCCATCAGCTCTCCCGTGATGAAGGAGGAGCGAGAAGGAACACATGGCGGCAGAGGAAAGTCTGCGGCTGAAGCGATCCGATCCCCTTCCAAAATATACAAGAAAATGCTATACTAAAGCCACAGTGAGACAGCTGCCGGCAGAGAGCAAGCTGCAGCGTGCAGTGCCCTTTTGCTCTGTCTCTGCGCCGAAAGACAGGGACAGGGCTTAGGGAGATAAGGAGAACAATACAGAATGAAAAAGATGATTTCATGGAATGTGAACGGCCTGAGGGCCTGTGTGGGAAAGGGCTTTCTCGACGTATTTCGTAAGCTGGACGCAGATATTTTCTGCATTCAGGAGAGTAAGCTTCAGGCCGGTCAGATTGATCTTGATATACCGGGGTACTATCAGTACTGGAGCTACGCTGACAAAAAGGGCTATTCAGGAACTGCGCTTTTTTCAAAGGAGGAGCCCATCAGCGTGGTCTACGGCCTGGGAATTGACGCCCACGACCACGAGGGGAGAGTGATTACGGCAGAGTATGAGGACTACTATGTGCTGACCTGCTATACGCCCAATTCACAGAATGAGCTGGCCCGTCTGCCCTACCGCATGGAGTGGGAGGACGCCTTTCTCGCCTATCTGAAGAAGCTGGAAGAGAAAAAGCCGGTCATTTTCTGCGGAGACTTAAATGTGGCCCACAGGGAGATCGATCTGAAAAATCCCAGGACAAACAGGAAAAATGCGGGCTTTACCGATGAGGAGAGAGGAAAGTTTTCCGCCCTGCTGGATGCAGGCTTTATCGATACCTACAGACATTTCTACCCGGATACGGAGGGGGTCTACTCCTGGTGGTCCTACCGCTTTAAGGCCAGGGAGAAGAACGCCGGGTGGCGTATCGACTACTTCTGCGTTTCAGAGAGCCTGGAGGACAGGCTGGTGAGCGCTTCCATCCACACGGAGATTATGGGCTCTGACCACTGCCCGGTAGAGCTGGTGATCAAGTAAAGGGCTGAGGGCCGGAGAAAGCGGGAATAAGAACCCTGCACATTCAAGACAGCCAGAAGCCATAAGCCGACACCGCTGAAACCAAAAGACGAAACAGTCAAAACTATAGGCTGGAACGGCTGAAGCGGGAAGCCAGAACAGGAGAGAACGGACATGAATTTACTGACAATCGAACATCTCACAAAATCATACACAGAGCGTCTGCTTTTTGATGACACTGCATTTTCCATCAACGAGGGGGAAAAGGTAGGAGTGATCGGAATCAACGGAACCGGAAAATCCACGCTGTTAAAGATAGCGGCCGGACTTGAGGAGCCGGATCAGGGAAGCGTGGTGAAGGGGAGGAACCTCTATATCCGCTACCTTCCCCAGAACCCTGTCTTTGAGCCCGGGTATACGGTATTGGAGAGTGTGATCCGGGAAAATGAGGGCCATGAGCAGGCCTGGGATCTGGAGGGACAGGCCAAGAACATGCTGATGAAGCTGGATGTGCCGAACTGGACGGCGAAGATCGAGACGCTCTCCGGCGGCCAGAGAAAGCGGGTAGCCCTGGCGAGCGTCCTGCTCTCCACAGCCGATCTTCTGATCCTGGACGAGCCCACCAACCATTTAGACAGCGCCATGGCTGACTGGCTGGAGGAGTATCTGAAAAAGTTCAGGGGCGCCCTTCTCATGATCACCCATGACAGGTACTTTCTGGACAGTGTGACCAACCGGATTGTGGAGCTTGACAAGGGGAAACTCTACAGCTACCAGACGAATTACGAGGGCTTTCTGGAGCTGAAGGCGGAGCGGATGGCCATGGAGGAGGCGTCAGAGAGAAAGCGCCAGTCCATCCTCCGGGTGGAGCTGGAGTGGATGAAGCGGGGAGCCAGGGCGCGTTCCACCAAGCAGAAGGGGCGGATCCAGCGGTTTGAGGCCCTGAGTGCCAAAAGCGGCCCTGAGTATGACGGGGAGGTGGAGCTTGGCTCCATTGCAAGCCGCCTGGGAAGGACCACGGTGGAGCTTAAGAATCTTAGCAAGGCCTACGAAGGAAAGACTCTGATCCGGGACTTCAGCTATATTTTTCTGAAAAATGACAGAGTCGGCTTCATCGGACCCAACGGAAGCGGAAAATCCACTCTGATGAAGATGATTGCCGGGTGGGTGAAGCCTGACAGCGGGGAGATAGAGATCGGCCAGACAGTGAAGCTCGGGTATTTTTCCCAGGAAAATGAGGCCATGGACAATGACCTTAGAGTCATTGACTACATTAAAAATGTGGCCGAGTATGTGAGGACGCCGGACGGCAGCGTCTCCGCCTCCCAGATGCTGGAGCGGTTCCTGTTCCCTCCGTCTGTGCAGTATACGGTGATCGGAAAGCTGTCCGGCGGAGAGAAGAGGCGGCTGTACCTGCTGAGAATCCTGATGGATGCTCCCAACGTGCTGATTCTGGACGAGCCTACCAATGACCTGGATATCAGAACGCTCACGATTCTGGAGGACTATCTTGACAGCTTCCAGGGCATTGTCATCACTGTCTCCCACGACAGGTACTTTTTAGACAGGGTTGTGAGAAGGATTTTTGCTTTCGAGGGAGATGGAAAAATCTGCCAGTATGAGGGCGGATTTACAGACTACCAGGCTTCCAGACAGGAGAGAGAGGAGGCAGAGGAAACTGCAGGAGCCAGGGCCGGAAGAGAAAAAGGCAGAGAGGCTGCCGGGGACGGTGAGGCCGACGGCAGTCAGGAGAAAAATTCCAGAAAAAACTGGAAGGAGGGCCAGGTTAAAAAGCTCAAATTCACCTACATGGAGCAGAAGGAGTGGGAGACCATCGAGGATGAAATTGCAAAGCTGGAACAGAGGATCGAAGAACTGGGGCCTGAGATCGACAGGGCTGCCAGAGATTATGCAAAGCTGTCTGCTCTGATGAAGGAAAAGGAAGAGACAGAAGCGCTTCTGGAGCAGAAAATGGAGCGATGGATGTACTTAAATGAACTGTCAGAACGGATTGCGCAGCAGAACAGCCGTTAGCTGTTAGTTATATTTAGGAAGAAACAGAAAATAATTTTTATACAGGCGTGAAGCCCGGGATTGGAGAGATTGGCGTGAAAATAGAAAAACTGATTATGTCAGAGGAAGAACCGGGATATTTTCAGCCGGGAGTGACAAAGACAGAAGGCGGCGTGTACATCTGCACGGAGGCTGCCGGGGAAGAGGTGAGCCTCGCAGTATATGAGCAGGAGCAGGGGCCGGATGGAGAGGAGAAGGAGAAACGGAGAGTGTTCCCGTTCCCGAAGGGCTCCCGAATGGGCAGGATGCGGTGCATGAAGCTCCTGGGAGAGGATTTTTCCGGCCTGACCTATGCCGTTTTATCGGATGGAAAGGAGATGCCGGACACGTTTGGCCGCTCTTTTACTGGACATGGAACCTGGGGAGAGCTTTCCCATGTGGATACTCCCCTCAGGAGCAGGTTTGAGCTTGAGAGCTTTGACTGGGAAGGCGACAGGCCCCTTCAGATCCCGTATGAGGATATGATCCTCTACAGGATCCATACAAGAGGGCTGACCATGCGGGCTGGTTCAAAGGGCGCGGATGGAAAAGAGGAGGAAGCTGAAAACGGAGCAGAGCCTGGGACCTTCAGGGCCATTGCAGAAAAGATCCCGTATTTTAAGGAGCTTGGCATCACCTCCCTGGAGCTGATGCCGCCCAACGAATTTGAGGAGGTCATGCTGCCTGACGGCGCAGACGGAAATCCTTACGGCGTGGACCGGCCCACCGGAAAACTCAACTACTGGGGATACACCCCCGGCATGCTCTTTGCGCCCAAGGAGTCCTATGCTTCCGGGGCGTGTGGGGAGAAGAATCCGGTGCGGGAGTTCAAGGAGCTGGTGAAGGAGCTTCACCAAAACGGCCTGGAACTGGTTATCGAGCTGTACTTCACCGGAAAGGAGAGCGCCGCTGTCATCTCAGAGGCAGTGCGCTTCTGGGTGAGGGAGTACCACGTAGACGGCGTGCACCTGGTGGGAATTGCCGGCTGCCCGGCCTTAAGAGATGATCCGTGGCTGTCAGAAACCAAGCTGTTTGCTGCTTTTTGGGAGGAGGAAACACCGGGCCGGCGCCATCTGGCGGAGTACAATGACGGTTTCCTGATTGACATGAGAAGGCTTCTGAAGGGCGACGAGGATCAGATGAACAGCCTGATTTTCAGAAACAGGAGAAATCCGAAGGGCTATGGCGTCATAAACTATATGGCCAACACAAATGGCTTTACCCTCATGGATGCCGTCACCTATGAGATGAAGCACAATGAGCAGAACGGAGAGAACAATCAGGACGGAAGTTCCTGGAACTATACCTGGAACTGCGGCGTAGAGGGGCCAAGCCGCAAGAAAAAGGTAGCTGCCATGAGGCGCAAGCAGATCAGAAATGCGCTGCTCATGCTTTTCTTAAGCCAGGGCACGCCTCTGCTGCTGTCCGGCGACGAATTTGGATTTTCCAAGGGGGGAAACAATAATTCCTACTGTCAGGACAACGAGACCTCGTGGCTGGACTGGGGGCTGCTTAAGACAAACAGAGACATCTTTGAGTTTACGAAACAGGTGATTGCCTTTAGAAAGAAACACCCTGTTTTCCATATGGCCCAGGAGCCGAAGGTGATGGATTACCTGGCCTGCGGACACCCGGATGTCTCCTACCACGGCGTGAAGGCCTGGTGCCCGGAGTTTGAAAACTTCCGCCGCCAGCTGGGGATCATGTACTGTGGCGAGTACGCAAAAAAGGCGGACAATACACCCGATGACTACTTTTTTACCGCCTATAACATGCACTGGGAGCCCCACGAGTTTGCCCTGCCAAAGCTCCCCAAAGGGATGAAATGGCATCTGGCCTTTAACACAGATGACAGAGAGAGAAACGGCATCTACGAAGAGGGAGAGGAGCCGTGCCTGGAACAGCAGAAGCAGTTTCTGGTACCGGCCAGAACCATCGTAGTCTTCATCGGCTTAAAGGAAAGAGCGGAGGAGAACCGGGGAGAGAAGAGAGGAAAAAAAGAAAAGCAGCCGGCAGATAAGGAAAAGAAAAGGGCAAAGAAGGACCAGGAGAAGAAGGCCAAAGAAAAGGACGGAAAAAAGAAATCCGAGAAAAAGGCCTCTGCGAAAGGACCGGAGCAGAGCGGAGAGTAAAGCGTGAAAGGCCGGAGTCATGATGAGGAAAAGGAATAATATGAGAAAAGTAAACAGCAGGGAACAGAGACGGGAGCTTTTCAGGGCTCCGGCTGTGTCCGGGGCGCTTCTGTCTGCAGTGCTTCTGCCTGCAGCTGTACTGTCGGCTGCAGCCTTGCTGCAGGCGGGATGTTCAGCCCTTCCGGCACCGGTAAGGTCTTCTCTGACAGAGACACAGGAAAAGGAAGGAGCCGTGAGGGCGTTTGCCGCGGGCCCGGGAACACAGGCCTATCCAGGAGGAGACCCTTACAATGAGTATCAGTGGGGATTCCTGAACAATGGCCTGTTTCGTCTGACTGACAAAAACAGCGGGGCGGGAGCCGCGTTTCAGAATCTGACCTCCCGGACAGGCGGGCCTGCCTACGGGCCTGAGGTGGACAGCCGGGGAACTACCTTTGCCAAAGCAGGGATGGATATCAACCTGACTCCTGCCAGAGCTGCCTATGATGCCGTGGAGGGGAAAACCGAAACGGTTGTGGCTGTTATCGACACGGGAATTCAGACGGATCATGAGGAGCTGTCCGGCGGAATCTGGACAAATGCAGATGAGACCCCCGGAGACGGGACAGACAATGACGGAAACGGCTATGTGGACGATGTGAACGGATGGAACTTCTATGCCGGAAATAATCAGCTCTATTCAGGCAGGGAGGATAACCACGGAACTCACTCGGCCGGAACCATTGCTGCGGCTAAAAACGGGAGAGGGATCACCGGCATCTGCGATCCTGCCTATGTGAAGATTATGCCAATCAAAGTCCTGGGAACGGAAGAGGGGATTGGGACGCCGGAACATGTGGCTCAGGCCATACGCTACGCAGAGGCCAACGGGGCATCTATCTGCAATCTGAGCTTCGGCACAGCCAGATTTAATCAGGAGCTCTATGACACCATGAAAAATTCCGGCATGCTCTTCGTGGTTGCCGCCGGAAACGGCGACAGAAGCGGAAACGGTATCAATATTGATGAGTCTCCGGTGTACCCGGCGGCCTTTGACCTGGACAATGTGATCTCCGTGGCCAGCATGAGGCTGGACGGAAACCTGGATCCCAGCTCCAACTACGGCCCGGCAGGCGTTGACCTGGCAGCTCCGGGAAAGTATATTCTCAGCACGATCTCCGGAAACCAGTACGCCTACATGAGCGGAACCTCCATGGCAGCTCCCATGGTGACGGGAGTTGCTGCCATGATAAAATCTGCTTACCCGGATACAGATACGGGAAGACTTCGCCAGCTCATCCTCTCCTCTGTAAAGGAGAACAGCGCTATGGATGGAAAGACGGCCACAGGCGGAATGCTGGATGCCGGGAAAGCCATGGAGCTGGCCGGAGGGGCATAGGGCTGAAACCCGGATGGAGCAGAAAGATAAAAGGCGGAGAACGGAGAGATGGAGGGCTGAAATGACAGGCGCCGAGAGGAGACAGACAGAAAAGCCAGATGCAGGAAGCCATAAAACTGCAGAGATTGTTCTGAGCGCATTTCTGCCCCTGCTGTTCTACGGGCTTGCAGCGGAGACGGCACTGATTGTTCTGGAAGCTGTTTGGCGTATGTCAGGTATTTGGGCTTCTGCCGGGGAGGCGGGAGCGGCTGTGTTTCTGACTGAGGTTCTTCCCCAGGCTGCAAGCGGCATGGGGGCGGCTGTCATAATTTTCTGGTACTGGCCGAGGCCTGGAAATACCAGGATGGAGCAGGAGGGAGACGGCCGGTTTGGAGGACCGCAGAGCAAGGGAAAATGGGTGAGAGCTGCCTGGAAGCTTCCCGCCGCAGGTGTCTGCTACTGTATTGGGATGAGCGGACTCATCTGCCTTTCCGCAGCTGCCCTGGTGCCGGCAGAGATTTCTGAATCTGCGCTGGCACAGACGGCTGTGAGCGCCGCGGAGCCGACAGTTTCCCGGGCGGGCGGCGCGGCGGCTGCAGCTCTGACTTTTCTCTGCACGGGCTTTTTGATCCCGTTTGCCGAGGAGGTCTTGTTCCGGGGCCTGATGTATAAAAGGCTCAGAAGGAGGTTTGGCGTCTGGGCCTGCGCTCTGACAACGGCTGCTGTATTCGGGATCTATCACGGAAATGTACAGCAGGGGATTTATGCGGGGCTCATGGGACTTTTTCTCGCATTCCTTACAGAGCGCTTTCACACAGTGACAGCCGCTGCCTCTGTTCACATAGCGGCGAATCTGACAGCGCTGACCCTGGATGCGGCCGCCTTCGGTACGTGGATGGAGTCAGGACGCCTGAGCGCATGGGGGCTTACGCTCACTGCTCTGGCTGCGTGGGCATATCTTATCTGCCGGCTGTATGCAGAAACGAAAGCACTGTGACCGAGTATAAGGATATAATGAGCGCAAGCGAGCGGCGAATGACGATCACAGGCTGTGCTTTTGATATATTGGAAGGCAGCGGGGAAGACCGGCAGAAACAAAGCGGAACAGGAAAAGGGAAAACAGAGGAGACAGAGAAGACAAAGGAGACAGAACAGGATGAAAGAGAACATCTGGTTCGGGAACAGGAAAACGATGGGACAGGCAGACAGGAGGGATGCCCTTGACAGAAAAGAAATTTCACAATAAGGTGTGCTTTGCGGCCTTTCTGTTCAGCCTTATGGTGGTGATGATTCACAGCTATAATGCAGATATGTTTCTGGCGCTTCCGGCTGAGGGCGGGGCTTCAGAAGTGGTCTGGCAGTTCCAGCACATTCTGGCAGACGTTCTGGGGCCGGTGGCAGTGCCCGGTTTTTTCATGCTGTCTGCCTACCAGTTTTACAGGAAGTGTTCCTATAAAGATATAGGGCCCAAGATGGAGCGGAGGATACGGACGGTTCTGCTTCCTTACCTGCTCTGGAATTTCCTCTACTATCTGGGCTATGCGGCAGCCGGACGCATCCCGTATCTGGCCTGGATTTCAGACAAGACAGCGGTGGAGCTCAGCATTCCGGCTATGGCAGATGCGGTGCTTCATTTTACCTATAATCCGGTGTTCTGGTATATGTACCAGCTTATTTTCCTGCTCGCTCTCTCGCCGCTTCTGCATCCGCTCTTGAAAAACAGGGTTTCCGGCATTCTTGTGATTGGGGCGGAGCTGTACTGCATCAAAAATCTGATTCAGATACCGATTGTCAATATGGACGCCCTTTTTTATTACAGCGCAGCCGCCTACGGAGCGCTCCATGCAGAAGATTTTCTGGAGGAACGGCGGCTGCAGGGCAGGAAAGGGACGGCTGTCAGAGCCGCCGCTGCAGTGATCGGAACCGTGCTTGCAGTTTACTTTTACCAGGGCATCACAGTCAGGCATTCCGTGTTTGAGACAGTTCTCTACCGGTTTACCGTGCCTGTAACCCTCTGGATGGCGGTGCCGGGAATGAGGCTGCCGGATGCCAGGGAGTGGATGAAGTACGGATTTTTTCTCTATACTATCCACTTTATACTGGCGAGGGGAATCAACAAGCTGGGAGCAGCTCTCCTTCCCCACTCCGCCCTCACGGCCCTGCTTCTCTACCTGGCGATTCCGGTTATCTGTGTGATTCTGGCCTGGAAGCTGGGAGAGTTCCTGAGAAAATATGCAGGGCCTCTGTGGAGGGTAATCAGCGGGGGAAGATGAGAAAACAGGCGGCAGCCTAGTTTTTGCTCTCCCACCTGCCGGAGGCTCCGCAGGGGAGAACCAGTCCGCTCTCTGTTACCGGGAGGCCGATTTCCTCAGAGCGCACCGTTCCGCCGAACTTCGGAACCAGCTCTGTGGAAAGCATGTAGGTGAGGACAGACGGAGCCAGCCCTGTTGTGTAGGAGTTAATCAGATAGAACAGAGGCTGATCCGACAGAAGTTTGGCGCAGAGCTGCACAAAGGGGTGGATGGAATCCTCAATTTTCCAGATCTCTCCCTTAGGTCCTCTTCCGTAGGACGGAGGATCCATGATAATTCCGTCGTAGTGATTGCCGCGCCTGATTTCCCTCTCCACAAATTTGACGCAGTCGTCTACGATCCAGCGGATGGGGGCATCGGCAAGATCGGAGGAACGGGCATTTTCCCTGGCCCAGGTCACCATTCCCTTGGAGGCATCCACGTGAGTGACATGGGCGCCTGCCTTGGCGGCCGCCAGGGTTGCGCCTCCGGTGTAGGCAAACAGGTTGAGAACTTTTACAGGTCTTCCGGCCTTTCGTATCTTCTCTCCAAACCAGTCCCAGTTCGTGGCCTGCTCCGGAAACAGGCCGGTATGCTTGAAGCTGAAGGGCTTCAGGTTGAAGGTCAGCTCTCTGTAGCGGATGGTCCACTGCTCGGGCAGATCGAAAAATTCCCACTCGCCTCCTCCCCTGGAGCTTCGGTGATAATGGCCGTTCATCCGCTTCCATCCCTTGTGCCTTTTCGGTGTATCCCAGATAACCTGGGGATCCGGCCTGACAAGCAGATACCTGCCCCAGCGCTCCAGCTTTTCACCTCTGGAGCAGTCTATTACTTCATAATCTTTCCAGCCGTCAGCTATCCACATATGTATTGTTCTCCTTAAATTTGAATTTTTTATTTTTGGCTAAAACAGCAGACCCGGGGTTTAAAGAACCTTACGGCTGCCGTTTTTTTGGTTATGCATGATGCATATGAGTATTATATATTCCGCAGGAACGGGTGTCAAAGAGGTTTTGCGTTTTGTGCGGAAAGGCTTCAGCCATTCTGCAGAAAATTTCGTAATAGAATTGAAAGATTATTTCGCTTGAATATTTGTCCGGCTCTTGCTAGAATGGTAGATAGGAAAAAATGGGTATTTGCGGGAGGATTTTGAATGAAGAGAAAAGGAATCGCCGTATTGGGCCTTTCGGTCGCGCTGACTCTGGCCGGAGCGACGGCCAGCCTCGCCGAAGGGTGGCAGCAGTCCGGCGGCAACTGGGTATATTACAATTCAAGCGGAAATAAAGTGACAAACGAGTGGAGAAAAGGGGCTGACGGCCTCTGGCGCTACCTCAACTATAATGGGAACATGGCCCTCAACACCTGGGTGGACGACGAGTACTATGTGGACTCCAACGGAATCATGGTGGCCGGAAAGTGGATGCAGCTGGCTCCGAAGGATGACGGCTGGGATACAAATGCCGGACAGGTCTGGTACTACTTCGAGAGCGACGGAAAGGCTGTTTCCGACAACTGGCAGAAGATTTCCGGAAAGTGGTATTATTTCAACAGCGACGGCGAGATGCAGACCGGCTGGGCAGATGACGATCTTTATTATCTGGGAGACGACGGAACCATGCGCACAGGCTGGCAGTATCTGGAAGATCCCGATGCGGACGACGATGACGACGACAAGATGCGCCCCTATGAGGACGACGAGGATCACCACTGGTATTACTTCCAGAGCTCCGGCAAGCGCTACATGCCGGAAACAGGAGGAGACAATTACAAAAAATACAAGATAGACGGCGTCAACTATTACTTCGACGAGGAGGGCCGGATGCAGACCGGCTGGATCTGCGTGACCGGGGATGAGGACAACTTCCGCGACTACCGCTATCTCCAGGACAACGGAAAGCTGACTGTGGGCTGGTACTCCACCTATCCGCCGGAGGACTATGACGGGGATGTGGAGGACGAGGTACAGTGGTATTATTTCGAGAGCGACGGTGAGCCAAAGGTAGGCCCGGCTGTGGAGGAAGCCACTGTCCGGGATCTGGAAAAGATCGGCGGCGTGACCTACCTGTTTGACAATAACGGAAACCCTGTCTACGGCCTCAGAAACCTGAAGGACGGAAATGATTTTGAAACCTACTATTTCGGCGACAGGCAGACAAGCTCCGTGCAGAAGGGCCGCATGGATATCGAGGAGGGCGACGGCACAAAGTGCGAGTACTACTTTACCGAGAGCGGCAGCAAGGCCGGCCGCGGGTACACGGGAGTGAAGAATAATTACCTCTTTTATAAAGGAAAGCTTCAGGAGGCTGACAGCGGCACGAAGTACGAGGTAATCCGTGTGGACGGAAACAATTACCTTGTAAATACATCAGGCAAGATTGCCAAAGACACAACCGTCAAGGACTCCAGCGGCACACGGTTTGAGACGAACAAGTCGGGAATCGTCATTGAAGTAGATAAAGAGTCCAACAACGGCGACGAGTACGCAAGAGACCCCTACGAGCCGGTTCCGTGGGATTAAAGGGGCAAGAGAAAGAAGGGCAAGAGAAAGAGAAGGAAGGACAGATTTTTGTTCCAGCGAAGTCACAAAAATCTGTCCTTCCTTCTCTTTTTGCCGGGGGGAGCGAAAACGAGAGGGGCCGGAAAGGAAGTTCCTCTTCACCTTTTCTCCTCTCTTTTCGGCGGGCCGGAGTACAGTGGGGAGCAGAAGAAGGAGGTTTTTCAGTGACTTCGCTGGAACTGAAAAACCTCCTTCTTCTGCCGTGTATCCCCGTCCCGCCCTCCCCTCGTCAAAATGCCCAAAAACCTCTGAAAATCCACGGAAATTTCTTTGAAAAAATGAGGAAAAACCCTGAAAAATCCCTTGCAATTCAAGGAAACTTATGATATGATACAGAGGCTGTGGCATGATAGCGATGAAGCGTGAGGTTGCTGCCTGTAAGATGGCAGGTTTTCCGTGGAGCGAATGTCAAGTTAGGAAACTGGCGACAAGTCACTGTACAACTTTAGAGAATACCTGATTATATGGAGGATTCAGTGTGGAGTTTTGTATGACACACACGGATATGTGTACAGTCACCGCTTGTCGTGCTTCAAATAGTACGAAAAGGAGGCGACTTTTTTTATGGCAAGTCAAGTAATGAGAATCACATTGAAAGCTTATGATCATCAGCTGGTTGACCAGTCTGCTGCAAAAATCATCGAGACTGTAAAGAAGAACGGATCTAAGGTGAGCGGACCGGTGCCGTTACCAACAAAGAAAGAGGTTGTTACAATCTTAAGAGCTGTTCATAAGGACAAAGATTCCAGAGAGCAGTTTGAGCAGAGAACTCACAAGAGACTCATCGACATCATCACACCAAGCCAGAAGACAGTGGATGCTTTATCCAGACTGGAAATGCCGGCAGGTGTTTACATCAACATCAAGATGAAGAACAAATAAGATTTGTCAGTTATCCTGAAGGGTTTAGATAGATTTCTGGACTGTTCTAGGATGAACGCGGAAACATCCCGCGTTCCGCTGTAGAAAAAGACAGGAGGTCAAAAAATGAAGAAGGCGATTTTAGCTACAAAAGTTGGAATGACTCAGATTTTCAACGAAGACGGAGTTTTAACTCCAGTAACAGTTCTTCAGGCTGGACCATGTGTGGTTACACAGGTTAAGACAGCAGAGAACGACGGCTACGAGGCAGTACAGGTTGGTTTTGTTGACAAGAGAGAGAAGTTAGTCAGCAAGCCGGTAAAGGGACACTTCGACAAGGCAGGCGTTTCCTACAAGAGATATGTCAGAGAGTTCCGTTTTGAGAATGCTTCCGAGTATTCCGTAAAGGATGAGATTAAGGCAGACATCTTCGCTGCAGGCGACAAGATTGATGCTACTGCTATTTCCAAAGGTAAGGGATTCCAGGGCGCCATCAAGAGACATGGCCAGCACAGAGGACCTATGGCTCACGGTTCCAAGTTCCATCGTCATCAGGGTTCCAACGGTTCCGCTACAACACCAGGACGCGTATTCAAGGGCAAAGGCATGCCAGGTCAGATGGGCCACGTAAAAGTGACAATCCAGAATCTGGAGATTGTAAAGGTTGACGCAGAGAACAACCTGCTCCTTGTTAAGGGCGCAGTGCCAGGACCAAAGAAATCCTTAGTAACAATCAAAGAGACTGTTAAAGTCAGCAAGTAGGCTTTATAGGAAAGGAGGAACATACAGATGGCAAACGTATCTGTTTACAATATTGAAGGCAACGAAGTTGGCACATTAGAGTTAAACGATGCTGTATTCGGCGTAGAAGTGAACGAGCACTTAGTTCACCTTGCTGTAGTAGCTCAGTTAGCCAACAAGCGTCAGGGAACACAGAAAGCTAAAACACGTTCCGAAGTTTCCGGCGGAGGAAGAAAACCGTGGAGACAGAAAGGAACAGGTCACGCAAGACAGGGTTCAACAAGAGCTCCGCAGTGGACAGGCGGCGGCGTAGTATTCGCTCCGACACCACGTGACTACACAATCCGCTTAAACAAGAAGGAGAAGAGACTGGCTCTCAAGTCCGCTCTTACAAGCAGAGTAAACGAGAACAAGTTCATCGTTGTTGACGAGTTAAGCTTCGCAGAGATCAAGACAAAGAAATTTGCTGAGGTTCTGAAGAACTTAAAGGTTGAGAAGGCCCTGGTAGTAGGCGCTGACGCAAACGCTGCATTATCTGCAAGAAATATTCCGGCAGTTAAGACAGCTTCCGTAAACACAATCAACGTATATGACATTCTGAAATATAACACTGTAGTGGCAACTAAGGCTGCTGTAGCTTCTATCGAGGAGGTGTACGCATAATGGCAAATATTCAGTACTATGATGTAATCCTCAAACCAGTTGTAACTGAGAAGAGCATGAACGCTATGAGCGACAAGAAATATACTTTCTTAGTTCATCCGGAAGCAAACAAGACCATGATCAAAGAGGCTGTTGAGAGAATGTTCCCAGGAACAAAGGTAGCAGCTGTAAGCACCATGAACCTCGACGGAAAGACAAAGAGAAGAGGTCTGGTATTCGGAAAGACTGCAAAGACAAAGAAGGCAATCGTTAAGCTGACAGAGGACAGCAAGGAGATTGAGATCTTCGCAGGATTATAATTAGGGGAAGCGGCGAACCTTATGTCGCTTTTCACTGAGAACACACCAGGAGGCGTTGTAAGTCCTCCGGCAAACCAACCGGATGAACACTATATCCGGCATCAGAAAGGAGTTTAAGTCATGGGAATCAAAACATACAGCCCATATACACCTTCCAGAAGACATATGACTGGCTCTGATTTCTCCGAGATCACAAAGACAACACCAGAGAAATCCTTAGTAGTATCCTTAAAGAAGAACGCTGGTCGTAACAATCAGGGTAAAATCACTGTGAGACACCGCGGAGGCGGCTCCAGAAGAAAATACAGAATCATCGATTTCAAGAGAAATTCCAAGGATGGTATCCCGGCAACCGTTATCGGTGTTGAGTACGATCCGAACAGAACAGCAAACATCGCTTTAATCTGCTACGCAGACGGCGAGAAGGCATATATCCTGGCACCACAGGGACTGACAGACGGAATGAAGGTTATGTCCGGCCCGGAGGCTGAGGCAAAGGTAGGAAACTGCTTACCGCTTTCCGAGATTCCGGTTGGTGCTCAGATTCACAACATCGAGCTCTACCCAGGAAAGGGCGGACAGCTGGTTCGTTCCGCTGGCAACTCCGCTCAGTTAATGGCGAAAGAGGGCAAATATGCCACATTAAGATTACCTTCCGGCGAGATGAGAATGGTTCCGATTATCTGCCGCGCTACTATCGGCGTTGTAGGAAACGGAGATCACAACCTGGTTAACATTGGTAAGGCTGGTAGAAAGCGTCACATGGGTATCAGACCTACAGTCCGCGGTTCCGTTATGAACCCGAATGACCATCCACACGGTGGTGGTGAGGGTAAGACTGGTATCGGTCGTCCAGGTCCATGCACACCTTGGGGCAAGCCAGCTCTTGGTCTTAAGACAAGAAAGAAAAACAAACAGTCCAACAAGTTAATCGTAAGAAGACGAAACGCTAACAAGTAATCGTTCGATAGGAGGTAATTAAATGGCTCGTTCACTTAAAAAAGGACCATTTGCAGACGCGCATCTTTTAAAGAAAGTCGATGCTATGAACGCAGCAGGCCAGAAGCAGGTTATCAAGACCTGGTCCCGCCGTTCCACTATCTTCCCACAGATGGTAGGACACACAATCGCAGTTCATGACGGAAGAAAGCATGTTCCGGTATACGTAACAGAGGATATGGTAGGACACAAGCTTGGTGAGTTCGTTGCCACAAGAACTTACAGAGGCCACGGAAAAGACGAGAAGAAAGCCCGCAGATAGACTTACGCTTTGAAAGGAGGTTTCACAAATGGCTAAAGGACATAGATCCCAGATTAAGAGAGAAAGAAATGCTAACAAGGATACAAGACCATCCGCAAAGTTATCTTACGCTAGAGTATCCGTTCAGAAAGCATGCTTCGTATTAGATGCCATCAGAGGCAAGGACGTGCAGACAGCACTTGGTATTGTAACTTACAATCCCAGATATGCTTCTACTTTAATAAAGAAACTGTTAGAGTCAGCAATCGCAAACGCTGAGAACAACAACCAGATGAATGTTGAGAACCTGTATGTAGCAGAGTGCTACGCAAACAAGGGACCGACAATGAAGAGAGTTAAACCGAGAGCACAGGGAAGAGCTTACAGAATCGAGAAGAGAATGAGCCACATCACTGTAGTGCTTGACGAGAGATAATTAAGGAGGCAAATATGGGACAGAAAGTTAATCCACACGGCTTAAGAGTCGGTGTTATTAAAGACTGGGACTCAAGATGGTATGCTGAAGCTGATTTTGCTGACAATCTGGTTGAGGATCACAAGATCAGAACATACCTTAAGAAGAAATTATACAGCGCCGGTGTTTCCAAGATTGAGATCGAGCGCGCATCTGATAGAGTAAAGGTAATCATCTACACAGCTAAGCCAGGCGTGGTTATCGGCCGCGGCGGTTCCGAGATCGAGAAGGTTAAGGCTGAGGTTCAGAAGCTTACCGACAAGAAGTTATTTATCGACATCAAAGAGGTTAAGAGACCAGACAGAGATGCTCAGCTGGTTGCAGAGAACATTGCACAGCAGCTTGAGAACCGTGTTTCCTTCCGCCGTGCCATGAAGTCCGCTATGGGCAGATCCATGAAGGCAGGAGTTAAGGGTATCAAGGCAGCCGTTGCAGGACGTCTTGGCGGTGCTGATATGGCCCGTACAGAGTTCTACAGCGAGGGTACAATCCCGCTTCAGACATTAAGAGCAGATATTGACTATGGTTTCGCTGAGGCAGATACAACCTACGGAAAGCTTGGCGTTAAGGTTTGGATCTACAAAGGCGAGGTTCTTCCTGTGAAAGGAAATAAGGAAGGGAGCGATAAATAATGTTAATGCCTAAGAGAGTTAAGCGTCGTAAACAGTTCCGTGGCTCCATGAGAGGAAAAGCTACAAGAGGAAACGTAATTTGCTACGGTGAGTTCGGTTTAGTCGCTACAGAACCATGTTGGATTAGAAGCAACCAGATTGAAGCAGCCCGTATCGCCATGACACGTTACATCAAGCGTGGTGGTAAGGTTTGGATTAAGATTTTCCCAGATAAGCCAGTAACTGCGAAGCCGGCAGAGACTCGAATGGGTTCCGGTAAAGGCGCTCTTGAATACTGGGTAGCAGTAGTAAAACCAGGCCGCGTATTATTTGAGATCGCGGGAGTACCAGAGGAAACAGCGAGAGAAGCATTACGTCTTGCAATGCACAAACTTCCATGCAAGTGCAAAATTGCTTCTAAGGCAGATTTAGAAGGCGGTGATAACAGTGAAAATTAATAAGTTTGTAGAAGATTTAAAGGCAAAATCAGCTGCAGAATTAAATGAAGAATTAGTAGCTGCTAAGAAGGAACTTTTCAACTTAAGATTCCAGAATGCAACCAACCAGTTAGACAATACAAGCAGAATTAAGGAAGTTCGCAGGAACATCGCCAGGATTCAGACTGTTATTACAGAGAAATCCAAGTTAGCTTAATCTGCACAGCTTATAGATAGCCTTCATGGCTGATGACAGGGCGGGGCAGGAAAACCTGCGCGATGCCCGATGAGATAACGGAGTCCTCTGAAGAAGAGGGAACAGATGCAATCCTCTGTACGAGGAAATGATCGAAAGGAGAAGCTCTACCGTGGAAAGAAATTTAAGAAAAACACGTACTGGCAAGGTAGTAAGCAACAAGATGGACAAGACAATTGTAGTTGCTATCGAAGACCACGTAAAACATCCTTTATACGGCAAGATCGTTAAGAGAACTTATAAATTAAAAGCACATGATGAGGAGAATCAGTGCGGAATCGGTGATACTGTAAAAGTTATGGAGACAAGACCTTTATCCAAGGACAAGAGATGGAGACTTGTTGAGATTATCGAGAAAGCAAGGTAGTTAATCAGAAAGGAGTATTCGGCATGATTCAGCAGGAAACCAGATTAAAGGTTGCTGATAATACAGGTGCGAAGGAGCTTCTTTGCATCCGTGTTATGGGCGGATCTACAAGAAGATATGCTAATATCGGTGACATTATCGTCGCTTCCGTTAAAGATGCAACACCAGGCGGTGTTGTAAAAAAAGGCGACGTGGTAAAGGCCGTTGTCGTACGTTCCGTTAAGGGCGCTCGCCGCAGTAACGGTTCCTACATTAAGTTTGATGAGAACGCAGCAGTAATTATCAAAGATGACAAGAACCCAAGAGGAACTCGTATTTTTGGGCCGGTAGCAAGAGAGCTTCGTGAGAAGCAGTTCATGAAGATCGTTTCTCTGGCTCCGGAAGTACTGTAAGGAGGTGCCGACTGTGCATAAAATCAAAAAAGGTGATCTGGTAAAGATTATCACAGGTAAAGATAAAGACAAGACCGGCAAAATTCTCGCCGTAAATACAAAGAAGAATACCGTAACTGTTGAGGGATGCAACATGGTTACAAAGCACACAAAGCCAAGCGCTCAGAACCAGCAGGGCGGCATCGTTCATCAGGAAGGTCCGGTTGACATTTCCAACGTTATGCTTGTTGTTGACGGCAAGGCTACAAGAGTTGGCTTTGAGGTAAGAGACGGCAAGAAAGTCCGCGTTGCAAAGGCTACCGGCAAGGTAATCGACTAATTACGGAGAGGAGGAACAAAAGTGGCTAGATTAAAAGAGATTTATCAGAGCGAAATCGTAGACGCTATGATGAAGAAATTCGGATACAAGAATATCATGGAAGTGCCGAAGTTAGACAAGATTGTTGTCAACATGGGTGTTGGCGAGGCTAAGGAAAACGCTAAGGTTCTGGACTCCGCAGTAAGAGATATGGAAATCATCACAGGACAGAAGGCAGTTTTAACAAAGGCTAAGAAGTCTGTGGCTAACTTCAAGATCAGAGAGGGTATGGCTATCGGATGCAAGGTTACTCTTCGCGGAGAGAAGATGTATGAGTTTGCTGACCGTTTAATCAACCTGGCTCTGCCGCGAGTACGTGACTTCCGCGGTGTAAATCCTAACGCATTTGATGGAAGAGGAAACTATGCGCTCGGAATCAAGGAGCAGCTGATTTTCCCGGAGATCGAGTATGATAAGGTTGATAAGGTAAGAGGTATGGACATCATCTTCGTTACAACCGCTAAGACAGACGAGGAAGCTCGTGAACTGTTAACCTTATTCAACATGCCGTTTGCGAAATAATTAGGAGGATTATCATGGCTAAGACTTCAATGAAGATTAAACAGCAGCGTCCGGCAAAATTCTCCACAAGAGAGTACAACCGCTGCAGAATTTGTGGCCGTCCACACGCATATTTAAGAAAATACGGCATCTGCCGTATCTGCTTCCGCGAGTTAGCTTACAAGGGCGAAATCCCGGGAGTAAAGAAGGCAAGCTGGTAGGCCGAAAGCAACTTAGCGAATCCGAGCCGCAGGCGAAGGATGAGCTTAGTGCGAGGCCGTCCGCGAATCTTAGCGAGGCCGAGCCGCAGGCGAGAGCAGAGCTTAGCTGAGCGGACTGTAGTGGCAGAGAGAACGTGGTGAAACGCATCTTTGCCGCGAAAGCAAATAAAACAGGGAGAAAGCCCCGTGGGTACGGGAAGCTCTCCCGGGTTCAGCGCCCGGAGCCGAACTGTCCGGAAGAACAGGCTGAACCTCATATGAAGAGAAAATAAGGAGGCAAACTCAAAATGACAATGAGCGATCCGATTGCAGATATGCTTACCAGAATCCGTAATGCAAACACTGCTAAGCACGATACAGTAGATGTTCCGTCTTCCAAGATGAAGTTAGCTATCGCTGACATCCTTGTAAGAGAGGGATATATTAAGAAATATGACATCGTTGAGGACAACGGTTTCAACACCATCCGCATCGAGTTAAAATACGGAAAGGACAAAAACGAGAAGATCATTTCCGGTATCAAGAGAATCTCCAAGCCAGGTCTCCGTGTTTACGCTAACACAGAGGATATGCCGAAGGTACTCGGCGGCCTTGGAATCGCCATCGTTTCCACAAACCAGGGCGTTATCACAGACAAAGAGGCAAGACGCTTAGGAGTAGGCGGCGAGGTCCTCGCATTTGTTTGGTAGGCCGAAAGCAACTTAATGAGCCCGAGCCGTCAGGCGACAGGCGAATTTAGTGCGAGGCCGTTCGCGAATCTTAGCGATGCAGAGCCAAAGGCGACAGCAGAGCTTAGCTGAGCGAACTGTGGTGGCCGAAAATACGTCCCGAGACGCATTTCTTTGCCCCACCAAAAACCCGCGATAGAAAATCCCACAGGCCTCCGGCCTGACGGGAATTTCCATAGATAGAAAACTGAAAACAGAGAAGCCCCATGCGGCTTCTCCGAAAATCTAAGTAGGAGGTAGACAGGCATGTCACGTATCGGAAGAATGCCAGTTGCGATTCCGGCAGGTGTAACTGTTACAATCGCAGAGAACAATGTAGTGACTGTAAAAGGTCCAAAGGGAACACTTGAGAGAGCGTTACCAGTAGAAATGTCCATCAAGGAAGAGGACGGACAGATCGTCGTTACAAGACCGAACGACTTAAAGAAGATGAAATCTTTACACGGCCTTACAAGAACCTTAATCAACAACATGATCCACGGCGTAACAGAGGGATATGAGAAGGTTCTCGAGATCAACGGTGTTGGTTACAGGGCAGCTAAGCAGGGCAAGAAGCTCACATTAAGCCTTGGATACTCTCATCCGGTAGAGATGGAGGATCCGGAGGGAATTGAGACAGTTCTCGACGGACAGAACAAGATCATCGTTAAGGGTATCAGCAAAGAGAAGGTTGGCCAGTACGCAGCCGAGATCAGAGACAAGAGAAGACCTGAGCCGTACAAGGGCAAGGGAATCAAGTACGCTGACGAGGTAATCAGACGCAAAGTTGGTAAGACAGGTAAGAAATAATTAAGGAGAGTGTGAAGATGGTTAGCAAACAGTCAAGAAGCGAAATTCGCGAGAAAAAGCACGCTAGATTACGCAATCGTTTCTCCGGTACAGCCGAGAGACCGCGTTTAGCAGTGTTCAGAAGCAATAATCATATGTATGCTCAGATCATTGATGATACAGTTGGCAATACTTTAGTTGCTGCTTCCACAGCAGAGAAGGCAGTTAAGGCCGAGCTTGCTAAGACAAACAACGTAGAGGCTGCCGCTTATGTTGGTACTGTAATCGCAAAGAGAGCATTAGAGAAGGGTATCAAAACAGTTGTCTTTGACAGAGGCGGATTTATTTATCAGGGTAAAGTTCAGGCATTAGCAGACGCAGCTCGTGAGGCTGGTCTGGAATTCTAGTAGGAAGGAGAACAATACAGATGAAACGTACAATCATTGATCCTACCCAGTTCGAGTTAGAAGATAAGGTAGTGGCAATCAAACGCGTATCCAAGACTGTCAAGGGCGGACGTACAATGAGATTCTCCGCATTAGTAGTAGTTGGTGACAAGAACGGCCACGTAGGTGCCGGCCTTGGAAAGGCCGCTGAGGTTCCGGAAGCTATCCGCAAGGGCAAGGAGGCCGCAGCAAAGAACCTTGTAGCAGTTCCGTTTGATGAGAATAACAGCATTCCGCACGATTTCCTTGGAAAATTCGGAAGCGCTAACGTGCTTTTAAAGAAGGCTCCTGAAGGTACTGGTATCATCGCCGGAGGTCCGGCACGTTCCGTACTGGAGCTTGCAGGATATAAGAATATCCGTACAAAATCCTTAGGTTCCAACAACAAGACAAATGTTGTTTTAGCTACTTTAACAGGATTATGCGCATTAAAGACTCCGGAAGAGGTTGCAAAGCTCCGCGGTAAATCTGTAGAAGAGATTCTGAACTAATAGGAGGAGATTAGAAATGGCACAGACATTAAAGATCACATTAGTAAAATCCCCTATCGGTGCTGTTCCGAAGCAGAGAGCAACTGTTGAAGCATTAGGCTTAAACAAACTTCACAAGACAGTTGAGATGCCGGACAACGGCGCTGTTAGAGGCATGATTCAGAGTGTTAGACACTTAGTAAAAGTTGAAGAGAACTAAGATTTTGTAAGGAGGTGCAGTCATGGAATTATCCAACTTAAAGCCAGCTGTAGGTTCTAAGCACAGCGACAGCTTCAGAAGAGGCCGTGGCCATGGCTCAGGAAACGGAAAGACTGCTGGTAAAGGACATAAAGGACAGAAGGCACGTTCCGGAGCTACAAGACCGGGATTTGAAGGCGGTCAGATGCCTTTATACAGACGTCTTCCTAAGAGAGGCTTCACAAACAGAAACGGTAAGGACATTATCGGCATCAATGTAAGCGCTCTTGAGAGATTTGAGAATGACACAGTAGTGACAGTAGAGACATTAATCGAAGCAGGTATCGTTAAGAATCCGCGCGACGGCGTTAAGATTCTCGGAAACGGCGAGCTCACAAAGAAGCTCACTGTAAAAGTAGATGCAGTAAGTGAAGGAGCAAAGGCCAAGATCGAGGCTGTTGGCGGAACCTGCGAGGTGATCTAGTATGTTAAAAACACTCCAGAACGCTTTTAGAGTGAAGGAGGTAAGGCAGAAGCTGCTCTTTACATTCGCGATGTTAGTTGTGATCCGTATCGGTTCCCAGCTTCCCATCCCGGGCGTAAAGACAGATTTCTTTGCCGAGCTGTTTTCAGGACAGTCTAACGATGCATTTGGGTTCTTCAATACGATTACCGGAGGTTCCTTCACGAACCTCTCGGTATTCGCTTTGAGCATCACACCATATATCACATCTTCCATTATCATGCAGCTTCTCACCATTGCGATTCCAAAACTGGAGGAGATGCAGCGTGACGGGGAAGAGGGCAGAAAGAAAATTCAGGAATACACCCGCTATCTGACAGTCGGACTTGCCCTGCTCCAGTCAGGAGCCATGGCAATCGGCTTCGGAGGCCAGGGATTGCTTCTGGAGTTCACAGCGCTGAACGTCATCGTGACGGTTGCAGCCATGACCGCCGGAAGCGCCATGCTCATGTGGATTGGTGAGCGTATTACAGAGCACGGCGTAGGGAACGGTATCTCTATAGTCCTTCTCTTTAATATCCTCTCCACGATTCCAAGTGACATGATTTCTCTGTACGAGCGCTTCGTTCAGGGAAGGCCCATCGGTGCTGCGGTTGTATCTGTGGTCATCATTGTGGCTATTATCGCTGCCATCGTGGTATTTGTTATTATTCTTCAGGATGCTAAGAGAATTATCCCGGTACAGTATTCAAAGAAGATGCAGGGCAGAAAGATGGTTGGCGGCCAGTCCGCAAACATCCCTCTGAAGGTAAACACAGCCGGCGTTATCCCGGTTATCTTTGCATCCTCTCTGATGAGCTTCCCGGTTGTCATCTCCGAGTTCCTGAAGGTTGATCCGCTCTCTGTACCGGGCCATATTTTAAGGGCCTTAAATTCCAGCTCCTGGTTCCGTCCGGAGGCTCCGATTTATTCAGTGGGCGTGTTAATCTACATCGGACTGGTCGTAGTGTTTGCGTACTTCTACACATCCATTACCTTCAATCCGCTGGAGATTGCAAACAATATGAAAAAGGCCGGCGGCTTCATCCCGGGCATCCGTCCCGGAAAACCGACGTCCGATTATCTGTCAGGCATTCTGACCTATATTATCTTCATCGGTGCCTGCGGTCTGGTAATTGTATGCCTGATCCCGATCATCGCATCCGGTGTGTTCAATATCAACAGACTGTCCTTCGGCGGTACGTCCCTGATCATCATCGCGGGCGTAATCCTGGAGACAATCAAGGCAATAGAGGCTCAGCTGCTTGTAAGAAATTACAGAGGCTTTTTGAACGACTAAACGATTCGCCTTCTGGGCGGGAGAGGAAGGCGGCATGTGTATGCTGCCTGCTCCCGGCAGAGGGCGTTTCTTTTTTATATAACAGGAAACTTCGTTCCCTGCTATATAAAAACGCTCCGCGGGGATCGCACTGCGGCGGCCGGGGCGTCCCGATGGGAGAGGCCGGACAGAGAGACAGGCCTCAGGTATGGGAAAGTCAGGTTGGGAGAACCCTGCAAAAAGAGGGGAAATCCTTTTCTGATATAAAAACTATATAACATTTTCAATATCAGGGTATTTTATAACACGGGAGGCGGATCTTATGAAGATTATCATGTTAGGCGCACCAGGGGCGGGAAAAGGAACACAGGCTAAGAGGATTGCCGAGAAATACGGGATTCCTCACATTTCCACCGGAGATATCTTCAGAGCGAATATCAAGGAGGGAACAGAGCTTGGTATGAAGGCGAAGGAGTTCATGGATCAAGGACTTCTGGTTCCGGATGAGGTAACAATCGGAATGCTCCTCGACAGAATCAAGAAGGAGGACTGCGTGAACGGTTATGTGCTGGACGGCTTCCCGAGGACCATTCCTCAGGCAGAGAGCCTGACAAAGGCTCTGGAGGAGATGGGACAGAAGATTGACTATGCAGTTGACGTGGATGTACCGGATGAGAACATCGTATCGAGAATGAGCGGGCGCAGGGCCTGCATTACCTGCGGCGCCACCTACCATGTACAGTTTGCTCCGCCTAAGGCAGAGGGAATCTGCGACAAGTGCGGCGCAGAGCTGGTTCTCAGGGACGACGACAAGCCGGAGACTGTGCAGAAGCGCCTGGCGGTTTACCACGAGCAGACACAGCCGTTAATCGACTACTACAGGAGGGCAGGCGTCCTCGTTTCTGTAGACGGCACACAGAGTATGGATCAGGTATTCGAGAGCATTGTAAAAATTTTCGGATAAGTCTGGACGGAGCGGTGCCCGGCCATCTGCCCCGGCATGCCGCCGGGAACGGATATGGCAGGGCAGTCCGCACTGCCCAGGGCAGCCTGAAAGATACAGTTGACAGGATTTTATTTCAGGAGCAGATATTATGGCAGTGACCATTAAATCTCCCAGGGAGATTGAACTGATGAGGGAGGCGGGAAGGATTCTCGCCATCACCCACGAGGAGCTTGCAAAGGCTCTCAGGCCGGGCATGTCAACCCTTGACATTGACCGGCTGGGAGAGGAAATTATCCGCAGCTACGGCTGCATCCCCTCCTTCAAGAACTATAACGGCTATCCGGCTTCCATCTGCGTGTCGGTCAATGACGAGGTGGTGCATGGAATCCCCCACAAGGATCACATCATCGACGAGGGCGACATTGTCAGCCTGGATGCGGGAGTGATTTACAGGGGATACCACTCCGACGCAGCCAGGACCCACGGGATCGGGGAGATAAGCCCGGAGGCCAGGAAGCTGATTGAGGTGACAAGGCAGAGCTTTTTTGAGGGCATCAAGTTTGCGAAGCCGGGCAATCACCTGAACGACATTTCCACAGCAATTCAGGCCTATGCCGAGAGCTTTGGATATGGAGTAGTCCGGGATCTGGTAGGACACGGGATCGGCTCCCACCTGCACGAGGATCCGGAGATCCCCAATTTCAGAAGGCGCAGGAAGGGAATTCTTCTGCAGCCAGGCATGACTCTGGCCATCGAGCCGATGATTAACGAGGGCTCCTGTGAGGTTGTGTGGCTGGACGATGACTGGACCGTGGTGACAGATGACGGTTCTCTTTCAGCCCACTATGAAAACACAATCCTGATAACCGAGGATGAGCCGGAGATCTTATCTCTGCGCTGACAGGAACAGACGGCGGGCTGCGCCGCCTTGACTTTTGAGGTGAAACATGGCAGAATATAAAGTCGGAAGCCTTGTCCGTTCCCTTGCGGGACATGACAAGGACAGCTTTTTTATCATAACAGAGGAAACACCGGAATACGTTTACCTGTCGGACGGAAAGCTGCGCCCTGTGGAAAAGCCGAAGAAAAAGAAGAAAAAACATGTGCAGCCGACACATTTTTCAGAGGCAGGGCTCACAGAGGCAATTCTTGCCGGACGTCCCACAGTAAATGAGGAAATCCGCCTCTTTATCAGAAACTGGAAAAAAGAGAGAGAAATTTAGCCGGGAGGTAGAGTATAATGTCCAAAGCAGACGTAATCGAGATTGAGGGAACCGTTGTGGAGAAGCTCCCCAACGCCATGTTCCAGGTAGAGCTGGAAAACGGCCACAAGGTGCTTGCAACCATCAGCGGAAAGCTCCGCATGAACTATATCAGAATTTTACCGGGTGACCGGGTAACACTGGAAATGTCCCCTTACGATCTCTCCAAGGGACGCATTATCTGGAGGGATAAGTAGAAGGAGAGAAAAGATACAGGGGGAATGGGGGTATGGCAGAAGAAAGGTGCGGATTTTGTTCCAGCGAAGTCACAAAATCCGCACCTTTCTTCTGCCTTCCGGGACATTCCTTCTGTTTTTCTGGGGGAAGAAAAAAGAGAGATGGGGGAAGGGGACAGAGCGGATGAAAGCGGGGAGATAGGCGGATAGTTAGATGGGGAGATTGGGAGATAGGGAGGAAGACGGAGCGGGAGAGTTTTACGGGGAGAAGGACCGGAAAAAACGGGCCGGAAAAAGGACTGGAAAAGACGGACTGGAAATGGCGGCTCGGCGGAACGGCTCGGGAGAAACGCTCAATCGGGAGAAACGCTCAGTCGGGAGAAATGCTCAGGAAAAACGATTCAGAAAAAGCACGGCGGCAGAAAATTCTGTGCTCAGCCGAAAGCGGGCAGCACCGTAGTGGAAGGAGGAACGAGTGAGAAAATTTTGTGACTTCGCTGGAACAAAATTTTCTCACTCGTTCCTCCGTACCATTCTCCGTCTCCTCCGTACCATCCTCCGAGCTATCTTCCCCGCCATCCTCCATCCCGTCCCGCTACATCCATCTGCACTTCCTGCAGCCTCCCCTTCCCGGGCAGTCTCCGGGTACCGGAAAATCCCGTAAAAACAAGGAAAAATAAGCAAAGATCCGCTTGCAATCTATAAAAATAAGTGTTATAATGCTCTAGCGAACTTTGTTGAGGCATCAGAATAGATCTGCCCTTTTGAAGCTGTGAACCCAGGCTGAGAGAGGTCGGACTGTTTGATAGATGTACCTGTAGGCCCGCATTTGAGGACTGCAATATGCAACAAACTGCGCGTTGTGTGTCCTTAGGTGGACGGACTATTACGGAAAGGAGAATTACTGTGAAGGTTAGATCATCGGTTAAACCAATTTGCGAAAAATGCAAGATCATCAAGAGAAAAGGCAGTATCAGAGTAATCTGTGAAAATCCAAAGCACAAACAAAGACAGGGCTGATAAATAGTCTGCCTGATTTTTTCGCACACCGCTTTTCATGTGAACCACCAGGATAAGTTGTTCATATGAATCAAGCATTTAGCAATACTTGTGGATTGAATGAAAGAAAAACTAATGGAGGTGTACTAAACACATGGCTCGTATTTCAGGTGTTGATTTACCAAGAGAAAAACGTGTCGAGATCGGTTTAACTTACATCTACGGAATCGGTAGAGCAAGTTCCAACCGCATTCTCGCAGAGGCTGGCGTGAATCCTGACACACGTGTTAAGGATTTAACAGACGACGAGGTTAAAAAGCTGGCAGCAATCATCGCTGATACTCAGGTTGTTGAGGGTGATTTAAGAAGAGAGATCGCCATGAACATCAAGAGACTTCAGGAGATCGGATGCTACAGAGGAATCCGTCACAGAAAGAGCCTTCCGGTTCGCGGTCAGAAGACAAAGACCAACGCGAGAACACGTAAGGGACCAAGGAAGACAGTAGCAAACAAGAAGAAATAATTAAGTAACAATGTAAACATGAATCAGGTTAGGTGATACAGTGGGTTTAACAGGATTCAATATCAGAGAAAGTAGGTTAGTTTAAAATGGCTAAAAAAGTGTCAACTGCTAAGAAAGTGACAAAAAAGCGTGTAAAGAAAAACGTTGAACGCGGACAGGCGCACATCCAGTCATCTTTTAATAACACAATCGTTACTTTAACAGATGCACAGGGAAATGCTTTATCTTGGGCAAGTGCAGGCGGTCTGGGATTTAGAGGTTCAAGGAAATCTACTCCATATGCAGCACAGATGGCTGCAGAAACTGCAACAAAGGCAGCTCTTATCCATGGATTAAAATCTGTAGACGTTATGGTAAAAGGACCTGGTTCAGGCCGTGAGGCAGCAATCCGCGCCCTTCAGGCCTGCGGTCTGGAAGTAACAAGCATCAGGGACGTAACTCCGGTACCACACAACGGATGCCGTCCGCCGAAGCGCAGAAGAGTCTAATATAGGAGGAGAGTTAAGATGGCAGTAAATAGAGTTCCTGTTCTTAAAAGATGTAGATCTCTTGACCTTGATCCAATTTACTTAGGAATCGACAAGAAATCAAATAGAAATTCAAAGAGAGCTAATAAGAAGATGAGCGAGTATGGTCTCCAGTTAAGAGAGAAGCAGAAAGCAAAATTCATCTATGGTGTGTTAGAGAAACCTTTCAGAAACTACTATGCAAAGGCTTCCAGAATGAACGGACAGGTTGGTACAAACCTGATGATTATTCTGGAGTCCAGACTGGATAACGTTCTGTTCAGAATGGGATTCGGCCGCACAAGAAAAGAGACAAGACAGATCGTTGACCACAAGCACGTACTTGTAAACGGCAAGTGCGTAAACATCCCGTCCTACCTGGTAAAGGCCGGAGATGTAATCGAGATCAAAGAGAAATACAAATCTTCACAGAGATATAAAGACGTATTAGAGGTAACAGCAGGAAGACTTGTACCGGCCTGGTTAGAGGTTGATCAGGAGAACTTAAGAGGTACAGTAAAAGAGTTACCGACCAGAGACGAGATTGATGTTCCTGTAAACGAAGTGCTTATCGTCGAGTTATACTCCAAATAATTAAGGCCAGCCCTTAATTAACTTCCCAGAAGGAGGGGCTATTAGTGTTCGATTTTGAAAAACCGAAAATTGAAATTGCTGAGATTTCAGAAGACAAAAGATATGGCAAGTTTGTAGTGGAACCGCTCGAGAGAGGCTACGGCACTACATTAGGAAATTCTTTAAGAAGAATTATGCTCTCTTCTTTGCCTGGAGCAGCAGTAAGTCAGGTGAAAATCGACGGCGTTCTGCATGAGTTCAGTTCCATCCCCGGCGTGAAGGAGGATGTGACTGAGATTATCATGAACATCAAGAGTCTGGCAATCAAGAACAGCAGCGAAACAAACGAGCCCAAGACAGCGTATATCGAGTTCGAGGGCGAGGGCGTCGTGACAGCCGCTGACATCAATGCTGATTCTGACATTGAGATTTTAAATCCGGATCAGGTAATCGCCACACTGAGCGGCGGAGCTGACAGCAAGTTCTACATGGAGCTGACCATCACAAAGGGCCGGGGATACATCAGCGCTGACAAGAACAAGAGCGATGATCTTCCTATCGGCGTGATTGCAGTAGATTCCATCTACACTCCGGTAGAGCGCGTGAACATGTCTGTTGAGAACACCCGTGTGGGACAGGTTACAGATTACGACAAGCTGACTCTGGACGTTTTCACAAACGGAACCCTGGCTCCGGACGAGGCAGTGAGCCTTGCAGCTAAGGTATTAAGCGAGCATCTGAACCTTTTCATTGACCTCTCCGAAAACGCCAGAACCGCTGAGGTTATGGTGGAGAAGGAAGACAATGAGAAGGAGAAGGTTCTCGAGATGAACATTGATGAACTGGAATTATCCGTCCGTTCATACAACTGTTTAAAACGCGCAGGCATCAACACTGTGGAGGAGCTGTGCAACAGAACTCCTGAGGATATGATGAAGGTGAGAAACCTGGGCCGCAAATCCCTGGAAGAGGTGCTTGCCAAGTTAAAGGAGCTGGGCTTACAGTTAAATCCGAGCGAGGAGTAATCCACGGTCCTAAGATGGCTGGAGGACAGCGAAAGCCGGGAAACCGGAGTCCTGCAAAGGGCAGATTCTTTGCAGGAGAGCGGAGAGTGAGGAATACGTTCCCCGCCTTCGCAGAAGGGCATTCCTTTCTGAGGAGGGAGGTTCCTTCTGAACCGAAACTGATTTATGGACAAAAAGCATCCGTCCAGTAAGCCCGAAGATGCGTGGGCGGATGTTCCACAAATGGAGGATTTTATAATGGCAGGATATAGAAAGCTGGGAAGAACTTCCAGCCAGAGAAAAGCATTATTAAGAAACCAGGTGACAAACCTGTTATACAACGGAAAGATCGTTACAACTGAGGCAAGAGCCAAGGAAGTAAAGAAGATCGCCGAGGGCTTAATTGCACTTGCAGTTAAGGAGAAGGACAACTACGAGACTGTTAAGGTAACAGCAAAGGTTGCCAAGAAGGACGCTGACGGCAAGAGAGTGAAGGAAGTCGTTGACGGAAAGAAAGTAACTGTTTACGAGGAAGTTGAGAAGGAAATCAAGAAGGATAAGCCATCCAGACTTCACGCAAGAAGACAGATGTTAAAGGTTCTCTACGGAGTAACCGAGGTTCCGACCGCTAAGGCTGGAAGAAAGAAAAACACAAAGTCCGTAGATATGGCTGCTAAGCTGTTCGACGAGATCGCACCAAAGTATGCTAACCGCAACGGCGGATACACAAGAATCGTTAAGATCGGCCTTCGTAAGGGCGATGCAGCGATGGAAGTTCTGCTTGAGTTAGTATAAGACTGACTGTACCGATCCTCCGGGGAGAGAATTCCCCGGGGGATTTTTTTGTGGGGAAAAAAGGAAGGATGGTGGCGGGCGGAGAGAGGAGGAAGGCATTTTGTTCCAGCGAAGTCACAAAATGCCTTCCTCCTCTCTCCTTTTGCCATGGGTACTGGATGACTTTTGATAGGAAAATTACAAAGCGGGGTGGAAGCTTCTGGATGGGGATGGAGATGAGGGGAAGCGGTGAGAAGGTTGATACCTTTCTTCTCAGGCAGCCGTATTTCCGACTGCCTTCAGAGAAGGCTCAGGGCCTCCCTGTCATTGAAAACGAGCTTCCCCCAGGCCTTTCGTCAGGAAAAATAAGGAAATATATTTAAGATTTCGCAAGAATATCGTAAGTTGACGCCTGTCGGCCCCGATGTTTATAATAAAGATAGAAAATAGCGTTGAGGGCTTTCCCGGCGCCGGCACCCTGCAGGAGAGCAGAGAGAGCAGGCGATCGATGGGGAGACATAAGATAGAGCAGGAAAAAGGAGGATGGTAGTATGAAAAGCAGAGCGGGGTATGCGAAGGCGCTGGCGTTGATTTGTATGTCTGCCTTACTTGCGGCAGGGGGGAGCCTTACTGTGTTTGCGGCTTCCAAGACGATCTCCAAGGTGGATATTGATGTTAAGATAGAGCTGGAGCCGGGGGACGATCTGCCGGATTTATCCTACGGTTCCAAGGGAGAAGGGGCAAATGTCATGGTCTCAGACGGCGCCAAGTATGAGATTGTGGAAGACCCTGAGTGGAGCAGCTCCGTCGGCAGCAGCGGGGTTAAGATCGGAAGTACCTACACGTTTAAGGTAATTCTGGAGGCCAAGGATCCGGATGAGTACACCTTTAAGGGCACGTATAAGTCCAGCAATGTGAAGGTGAGCGGAGGAGAATTTGTCTCAGCCAGCCGTTCCGGAAGCGACCGGCTGAAGGTTACGATCAAGACAGATCCGGTGGAGGGAACTTTTGAGGCTCCGGAGGAGGCCGAGTGGAGCGATACGACTCTGGGGCTTGCAAAGTGGGATTCCGTGGATCGGGTGGATGCCTATGATATTACCCTCTACCGGGGAGGAAGCACGGTATACAAGGTGAAAGGGTATCAGGGCAACAAGATTAATTTTTATCCCTATATGACCAGCGCCGGAACCTACAGCTTTAAAGTGCGCTCTGTGGCCAAGAATGACAGCCAGAAGGATTATGCAAAGAGCAGCGACTGGACAGATTCAGATGAGATTTATATAGGAAAGGAATCAGTGTCAGACGGCTCCGGAAAAATCGATTACAACAATCAGAACAGCGCAGGCAACAACACAACCGCCCAGGTGGGATGGATCCAGCAGGGCGACCGCTGGTGGTACCGCTACCCGGACGGCAGCTATCAGAAGAATGACTGGCTTCTTCTCAACAATCAGTGGTTCCTTTTCGACGCTGACGGATGGATGCTGACGGACTGGCAGTATAAGAACAACAACTGGTATTATCTGAACCCTGTCTCAGATGGAAACAGGGGAGTTATGCTCACCGGCTGGATTCAGACTAATTCCGGCTGGTACTACCTGAATCCGGGGCCTGACGGGACTGTGGGGGCCATGTACAGGAATCAGTGGCTGGATTTGAATGGAAAGCGGTATTATCTGGGCGATTCCGGAGCCATGTATGAGGGATGGCGCCAGATAGGAAATGACTGGTATTATTTCTATCCCGGAAGCGGAGAGCTGGCGGTCAATACGACGATCGATACCTTCTATGTAGACGGAAGCGGAATCTGGAGAAGATAGAGGGCAGAGAAAGCTCGAGAATGGAAGGGACAGGACAGATAGGAAGGGAAGCAAAATGGCAGGAAGCAGAAACAGGAGAATGGTCCTGGCAGGCGCGGTCATATCATTGGCAGCGGGGATGGTATTTCCCGCCCTGGCAGACGGCAAAATTGCCGAGGTGAAGATTGGCATAAGAAACGAGTATGAGCCGGGGACCGTGAAAGAGCCAAAGGTACAGGTTACCGGAAGCGAAAGCTCGGTGGAAAACGTGTCATGGGATGTCAGGGTGTCAGACTGGGAGCCGGGAAAGGCACGCACCGGGAAAATTGTCCTGAGAGCGGATGAAGGCCTGACATTTGGTGAAAATGGAAACAGCCCGTCTGTGCGGGTAAGCGGGGCAGAATACATTTCAGCAGAAGAGAGAGAAAACGGAAGCGTTCTGGAGGTTACGGTGTCCTACACGCCTGTGCTGAAGCTGGGGCAGACGGAGAGCGCCGGATGGGACAGTGCCAGCCAGGGAACAGCTGTCTGGAGACCGGTTCCCTATGCAAAGGCGTATCAGCTCAGGCTCTACCGCGCAGGAACTCAGGAGAGCGGAGAGGAAAATGCTGCAGATAACCAGTATGTGAATATGCTGACTCTCACGGGAACCTCTGCGGATCTCACTGCCTATATGCAGGAGGAGGGAGTCTATTTCTACACTGTCAAGGCGCTGGCTTCAGGCAGCGGGGAAGCCCTGTCTGCCGGAGACGCGTTTGAGTCGGAGAGGATTGTCACCCTGCGCAGGATGAGCGAGGGCTGGGAACAGGTGAACGGGAGATACCAGTACACGGACAAAAACGGTGTGAGAGCCTCCGGAGGGTGGAGATATATTGACGGAAGCTGGTACTATTTTGACCAGGATGCCAATGCGGCAACCAGCTGGCAGAATGTCGGAGGGCGCTGGTATTATCTGGACGAACAGGGAAGGATGAAGACAGGCTGGCTGAATGAAAACGGAACCTGGTACTATCTGGATCCGACAGGGGCCATGGCGACCGGCTGGTACGAGCTGGGACCGGGAAATGCCTACTATTTTGATGCAAGCGGAAAAATGCTCTATGATACGGTAGTGGACGGCCGGCGCCTGGACGTAAATGGCCGGGCAGAGTAGTCTGTAAGCAGTTCACAGGCTCACAGGCCTTCTGGGCCGACGGACACAGAAGATGCCGAAAGCCGGAGCCGGATGGGGCAGAATAATGAGAAGCAGGCGGAGAGCGTGCAGGCGGGAAAAGCCATCTGCACTCCCTCCGCTTTCTGCTTTTGTGCATCTATCTTTGAGGCAGCTGTCAGGGAGGCCTGAGAAAGCGGCGGGAAGGGAGAGGCTTCCAATACGCCGCATCGCGAGTAAACCGCTTGACTCTTTCCTGAAAGTAATCTAAAATTTAACAAGACAGCTGATGTGGGAAACTGTCGTTTTCTGCCAGGTCGCAGGAACGGCAGGGTCTGGATTTTAGAAGGAATTGAGATGAATATAATTAAAGCAGCAGGCCTGGTGTTTGACTATATCAGGCGGGATGAGGAAGATAAAATTGAGGAGAAAAAGCGTGCCATCGATCATCTGGATGTGGAGATTGAGAAGGGGAGCTTTGTAGCGGTTCTGGGCCATAACGGTTCAGGAAAATCCACCTTTGCCAAGCACATAAACGGGATCTTGCTTCCCACAGAGGGCGAAGTCTGGGTGGCCGGCATGAACACGGCAGATGAGGATCGTCTCTGGGATGTGAGAAAGACGGCGGGCATGGTGTTTCAGAACCCGGACAACCAGATTATCGGAAATATTGTGGAGGAGGATGTGGGCTTCGGTCCGGAAAATCTGGGCGTCCCCACAGAGGAGATCTGGAAGCGGGTAGATGAAAGCCTGAAGGCGGTGGGAATGACCCTTTACCGGAAAAAGTCACCGAACCGCCTGTCGGGAGGACAGAAGCAGAGGGTAGCTATTGCCGGGGTGATGGCCATGAAGCCGGAGTGTATCGTCCTGGACGAGCCCACGGCCATGCTGGATCCCAATGGACGGGCAGACGTGATCCGCACAGTGCGGGAGCTGAACCAGAAGGAGGGAATCACAGTTGTTCTCATCACCCACTACATGGAGGAAGTGATCCATGCAGACCGGGTGATTGTGATGGATGACGGGCGCGTGGTGATGGATGGGACGCCAAGGGAGGTGTTCGCCCAGGTACAGCAGCTGAAGGAATACCGCCTGGACGTTCCTCAGGTGACAGAGCTGGCCTGGGAGCTTAAGAATGCCGGGGTAAATATGCCGGAGGGCATTCTGGATCGGAAGGAATTTACAAATGCCTTTCTCTCTGTCTGCCCCGGAGAGCTTCTTAAGAAGCCGGCAGCGGAGGAACCCCGGTCTTCTGAAACGGCCAAAGAAGCCGGCGGGAAAGAGGGGCAGGGTGAGACTGCCATCAGAGCCATTGATTTAAACTTCAAGTACAGCTCCGGAACTGCCTTTGAGCAGCAGGCTTTAAAGGATGTCAGCTTTGAGGTCAGGGACGGAGAGTTTATCGGGCTGATCGGCCATACCGGGTCAGGAAAGTCTACGCTGATTCAGCACCTGAACGGGCTTATCAGGCCCACCTCCGGGGATATTTTATTTCACGGGACGAGCATATACAGCGAGGGATACAGCATGAAGGAGCTGCGCAGCAAGGTCGGGCTGGTTTTCCAGTATCCGGAGCACCAGCTCTTTGAGGCGGATGTGTTCTCTGATGTCTGCTTCGGGCCTAAAAACCTGGGGCTCTCCGCTGAGGAGGTGGAGAAGAGGGCCAGACATGCCCTGAAGCTGGTGGGACTGGACGAGAAGTTCTATAAGCGCTCCCCCTTTGAGCTCTCCGGAGGACAGAAGAGGCGGGTGGCCATCGCAGGAGTGCTGGCCATGCGGCCGGAGGTGATGATCCTGGACGAGCCCACGGCAGGGCTGGATCCCAGGGGAAGAGATGAGATTCTCGAACAGATCGAGCGGCTGAACCGCCAGCACGGACTCACCATTATTCTGGTTTCCCACAGTATGGAGGATGTGGCCAGGTACGTGGATCGGCTGATGGTGATGGATCACGGCCGGAAGGTGTTTGACGGGACGCCCAAGGAGGTGTTCAGGCACTGGAAGGAGCTGGAATCCATGGGGCTTGCGGCGCCTCAGGTGACCTACCTTGTGCAGGAGCTTCGGGCTGAGGGCGTCGGGATTTCAGATACAATTACGACAGTAGAGGAGGCCAGGGATGCGCTGCTTTCATTCCTCGGCAGGCAGGAGAGAGTATGATTAGAGATATAACGCTGGGACAGTATTATCCGGTGGATTCGTGTATCCACCGTCTGGATCCCAGAACAAAGCTGTTTGGAACCATGGTATTTATCATCTCGCTGTTTCTGGCTGACAGCGTGTGGGGCTATGTTTTGGCCACCCTTGTGCTGGCAGCTGTGATCCGCTGTTCCAGGGTTCCGTTTAAATTCATGGTTAAGGGGCTTAAGGCGGTGGTATTTCTTTTGATTATCAGCGTCAGCTTCAACCTGTTTCTCACGCAGGGTACCCCTATTGTGAAGGTGGGATTTCTGCAGATTACGAGGGAGGGAGTCAGGCTTGCCGTTTTCATGGGACTGCGCCTGATCTATCTGGTGATCGGCTCGTCGGTGATGACGCTCACCACAACGCCGAACCAGCTGACAGACGGTCTGGAGAAGGGACTTCATTTCCTTAACCGCTTCCGGGTTCCGGTGCATGAGATCTCCATGATGATGTCCATTGCGCTGCGCTTTATCCCCATTCTGGTGGAGGAGACGGACAAGATTATGAAGGCCCAGATGGCCAGAGGAGCCGATTTCGAGAGCGGAAACCTGATTCAGAGAGCCAAGAGCATGATCCCGATTCTGGTGCCGCTTTTTATCTCCGCCTTCCGCCGGGCCACGGATCTGGCCATGGCCATGGAGGCCAGGTGCTACCGGGGAGGAGAAGGAAGAACGAAGATGAAGCCTCTGCGCTACGAAAGCAGGGACAGAATTGCCTATGTGCTGTTCTTTGCTTATCTGGCAGTTATGGCAGCTCTTAAAATATTCTTATAACCCAGATTAGCGGTTTGTCTCTCCGGCCAGGGAAGATAAACCGCTAAAATGTGTCTGGTGATGGAAACTACAGGAGTACAAGACAGGAAAGGAATGTTCAGATGAAACGGATCAGACTGACGGTTGCCTATGATGGTACCAATTACTGCGGCTGGCAGCTGCAGCCAAACGGAATCACCATAGAGGAGGTTTTAAACAGGGCGCTCTCAGAGCTTTTGAAGGAGGAGATTCAGGTGGTGGGAGCCAGCCGCACCGATTCCGGCGTGCACGCTATGGGAAATATTGCGGTGTTCGACACAGAGAGCCGGATCCCGCCGGAGAAAATCTGCTTTGCCCTGAACCAGAGGCTGCCGGAGGATGTGAGGGTTCAGAAATCAGAGGAGGTGCCTCTGACGTTTCACCCCAGGAAGGCCAACTGTGTGAAAACGTATGAGTATAAGATCCTGAACCGGAAAATCGATATGCCTTTAAACCGGCTGTACTGTCATTTCTGCTATTTTGACCTGGATGTGGAGAAAATGAGGAGGGCAGCCGCCTTTCTGGTGGGAGAGCATGATTTTAAGAGCTTCTGCACGGTGAGAACCCAGGCGGAAGAGACGGTGCGCACGATCTACAGCCTTACGGTTGACAGGGGGGCAGACGACGTGATTGTGATCCGCATCAGCGGAAGCGGCTTCCTCTACAATATGGTACGCATTATCACGGGAACCCTTGTAAAGATCGGCATGGGCGTATGGCCGCCGGAGTATATGGAGGAGATTCTGGAGGCCAGGGACAGGGCGGCGGCAGGTCCGACGATCCCGGCTAAGGGGCTGACGCTGGTGAGTATGGAGTATGAGAAGGAGCCGGCAGACTGTGTGAGGGGAGAAAACAGACATTGGAGCTACTGCCTGGATCAGAGGCATCTCTCAGAGGGCTATTCTGTCTTAACCATTGAGCGGTGCGAGGACGGGGAGCTTGACGGCGTCCTGCGGCGCATGATTCACCAGGCGGTGAGAAACGGTGCCAAACGGGTGTATGTGACAGATACCGGGCTTACAGGCCCTGCCTCTGCAGGCCCGGAGGCCGCCGGGACAGGGGAGAGAACCTGCGGGGCAGCCGGAAGGCTTCATCCGGGGGACAAGTTTGGCTACTACCGCCTGGCAGGGCCGGATGCGGAGGGAGAAGCTCCCGGAAGCGGTTTTCTGACGGCGGTGTATGAGGGATAAAGCGGCAATCGGGGGACGACGGCGCGGCCGGAAGGGCGGCGCTTACCGATGCCTGTATGGCATAAGCTGGAAAGGGAGGATGCCTGGCAATGAGCCGGACGTTAGTATATCTGACATATTTTACGCTCTACTCCTTTCTTCTTCTCTTTATCGGTAAATCTTCGCTGAGGGACAGCGATTCCATATCGAAGTTTTTCATCGGGGAGAGGAAGAACGGGACGAGAGCGCTCTTTTTTACCTTTGTGGGAACCTGGATCTCGGCTGCCACCATTCTGGGTTATACGGGAAATGTGTACCAGAGCGGAACGCGGGTGCTGGCAGTGTCCGTGATCCCATGGTTTATCGGAGCCCTGCTTCTGTACTCCATTGTGGGGAGGCTCAGGGAGTATGAAATTTATACGATACCGGAGCTGTTCGGCAAGCGGTTTGATTCCAGGCTTCTGCAGGTGATGTCAGGCCTTCTGACGGCAGGAGGCTACATCCTGTATCTGGTGATCCAGATCAAGGGGTTCGGGATTGCGGCTGCCAGCCTTCTGAACATTGACTATAAGGTAGCAGTGTTTCTCGTCTACCTGTTTATCCTGTACTCTACCTTCGGAGGATTTAACTCGGTCACCAAATCAGATGCCTGCAACCTGGTGATGCTCACGATCAGCGTTGCCATCGTGTACTTTACAGTGCTGAGCCGTGTGGAGGGAGCGTGGTTTCTGACGGACAGCCTGGTGAAAGAGCGGACAGCGGCCAGGGGTTTTGCGGCGGAAGGGGGAGGCGTATTTGAGGGATACTCTGCTTTTATGTATGCTACCACCTTCTTTGGATGGGGAATGGGACTGGCGGCGAATCCCCAGTATCTGATCCGAATAGTGGCGGCGAAGGATCACAGGAGCGCGCGGCAGATGATTGTGTGGGCCCTTCTCTTTCTGGCCGCCGTCTACTTTGCTCTGACAGAGATCGGGCTGGGACTTCGCATTCTGTACCCTGAGCTGATAGACCGGTGCGCCACGGATGATATTTTTGTCTATGCAGTCAACAACATGATGTTTTCCAGGTTCAGCGGCTTTTTCCTGCTGAGCGTGATAGGGGCCTGCATTTCTACGGCCAATTCCCAGCTCCTTCTGATCGGTTCTTCCCTGTCCTACGACGTGACAAACGAGCTGGCCGGGCGGAGACTTTCAGAGGAGCGGCTCTTAAATCTCACAAGACTGTTCATCTTCATCGGCGGGACAGCTGCCCTTCTCCTGTCGCTCAACCCGCCGGGAGACATTCTCTCCTTCGGAAGCGATATCTGGGGACTGTTTTCAGCCATGTTTACGCCTCTGATTTACGGAGGGCTGTACTGGAAACGGGGCAGCAGGCAGGGAGCGCTGGCAGCCTTTTTCACAGGGGCGGTCTGCAGCGGTCTGTTCTACCGGATGGCCCTTCCCGTATACTGGGCTTTTCCTGCCACAGCCTGCTCCACGGCAGTGTATCTGCTTGTTTCTCTCTGGGGAGAGAGAAGAGCAGGCCGGGACATTAAGAAAGAGGGGAAGGAGGGAGATGACGGTGAAGCGTCTGGTGAGAAGATTTGAGAGCTGGCTGTTTCAGCTGGAAAATGAGATTCTGCTTCCGTTTCTGGCGGTGGGTATCATCGTTATCTGCGGATTCGGCGCCATTTCCTTTTACAATGGCTATACCATTCAGAAAAACAGCCTGGAATCCATGGCCAGGCAGATGTTCACTGTCACCAACCAGAATATCGATTTCCTGGCGCCCAGGGCTTCACAGGAGGAGATACGGGAGCGGTACCGGAAAGAATGCCATGAGTATCTGAGGATAACGGACGGCAGAGGGCAGGTGATCGCAGATCCCGGGATTCCGGCCGGGAGGGAACTGGCGGTGCTTGCAGAGGAAGGGGGAAATACCCTTGGCTGGAAGCTGGAATTTCTGGTGGACAGGAAGGCATTTCTGGAGCAGATGGTGGAAAGCCAGAGATATGTGGTCATCGGCGCCATCGCCGCTCTCCTCATTATCATACAGGCCAGCATTTTTATCTCTTACAATATTGCCCTGCCCATCCGGAATATGGGCCGCACCTGCCAGGAGATCAATGAAAACAGGGGAGGCTACAGAAGCTACCGCTTCGAGGCGGTCAGACGCCGGGATGAGATTGGGCAGCTGGCGACTACCTTTGAGCTGCTCCTGAAAAATATGGACAACTATACGAAGATGGAGTATACAAGCCGCATGTCTGCAGCGCTGGCCCACGAGATCAAAAATCCCATTGCCGGCATACGCTCAGGCATCCAGCTGCTGCAGGGAAGGGCTGCAAAGGAGGGCGACCGGATGCTCTGCGAGAGCATGATACGGGAGATTGACCGGGTGACTGCCCTGATTACCGATCTGTTTACCCTGGCGGTGAAAAAGGACAGCGTCAGGGAGCTGACTGCCCTCGAGCCGATTCTGCGGGAGCTGGAGCTGTTCTACGTAAAGGGGCTGAAGCAGCAGGGAATTTCCTTTTTCGCGGAAGTGGAGGGGGAGCCTGAGGCCTGGCTCAATGGAAATGAGCTTCGCCAGATACTCCACAACCTTATCGGAAACAGTGTCAAGGCCATAGGAAAGGGACAGGAGGGGGTGATCCGCCTGACGGCCCGGACCGCAGGCGGCGCTCAGGGCAGCGGAGAAAAGTGGCCCGGCCGCCTGGCTGAGATCACCCTTACGGATAATGGCTGCGGGATGACGCCGGAGGAACTTGAGAGGGCGATGGAACCGTTTTACACGAAAAGCGTCAACGGGATCGGACTGGGGCTTGCCATCGTGAAGAAGCTGGTGGAGCAGAACAGGGGCTTTCTGGAGCTTAAGAGTTCGCCGGGAGCCGGAACCAGGGTACGGCTCTGCTTTGAGACAAAAGGTCTGGAAGAGCCGGAGAAACATACGGGGCAGGAGAGCTGATGAGACTGCAGGAGGAATGTTTTCTGAGCATGGAGGGATGATATGAGCAGAATTTTAATCGTAGACGACGAATTTCTGATCCGCTACACCTTAGAGGAGGGGCTGAGGGATCGGGGCCATGAAACCTGGTCTGCCGAAACTGTGGAGGAGGGGGTGGAGAAAGCAAAAAAGTTCCACCCGGAGGCTGTGCTGCTTGACAATCTGCTGGAAAAGAGCAAGGGCATAGACGAGATAGCCACCTTCAAGGCTTTGGATCCTAATGTCCAGGTGATTCTGATGACAGCCTACGGCTCGGTGGAGCAGGCAGTGGAGGCCGTAAAGAGAGGGGCTTATGACTATATTTTAAAGCCCTTTGACATTGATGACATCGAGCTGGCCGTGAAGAGGAGCGTGGAGCAGGCCAGAAGCAGAGAGTCTCTGGAATATCTAAAGGGAGAGACACAGGAGTTTCTGGGAATCAGCGACGCCGTGGGCCAGATCAGAAGGCATATCGGGATACTGGGGGAAAACAGCTCCGTCAATGTGCTGATCCGGGGGGAGACCGGAACAGGAAAGGAGGTGGCCGCCCGCCTGATCCACGATATGAGCAGACGTCCCGGCCTGATGGTTCGGATCAACTGCGGAGCCATCCCGGAAAACCTTCTGGAAAATGAGCTGTTCGGCTATGAGAGAGGGGCTTTTGCAGGGGCTATGAGGACGAAAAAGGGGCTCATCGAGATGGCGGACGGAGGGACCGTCTTTTTCGACGAGGTGGGGGAGATGCCCCTTTCCATGCAGTCAAAGCTCCTGACCTTCCTCGACGACAGGAAGATCAAGAGGGTAGGCGGGCTGGAGGATATTCAGGTGGATGTGAGGATCATTGCAGCCACAAACAGAAATCTGGAAAAGGCTGTGGAGCAGGGTCTGTTCAGGCAGGATCTGTTTTACCGGCTGAATGTCATGCAGCTTGTGATTCCGCCACTCAGGGAGAGGAGGGAGGACATCCCGGTCCTCTGCGATTACTATCTGGACTATTACAATAAGCAGTTTGCCAGAAGCATCGACCAGGTGGAGCCCTCATTTATGCGGGAACTTCTGCTCTACGACTGGAAGGGGAATGTGAGAGAGCTGAAAAACATTTTTGAGAGATGCTTCCTTCTGAGCCCCGGACGGGTACTGGAAAAACACGTAGAGCTGGCGGGAAGAAGCAGGGAGGAGACAGATAAGGAGGGGGAGAGCTTCCCCATAAAGGATCTGGAGAAGGGGCCAGTGGATCTGGAAAAGGAGGTGCAGGAGCTGGAGCGGCTGTATATGGAGAAGGCTTTAAAGCTGTGTGCCGGAAACCAGACAAAGGCTGCCGCGCTGCTTGGCATTACCCGGTTTTCCATGAAGAGAAAGCTGGAGCGAAAGGAAGAGCTGCAGTGACAGAGGCAGCCCTCCGGTGCGAAAATACACATCGTGCAGAAACGCACAGAACAATCGTGCGTTTCTGCACGGTTTTTTTCTATTTCTAAAAATAAAATTAAGAAAAAAGAAAATATGATTGAAAAGCACAGGTGAATCAGTTAAAATTTTGTCTATATAAACGAAAATAGCAGCCGGCAGAGCTGACTGCCCGTTTTCACAGGAAGGAACAACAGGAGGTAGTGCTATGTATTTTGTAGATTTGAACAGTGATCTGGGAGAGAGCTTCGGCAACTACACGATCGGAATGGATGAGGAGATTTTAAAGTACGTTTCATCTGCCAACGTAGCCTGCGGATGGCATGCAGGCGATGCCATGGTGATGGAAAAGACCGTTGCCCTGGCAAAGCAGTTTGGCACAGCAGTGGGAGCCCATCCGGGATTTCCGGACCTGATGGGATTCGGCCGCAGGAACATGGCAGTGACTCCCGAGGAGGCCAAGGCCTATGTGAAATACCAGTTAGGCGCGCTGCAGGCATTTGCCAAGGGTCATGGAGTAAAGATTCAGCACGTGAAGCCTCACGGAGCCCTCTACAATATGGCCGCTGTGGACGAGAAGCTGGCCAGAGCCATGTGTGAGGCCGTTTACGAGGTGGACAAGGACATTATTTTCATGGGACTTGCAGGCTCCAGGATGATCACGGCAGCTGAGGAAGTAGGCCTCCGGGCAGCCAGCGAGGTGTTCGCAGACCGGGCTTACAATGATGACGGAACTCTGGTTTCCAGAAAGCTCCCGGGAGCTGTGATCAAGGATAAGGATCTGGCCATCAGGAGAGTAGTCCGCATGGTAAAGGAAGGAAAGGTCGAGAGCATCAGCGGAAAGGACATCGACATCAAGGCAGATTCCATCTGCGTGCACGGGGATAACCCGAAGGCTCTGGAATTCGTGAAGAATATCAGAGAAACCCTTGAGAAAGAGGGAGTTGTTATCTCCAATCTGATGAGATAGCAGACCTGTGCCCGGCGAGGGGCGAAAACAAAATCTTGGAGGAAACTACATATGGGAGACAAAAAAGAAAAGGGCAATATGACTGCCCTCATAGGAGCAGCATTTCTGATGGCCACTTCCGCTATCGGGCCTGGCTTCCTGACGCAGACGGCCACCTTTACAGGACAGTATATGTCTACATTCGCCATGGTAATCGTGTGCACGATCCTTCTGGATGTGACGACACAGTTAAACATCTGGTCGGTTATCGGCGTATCCGGTATGAGAGGCCAGGATATCGCAAATAAGGTGATCCCGGGACTCGGATATTTCATCGCATTTTTAGTGGCTCTGGGCGGCTTTGTGTTCAACATCGGAAACGTAGGCGGCGGAGCCACGGGACTGAATGTCATGTTCGGCCTTCCGATTCCGGCAGGCTGCATCATTTCAGGAGCCATCGGAATCCTGATCTTCTTATCCAAGGACGCGAAGGAAGGCATGGATAAGCTGACAAAGTATCTGGGAAGCATTATGATTCTCGTGGTTCTCTACGTGGTAATCAAGTCGAAGCCTCCGGTGGGAGAGGCTGTGGCGGGAATCGCCAGCTTTGACCAGGCGGGAGATCTGGTGCTTCCGCTAATCACCCTTCTGGGCGGCAGCTGCGGCGGCTATATCGCTTTCTCAGGAGCCCACAGGCTTCTCGATGCAGGATACAAGGGTGAGAAGGATCTTCCGAAGGTTCGCCAGTCTGTATTAATGGGCGTGGGCGTTTCAGGAACCATGAGAATCCTGCTGTTCCTGGCAGTTCTGGGTGTGGTGACAGCCATGCCTGAGATTGTAGGCTCAGAGGGATGGATTGCCAGCCCGCCGGCAGAGGCCTTCCGGGCAGGAGCAGGCGTGATTGGATATAAGATCTTCGGCCTTGTTATCTTCTTTGCCGCCACTACCTCCATTATCGGAGCAGCCTACACCTCTGTTTCCTTCTTAAAGACGCTGCATCCGTTTATTATGGAGAATGAGAAGTGGTTTGTCATTGGCTTTATCGCCGTATCAACCGTTGTTATGACGCTGCTCGGACAGCCTGCAACCCTTCTGGTACTGGCAGGCGCTGTCAACGGACTGATTCTTCCGCTGACGCTGATCACGATTCTGGCAGCCAGCAGGAATAAGAAGATTGTGGGAGATCACTATAAACATCCGACGATTCTCCTGGTTCTCGGCATAGTGGCTGTAATCTTAACGGGAATCGGAGCGGTGAGATCCCTGCCAAGCATTCTCACCATCTTCGGATAAGAGGCAGCCGCGAAGGTGCGCTGAACACAGAATTATCATTGATAAGAACCAGAAATTGATGCGCCGGGGCCGGAAAGGGTTTCCGGCGCATGTTGGAAGAATGGAGGAAATGGCCATGGGAAAAATCAGATATCTCGCCGCAGGCGACAGCTCTGTGAGCGTTGAGTTTGGAAATGAGATAAGCCCTGAGATCAACAGACAGATCAGGGCCTTTAAGATTGCAGTGGAAAAGAGCGGCATTCCGGGAATCGTGGAAACCGTTCCCACCTACCGCTCTCTGCTGGTCAATTACAGGCCGGAGGTTATCCGCTTTCAGGAGCTGACGAAGGAGTTTGAGGGGCTTATGGGCTCTCTGGGAAGCATCGTGATTCCACCGCCTGAGGTGATCGAGATCCCTGTCCTCTACGGAGGAGAGATGGGGCCTGACATCGAGAACGTGGCAAAGCACAACCACAAGACGGTGGACGAGGTGATAAAGATTCACACCTCGAAGAAATACCTGATCTACATGCTGGGCTTTATCGCCGGCTTCCCCTACCTGGGCGGAATGAGCAAGGAGATTGCGACGCCCCGTCTCACAAGCCCCAGGGTAAAGATCGAGGGCGGCTCTGTGGGAATTGCCGGAGAGCAGACGGGAATTTACCCGGTGGCCTCGCCGGGAGGCTGGCAGTTAATCGGGCGTACCCCTCTTAAGCTCTACGACGCCGACAGGGAGGAGCCGATCCTTCTCTCTGCAGGTCAGTATATCAAATTCCGCTCTGTCACAGAGAAGGAGTACAGAGAGATCGAGAAACAGGTAGCAGACAGCACGTACCAGTATGTGAAATACGCGAAGGAGGTGTAGGACATGGGCATTAAATTTGCAAACGGAGGATTTATCACAACGATCCAGGACATGGGCCGCACCGGATACCAGGAATTCGGCGTTCCGGCAGCGGGAGTCATGGACACTCTGTCCTTCAGAAAGGCCAATATTCTGGTGGGAAATGATGAGAATGAGGCTGTCCTGGAGGTGACACTCATGGGGCCGATGTTTACCTTTACCTCTGACAATATCATCGCAGTGACCGGAGGCGATCTGGGGGCGAAGCTCAACGGAAAGGATATCCCCATGTATCAGGCAGTCCTTGCAAAAAAAGGCGATACCATGAGCTTTATGGGAATTAAGAGCGGAAGCCGCGCCTATGTGGCATTTGCCGGAGGGCTTGATATTCCGGTGGTGATGGGCAGCAAGTCCACCCACCTGAAATCCAACCTGGGAGGCTTCGAGGGAAGGAAGCTGGGACCTGGGGATGAGATTGAGTTCACTGCTCCAAAGACCACTCTTCCGAACATGAGCAGACGCGTTCTCCCTGCCGATGACTTCTCAGGGGCCTCCTGCGAGCTGCGGGTGATCCTGGGACCTCAGGACGACTGCTTTACAGAAAAGGGAATTCAGACCTTTCTGAGCAGCACCTACACCCTCACCAACGAGGCAGACCGCATGGGACTGCGGTTTGAGGGGGAGACCATTGAGCACAAAAACGGCGGAGACATTATCACAGACGGCATCAGCTTCGGCGCCGTTCAGGTTCCGTCCCACGGACAGCCCATCGTGATGATGGCAGATCACCAGACAACCGGCGGCTACACGAAGATTGCGGGAGTGATTTCTGTAGATCTTCCGAAGGCAGCCCAGCTGAAGCCAGGCTGCAAGGTAACCTTCCGGGCCGTCACCGTGGAGGAGGCGCAGGATGCCTTCGTAAAGGAGTTAGAGGAATTAAAGGCAATGAAGGAAAAACTCGACTTTGTGCCTGAGAAGGGCAGCGCAAAGGAGAGGGAGGCCGTTGCCATGGCCGTGGCGTCAGCTGCAGCGTCCGGAAACCCCTATGTGGCAAAGAAAAAATACCGCGTAGTGGTGGACGGGGAAGAATTTATCGTAGAGCTGGAGACGGAGGTTCCGGGGCTCAGGTAGAGGCTCTCACGGAAAGACTATCCCAGAAAGGGCCGCGCCGCTGAGCGGAAGGAGTTTCTTCCTATATAAATGATCTATATAAAGTTTACATAGGAAGCCATACAGGAGAATACATCAAAAAAGGCGCCTCTCCCTGCCGGAAGAATTTCAGAAAGCACGCAGGCGGTGCGGCAGGACTGCCATAAAAACCGGAAAAAACCTTGATTTTAAAGGGAAAAAGAGGTTGACACGTCTGGCAACGTGTAATATAATGTATAACTGTGACATCAGTGAGAAATGTCTGTACCAAAGCCCCGGAACAGATATTTTATTGATAAAGTTAATCTCGAAAACTGAGTAAACAGGAGGTCAACCAATGAAGAGTTTTATGGCTAGTCCAGCAACAATTGAGAGAAAATGGTATGTAGTTGACGCTACAGGTTATACATTAGGTCGTCTGTCATCTGAGGTAGCAAAGATTTTAAGAGGAAAGAACAAGCCGATCTACACACCACACATCGACTGCGGCGACTACGTAATCGTAGTAAACGCTGACAAGATCAAGGTTACAGGCAAGAAGCTTGACCAGAAGATCTACTACAATCACTCCGACTATGTAGGCGGAATGAGAGAGACAACCTTAAAAGAGATGATGGCTAAGAAGCCGGAGAAGGTTATCGAGTTAGCAGTTAAGGGAATGCTTCCAAAGGGACCTTTAGGAAGAAGCATGATTAAGAAACTTCACGTATATGCAGGTCCAGAGCATGAGCAGGCAGCTCAGAAGCCGGAAGTTTTAGAGATCAAATTTTAATTAAAGGTGCTGGAAGGAGGAAACACTAATGGCTAACGCAAAATTCTACGGAACAGGCAGAAGAAAAAAATCTATCGCCAGAGTATATATTGTACCAGGTACAGGTAAGATCACAATCAACAAGAGAGACATCGACGAGTATTTCGGCCTTGAGACATTAAAGGTTGTAGTTCGTCAGCCGCTTGTTGCTACAGAGACAGTTGACAAGTTCGACGTACTTGTAAACGTACACGGAGGCGGATTCACAGGACAGGCAGGCGCTATCCGTCACGGCCTTTCCAGAGCGCTTCTTCAGGCAGACGCTGAGTACAGACCAGTTCTCAAGAAGGCAGGATACTTAACACGTGATCCGAGAATGAAAGAGAGAAAGAAATACGGCCTCAAGGCTGCCCGTCGCGCTCCGCAGTTCAGCAAGCGCTAAACTTTATCAAAAGTGGTCAAAAACCCCGGAACTACGCGGTTTCCGGGGTTTTTCCTTTTCAAATGGTTTGACGCAATTTGACAGAACGAAGCCTCTTTTAACCCGTTTTCTATGGGTTAAATGGTGGACAACCACCCCAAAAAGAGGGCTTATGGGTTAAAAAATAGGACAACCGAGACGCGATTTTGGGATGCCAAGGGGATGTTTATTTATACATCTCCAAGAGACCTTTTTCGTGAAAACGGTTTGTCTGAATTTGACCTAATTTGAACAAAAGAGAATAAATCTAATCGCCAAGCGCTCAGTATTTTCTACTGGGCGCTTTTTGCGTTTCCGGGGAATTTCATTCCGGGATAAGAAAAGGCCGTCACTTTCAATTTTTGAAGTGGCGGCTTTTTCTATTTCCAGAAGCCATAGAACAATTCAGAAATGAGGTGAAGTCATTGAACACGCAAATCATCGCCATCGCCAACCAGAAAGGCGGCGTTGGCAAGACAACCACCTGCGCGAACCTGGGGATTGGGCTGGCGCAGGCCGGAAAGAAAGTGCTGCTGATCGACGGGGACCCGCAAGGCAGCCTGACCATCAGCCTGGGCCACCCCCAGCCGGACAAGCTGCCCTTTACCCTGTCCGACGCGATGGGCCGTATCCTGATGGACGAGCCGCTGCGCCCCGGCGAGGGTATCCTGCACCACCCGGAGGGCGTTGACCTGATGCCCGCAGACATCCAGCTCTCCGGCATGGAGGTCTCCCTGGTGAACGCCATGAGCCGAGAGACCATCCTGCGGCAGTATCTGGACACGCTCAAGGGACAGTATTCCCATATCCTGATTGACTGCCAGCCATCCCTGGGTATGCTCACGGTCAACGCCCTGGCCGCCGCCAACAGGGTCATAATCCCCGTTCAGGCGGAGTACCTGCCCGCCAAGGGCCTGGAACAGCTGCTCCAGACCGTAAACAAGGTGAAGCGGCAGATCAACCCCAAGCTCCAGATCGACGGCATATTGCTGACGATGGTGGACAACCGCACCAACTTCGCCAAGGAGATTGCCGCCCTGCTGCGGGAGACCTATGGCAGCAAAATCAAGGTGTTCGGCACCGAGATTCCCCATTCTGTCCGGGCAAAGGAGATCAGCGCCGAGGGCAAAAGCATTTTTGCCCATGACCCTAATGGCAAGGTGGCCGAGGGCTATAAGAATCTGACCAAGGAGGTGATAAAACTTGAAAAGCAGCGCGAAAAAAGTAGAGCTGGCTCCATACGATGATTTGTTTTCCACCGAGGAAAGCCGCCAGGATGCCAAGCTGGAGAAGATACAGGAAATTCCGCTGTCTGAGCTGCACCCATTTAAGGGGCATCCCTTCAAAGTCAAGGATGACGAGGCCATGATGGAGACCGCCGACAGCGTTCGGCAGTATGGTGTTCTGGTTCCGGCGATCGCCCGCCCGGACCCGGAGGGCGGCTATGAGCTGGTTGCCGGTCACAGGCGGCACCGGGCCAGTGAGCTGGCCGAGAAAGAAACCATGCCTGTCATTGTCCGAGACCTGGACGATGATGCTGCCACTATCATCATGGTGGACAGCAACTTACAACGTGAAAGCCTGCTCCCCAGCGAAAGGGCCTTTGCTTACAAGATGAAGCTGGAGGCTATGAAACACCAAGGCGCACGGGGGGACTTAACTTCGTCCCAACTTGGGACGAAGTTGCGTGCAGATGAATTGTTGGCGCAGCAGGCTGGTTCGAGTAGGAACCAGGTGCAGCGCTATATCCGCCTGACGGAGCTGATTCCCGAACTGCTGGATATGGTCGATGAAAAGAAAATCGCCCTCAATCCGGCTTATGAGCTGTCCTTTCTCAAAAAAGAAGAACAGCGGGATTTGCTGGACGCGATGGACAGCGAACAGGCTACCCCCTCTCTCTCCCAGGCTCAGCGACTCAAGAAATACAGCCAGGAGGGACATCTGACCCTCGATATGATGCGCGTCATCATGGGTGAGGAAAAGAAAAGTGATCTCGACAAAGTGACTTTCACCTCCGACACCCTGCGGAAGTATTTCCCCAAAAGCTATACGCCCCAGCGGATGCAGGAAACCATTATCAAACTGCTGGAGGCGTGGCAGAAGAAGCGCCAGAGAGACCAGGAACGATGAAAGGAGCCGCCTATGAGGGATATTTCAGCCCGTGAGCTGAAAGGACACAATATCTTGGCCGTAGAGCGTTTTCAGGACAGCACCCGCTGGATGATCGAGTTTTCCGTTCAGCGCCCTTGTTCCTACGGCTGCCCCGGCGATGATATGCGGCTGTTTCTTACGGAGGACGGGTATCAGGCCGCCCTCGTAAGCCAGAAGCGTCGGGAAATCAAAATCAAGCGGTATGCCCGTGTGATCGAGGGCCATGTGCTCGACTTCAAACCGGACAAGCGCCGCCGCCACCCGTAAACTCATTATCACTACGAAAGGAAAGGAATGAATATGTGTACTGTCCAGAGCATCAAAGATGCCATCCGGGAAAGTTGCCAGTCCCAGTATGATATGGAATCCACCGACATTGACCGGGTTTTGCAGACCCTCCCGTTTTCGGAGCATGAGCCGATGTTCAGTCATCCGCCGAAGTACAAGCGTCCTTACCGGCCCTGGCAGAACAACAAAAACAGCTGAAAGCCACAGTCTTTTTCACGAAGGATTGTGGCTTTTTTCATGCCCTAAAATTAGAAAGGAGTGAAGTCAATGGCCGTTTTTCGCATTGAACGGACCAAAGATTATACCGTGATGAGCAATCATCACCTGCGGAACCACGAACTATCCCTCAAGGCAAAGGGGCTTCTTTCCATGATGTTATCCCTGCCTGATGACTGGAACTATACTACCCGTGGACTTGCGAAAATCTGCAAGGAGGGCGTTGATGCCATCGGCAGTGCGCTGCGGGAGTTGGAAACCGCCGGTTACATCGTGCGGAACCAGCTGCGGGACCAACAAGGCCGGATCAGCGACACCGAGTATGTGATTTATGAGAAACCCCAGCCCAGGCAGCCAGAAACGCCAAGGCCGGATACGGCTGTACCAGATACGGCTTCACCAGATACGGAAAACCCGTATCTGGATAAACCGGATACGGAAAAGCCCGCAGAATTAAATATAGAGAAACCAAATACTCAAAAACAAAATACTCATGGAGCAAGTACCGATTCCATTCCCTTCCGGGAAACAGCGGCAGCACAGCTGCCGGAACGGAAAGGAAGGGATGCGATGTCTGTCTCAGAGATAGAAAATTATCGGGAATTGATTCTGGAGAACATCGAGTATGACTATCTGTGCAGAGAGTTTTCGACCTACCGTGAGGACCTGGACGAGATTGTGGAGCTGATGGTGGAGACCGTTTGTGCCAAACGTAAAACCACTCGGATCGCTGGCAGCGACTTTCCCCATGAAGTCGTGCGCTCCCGGTTCTTGAAGCTGGATAGCGAGCATATCCGATTTGTCATGGACGGTATGCAGAAAAACACCACGGAGGTCCGCAATATGAAACAGTATTTGCTTGCAGTGCTGTTCAACGCGCCCACCACGATCAGCAATCACTACACCGTACAAGTCAATCACGATATGAACACAGGCGGCTGGTAAACAGCCGCTTTTCTGTTGCCCGGCAATACCGGGAGAAAGGATTTTGCCATGAAACGACCTCTTGCCTACATTACGGCTCCCTGGAGCAACAACCAGTATGAGAACGCCGAGAACGCTGCCACCTACTGCCGCCAGGTGTACGACGCCGGGTATTCGCCCATCTGCCCGGTTCTGTTCTTGTCCACCTTCCTCAAGGACGAGATTCCCCAGGAACACAAGGACGGGCTGGATATGGTGCGAGACTATCTGCGCCGGTCCCATGTGCTGGTGGTCTGCGGCCACGGCATCGACGAGACCGTGAAGAATGACATCGCCACCGCTGAGCGCCTGCGGATCACCGCTACCACCCTGGACGGTATCCTGACTGTGAAAGGCCAGGGACGCGGGAAAGGAGGTGCGCGCCATGCCTGAGCGTAAGACCGTGGGCCAGCTGATGGAGGAAATGCGGCTCAAGGCCGGGGCGCAGAACTACCACGGCCATGAGTACATGGATTTGGAGCGGTTTGCCGAGGACACCCGGCACATGATTATCTTCGATGTGCTGACCCACGATTCGCCGGTGGGCTGGAAAGGCGAACGGACCCGCCTGTTTCTGACGGAGGCCGGATACCAGAAAAGCCTGGAGAACCAGGAAAAGGGCCACATCAAGATTCTCAGCCATGCCAAGGTGCGCCAGGGACATCTGTACTATGACCGCTCCGATCAGCTGCGTTGAAAGGAGCCTGCCATGATGAAATACCTGCTGCGGCGGCTGGTGGTCCCGCCTTAGTATCAAGCGCCACCCCTGCAAAATCCGTGGAAAGGAGGCGATGACCTATGCAGGAGGAAGTGGAAAACAGGACTTTGACGCTGGTAGTCAGCGGAACAAAGTTTACCGGGCGGCTGTTTAAGGCCGCCATCACCAAGTACCTTGCCCACCGCAAGGAAAAGAAGCTGCAAAAGCAGAAAAGCCGGGATACCCCCGTGATTCCCCACGGCAAACAGACGGTGAAGCAGCTGATCGGCCAGAATCAGGGCGTTTCCAACATCGAGATCACCGACCCCTCCATCAAGGAGTTTGAAAAGATCGCCCGGAAATACGGCGTTGACTATGCGGTGAAGAAGGACCGCAGCAGCTCCCCGCCCAAGTACCTGATCTTTTTCAAAGGCCGCGATGCGGATGCCCTGACCGCTGCCTTTACCGAGTACACCGGCAAGAAGGTCAGAAAGGCGCAGAAAACAGAGCGTCCGTCCGTGCTGGCAAAGCTGAGCCAGTTCAAAGAGCTGGTGAAACACGCCGTTGTGGACCGGAACAAGCGGAAGGAGCTGGAACGATGAAGATGAAAAAGCAACTTGACATCAAAAAGCTCCTTTTGCTGAATATGCCCTATATCCTGATGGGGCTGTTCGCAACCAACTTCGGTGAAGGATGGCGGATGGCCGTGGGTGCGGACGCTTCGGCAAAAATGCTTTCGTTCTTCTCCACGCTGCCGGTGGCGCTGGCCAGCTGGTGGCCCAGCCTGCACCCTTTGGACCTGCTGGTGGGGCTGTGCTGCGGCGCTGGCCTGCGATTGGCCGTGTATCTCAAAAGCAAGAACGCCAAGAAGTACCGGCACGGTATGGAGTATGGCAGCGCCCGCTGGGGCACCCATGAGGACATCGCACCCTACATCGACCCGGTGTTCCAGAACAATGTGATTCTGACTAAAACCGAGAGCCTGACCATGAACAGCCGCCCCAAGGACCCCAAGACCGCCAGAAACAAAAATGTGCTGGTGATCGGTGGCTCCGGTTCCGGCAAGACCCGCTTCTGGCTGAAACCGAACCTGATGCAGATGCACAGCTCCTATGTGGTGACAGACCCAAAAGGCACCATCCTGGTGGAGTGCGGCAAAATGCTTCAGCGCGGCACACCCAAGCTGGGCAAGGACGGCAAGCCCATGAAGGATAAGCACGGCAAGGACATCTATGAGCCTTATCGGATCAAAGTCCTCAATACCATCAACTTCAAGAAGTCCATGCACTATAATCCCTTTGCCTACATCCACTCCGAAAAGGACATCTTGAAACTGGTCACGACGCTGATCGCCAACACCAAGGGCGAGGGCAAGGCCGGGGACGATTTTTGGGTTAAGGCCGAGACGCTTTTGTACTGCGCCCTCATTGGGTATATCCACTACGAGGCCCCGGTGGAGGAACAGAATTTCTCCACCCTCATCGAGTTCATCAACGCGATGGAGGTCCGGGAGGATGACGAGGAGTTCAAGAACCCCGTGGACCTGATGTTTGACGCGCTGGAGGCAGAGAAGCCCAACCACTTCGCCGTCCGTCAGTACAAAAAGTACAAGCTGGCTGCGGGCAAAACCGCAAAATCCATCCTGATTTCCTGCGGTGCGCGCCTTGCCGTGTTCGACATCGCGGAGCTGCGGGAGGTCACGGCCTACGACGAGCTGGAGCTGGATACCCTGGGAGACCGGAAAACCGCCTTGTTCTTGATTATGAGCGACACGGACGATAGCTTTAACTTCCTGATCTCCATGTGCTACACCCAGCTGTTCAATCTGCTCTGCGAAAAAGCGGACGATGTGTACGGCGGGCGGCTGCCGGTCCATGTGCGGTGCCTCATTGACGAGGCCGCCAATATTGGACAGATCCCTCGGCTGGAAAAGCTGGTTGCCACCATCCGAAGCCGTGAGATTTCCGCCTGCCTGGTGCTGCAAGCACAGTCCCAGCTCAAAGCTATCTACAAGGACAACGCCGATACCATCATCGGCAACATGGATACCTCCATCTTCCTGGGCGGCAAAGAGCCGACAACCCTCAAGGAGCTGGCCGCCGTGCTGGGCAAGGAGACCATCGACACCTACAACACCGGCGAGAGCCGGGGCCGCGAGACATCCCATTCTCTTAACTACCAAAAGCTCGGCAAAGAGCTTATGAGCCAGGATGAACTGGCCGTCATGGACGGCGGCAAGTGTATCCTCCAGCTGCGCGGTGTGCGGCCTTTCCTCTCGGACAAGTACGACATCACCAAGCACCCCAATTACCCGTACACCGCCGACGCGGACCCCAAGAACGCCTTTGACATCGAGGCGTTCCTGTCCACCCGGCTCAAGCTCAAGCCCAACGAGGTCTACGATGTGTATGAAGTAGACGCAGAGGGCGTGTAAATCTGTTCCGCTGTGAAAGACCTGCTAATAAAAGTCAAGTAGAAATTTCAGATTTTTAGGGAGGCGAAAAAATGCAATACAAAATCAAGCCGCTGAGCATCTCAAAATTAAAACGGCGGCCAGCCAGATGGTATAGAGTGTAAAAATCAGTCGTGCTCCAGGGATTCCAAGTAGGCTTTCACAGAAGCGTAGTAGATGCGCAGGAACTTGTTGGCAGAGGCCATCATGTAGACACGATATGGCTTGCCTTCAGAGCGTTTCTTGTCCATGAACTGGTACACCGGCTCGTCTATTGGAGCACATTGCAGGATGACGCTCATCACCAGAAAGAGCGTCCTGCGCAGTGAGGCAGATCCTCGCTTGGAAATGCTACGGCTACGGACATCTATTTGACCGGATTGGTAGGGCGGGGCGTCAATACCCGCAAAGGCAACCAACGCTTTTTTGGAATGAAAACGGCGTACATCGCCAATTTCAGCCAGGAGTTGAGGGCCGAGGGTTGGGCCAACACCAAACATCCCCATCACTACAGGATACTCCGGCAGAGAAGCTGCCAGGGATTGCATCTCCTGTTTGAGAGCAGCTAACGCGGAAGAAGTTGTCTGGAGTTGAGAAATGGCCTGTTCTACCAAAAGTTTTGCCGTATCCGTTTTCGGTATGACACCGAAGTGTCTGCAAGCAGAGGCATAAATATCCAGCGCCTTATCCTCGCTGAAATTGTAGCCGTGCTTTCTGCACCACTTCTGGTATTGGGTAGTAAAGGCCTTCTCAGACCGGCCACAAACGCACTCGCAATGCCAAAAAGTAGCGACAAAGTCCACCCACTTCTCGCTGCCATCGGCGCGGGGCGGACTGGTAAACAAGCGATTTGCGTCTGGGAAGGTGGTGTCCAGCAGGGAGATCAGGTTATTCTTCAGCATGGTCTGAACTTTGGAATACTGTTGGTACTGCCGGTAGCAGATTTTCAGCATGAGTCGGGTATCCTCCTCCGGGATATATCTCGGCAATGTGAGCCAGTGGTCAAGACCGTAGTTGGCCAGCTTTACGGCATCCTTTTTGTCGGTTTTGGCCCGTCTTAAACTGTTGTTTCCGTAGTCATGCACCAGCATTGCATTGACTACCGAGACATAAAGGCCCGCGTCGTGGAGCAGCCAGGCCACCGGAGCATGGTAATTACCCGTGGATTCCATCACCACACGGGTCTCGCCGTCCAGGCTTTTGAGCAGTCCTGCCAGCTCGCTCAGTTCATTGGCGGTGTGACGTACTTCAAAGGGTGAAACCACTACCTCTCCGAAGGGCCGCATGACTGCAATCATGCTCTTACCCTTGGAAACATCGATGCCAACGCAGTTCATTCACATTCCTCCAATACAAAGAATCTGCAACCGGAATCCATCTTTTCTCGCTGCCGATTCAATCTATTGTGTGACACGAACTCTCCGACATCCGGTGGTTCAACCTGCTTAAATCGAACGCTGCAACGAGAGGATGGCTAACAGTCTTTCACACGGACATACAAGCCCAAGGAGTGATTGGTCAGCCAGTTGCTCCTCTCATTGTAGCTTAGGCACGAGATGGAGGGAAAGCCGGACTGGCTGTCCGGCTTTCCTGTCCAAATTTATTGTAATAGGAGTGATCTTATCTACCCGCCTCAACCGCCCCGGATGGGGCCATCGGCGTACAAAGCGGACAATCACCAAAAAATAATGAAAAAAGGAGGACAGCCGGAATCAGGCCCCGGAAACCGGGTGCCGATTGTTCCGGCTTTTGTATGCCTATGAATGACTAAATCAAACTTTTCAAATGATTCCGGCTAACTATAATTTATGGCATTTTTCAATCAGGCTATCACCGTTCTTCAGACCCTCGTTATCGCTCTGGGCGCTGGTCTCGGCATCTGGGGTGTCATCAACCTGCTGGAAGGTTACGGCAACGACAACCCCGGTGCGAATGCTCATGTGCGGTAAAGTAATAAAAAGATTTAGGTAGCCGCCTTAACTATTCCTAAATAAGATAATATGCACAGTATTTTCTCGTAAATAGAAAATAAATTATTGCATTTTACCAATTATTATGTTAAAATGACAATGTAACAAAGAGCTATGTATTTTTAAGGAAAGGGAGGAACTTATGAATTTAAGAAAATCTATTTTAGCACTTTCAGTAGTAGCTGGAATTGTAGCTGCTCCAATGACTGTATTTGCCGCTCATACTCATAGTTGGGGTTCTCCCCAGTACTATGGATATGAAGATGAAATGCCTGGTATATATATATGATGACTGGGATAAATGTGCGACACGTCATGTATATAATTACAAACAATGTTTAATTTGTGGAGAAGTAAGCATTTATGAAGTTGAGACGATTGAAATGTCTCACAAATGGGTGAATGGTGCATGTGTATATTGCAACAAAGGTTACGCGAAAGAGATAAATTAACATAGTATCATTACCGGCAAGTTTATGATCAAAAAATAGAAAGCATTGAGAATATTTCAAAATTTCTTGAAAGTACTCTCAGTGCTTTCTTTGATAATATGAAAGGAGAAATAAATGCAAAAAAAACAACTTTCTGTATTAGTACTAATTATTTTATGCTTTTTATTAGGATGTAACAGAGAAACACCAAAAGATGAATCTCAACAAAATTATGAAGATGAATCTAATATTTCTAAAACAAATGGAGAAGAACTTGTAAATATAAACAGTGAATTGTTAGGTTCGACTCCTTTTGATATCCAAATCGATAAAACAGCATTGCAGACTAGAAAAGAAACAGAAACAGAAGTTACAATAAAGACAAATTTAACAGACTGGGGTTATACTGTTTCTTCTGAAAAAGGGAAAATATCTGATATAAATAAAAATTCATTCATATATATAGCACCTAAAGATGAGAGGGATGATACTATAAAAATACAATTATCGGACTATGAAAATGGCATATCATATGAATATACAATTCCACTTATTTTTGCGGGAAACAATGAACATTCTTTAGATAAATTCAAGGAAAATCTTTCAAGATTACCTAATAGTTAGTAAAGAGTCGATAGACTAAAGTACCACCATCCTCTTTTATTTCAACTGAATATCCATCCCGCCGCACCGCAGCGGCACATGAAGCAGTAAATCCGAAAAAGATTTGCTGCTTTTTTTGCGTCCATTTTTGGCAAATTTCCAAAAGTTCCGTATTAGACAGTGAAACCAAAAAAGGCTGCCATTTTTTTCAGACAGCGGGCAAAACGCAGCTTCCGAAACGCCTTATTGTCGGGAAAGACCGAGCCGCCGGAAAAGTTCTTGCCGGAAAGTCCGTCCATTCTGCTCTTTTGTGGTTTGTAGGGAGTAAGGGAAAAACGCCAGCCCGCAGCCTTTTATAAAAAAAGCTGGTTATAGATTTTCTGAAAAAGTGGCAGTAGCAAGTGAACGGCAGGCCGGCAGTTTCTTAGAGCAAGATTCTACCGAGGTGCCAAAATTCGCTTATCGCTCATTTTGCCCCTGCGGGAATCTTGTTGGGGAGTGCCTTCCCCAAACCCTGCTTATGCGGCTTGCGCCGCTGAAAAACCCCTCAAAATATTTTTCGGATTTTTCAAAAACAGTTCCGCTTCACACCCTGTTTTTCTCCTATTAGTGAGAGGACACCACGCACAGAAAGGAGGTCAACCACCTATGAAACGATACAACACGCCGCACCGCAGCCGGGTAGTCAAAACACGCATGACCGAGGAAGAATACGCCGAGTTTGCCCAGCGGCTTTCTGCTTACCACATGAGCCAAGCCGAGTTTATCCGGCAAGCCATAACCGGGGCAGCCATACGCCCCATCATAACCGTTTCCCCCATCAATGACGAGCTGCTTGCCGCTGTCGGGAAGCTGACCGCCGAATACGGGAGGATCGGCGGCAACTTAAACCAGATAGCCCGGACGCTGAACGAGTGGCACAGTCCCTATCCGCAGCTTGCCGGGGAGGTACGGGCGGCGGTTTCCGACCTTGCTGCCCTAAAGTTTGAAGTCTTGCAGAAAGTGGGTGACGCTGTTGGCAACATTCAAACATATCAGCTCTAAAAACGCCGACTATGGCGCAGCGGAAGCCTATCTCACATTTGAGCATGACGAGTTTACCATGAAAGCCACCCTTGATGAAAACGGGCGGCTGATACCGAGGGAGGATTACCGCATTTCTTCCCTCAACTGCGGGGGCGAGGATTTCGCTGTTGCCTGTATGCGAGCCAATCTCCGCTATGAGAAAAACCAAAAACGGGAAGATGTGAAAAGCCACCACTATATCATCAGCTTTGACCCACGGGACGGGACAGACAACGGCTTGACCGTAGACCGGGCGCAGGAGCTGGGCGAGCAGTTCTGCAAGGAGCATTTCCCCGGACACCAAGCCCTAATCTGCACCCACCCGGACGGGCATAACCACAGCGGGAATATCCATGTGCATATCGTCATCAACTCCCTGCGGATTTACGAAGTCCCGCTTCTGCCCTACATGGACAGACCAGCCGACACGCTGGAGGGCTGCAAGCACCGCTGCACCAACGCCGCTATGGAATATTTCAAGAGCGAAGTCATGGAAATGTGCCACCGGGAGGGGCTTTACCAAATCGACCTCTTGAACGGCAGCAAGGAACGGATAACCGAACGGGAATACTGGGCGGCAAAGAAAGGGCAGCTTGCCCTTGACAAAGAGAACGCCGCCAGAGAAGCCGCCGGACAGCCGACCAAGCCCACCAAGTTTGAAACGGACAAGGCGAAGCTGCGCCGGACGATACGGCAGGCACTTTCCCAAGCTGGCAGCTTTGACGAGTTTTCTTCCCTTTTGCTGCGGGAGGGTGTGACCGTCAAGGAGAGCCGGGGGCGGCTTTCCTACCTCACGCCGGACAGGACAAAGCCTATCACAGCCCGAAAGCTGGGGGACGATTTTGACAAGGCTGCTGTCCTTGCCCTGCTCACGCAGAACGCCCACAGAGCTGCCGAACAGACCAAAGCCATACCCGAATACCCTGCCGCAGTTAAAAAGCCGTTACAAGGGGAAAAAGCTGCAAAAACCACCCCGGCAGACAACACCTTGCAGCGCATGGTTGACCGGGAAGCCAAGCGAGCCGAGGGCAAGGGCGTGGGCTATGACCGCTGGGCGGCAAAGCACAACCTAAAGCAAATGGCAGCTACCGTTACCGCCTATCAGCAGTACGGCTTTTCCTCCCCGGAGGAACTGGACGAAGCCTGTTCTGCCGCCTATGCCGCCATGCAGGAAAGCCTTGCGTGGTTGAAGCAGGTGGAAAAGACGCTGAACGGGAAAAAGGAGCTGCAACGGCAGGTGCTTGCCTATTCCAAGACCCGCCCTGTCCGGGACGGGCTGAAACAGCAGAAAAACGCCAAAGCAAAAGCAGCCTACCGTCAGAAGCATGAAAGTGACTTTATCATAGCAGACGCAGCCGCCCGCTATTTCAGGGAGAACGGCATTTCCAAGCTGCCGAGCTATAAATCCCTGCAAGCAGAGATTGAAAGCCTTATCAAAGAGAAAAACAGCGGCTACAACGATTACCGGGCAAAACGGGAGGAGTACCGCCGCTTGCAGACTGTCAAGGGCAATATCGACCAGATTTTACGCCGGAGCGAGCCGCAGCGCAGAAAGGAGCAGAGCCATGAACGGTAATATCCCCCGCATGGACTACCGCCAGTACCGGGCAGCCCGCCGCCTTGTGCATGAGTGCTGCAACTATGACAGCGGGAACTGCCTGCTGTTGGAGGACGGCGAGCCTTGCGTGTGTGTACAGAGTATCAGCTATTCGCTGCTCTGCCGCTGGTTTACCGCCGCTGTCCTGCCCCTTGATGAAGCACTGGAAGCCGCCCTCTTGCGCCGGGGAAGCCGGAAACGCTGCGCTGTCTGCGGGGCGTTCTTCTTCCCAAAATCCAACCGGGGGAAATACTGCCCGGACTGCGCCGGACGCATGAAGCGGATAAACGCCGCCAAACGGAAGCGGAAACAAAGGGAGAAATGTCACGCTTTAGGGCATTTCAAACCCGCATAAATCAAGGCTTTTTTGGAGGGTGTCAAAGGGTGCGTGATACATTTATCCTTTTCCCTTAAAAACGCCCCCTAAAAGCGTAACAGAACCCACAGACAGACACCACAAGGAGGTGAACCCTATCGCTGATTATATGACCGCAGGAACGGAGCTGCCCGCTTACCTGCCTTACCCCCGTTTCCTGCTGGAAACAGACCTATCCCACACCGCAAGAGAGTTATATGCGCTGCTGTTAGACCGTTCCACCCTTTCGCAGAAGAACGGCTGGCAGGACAGCGAGGGACGGACATACATTGTCTACCCCATAGCAGAGATAGCGGAAATGCTGGATAAAGGCTGCACCACCATAAAGGGCGCACTGAACGAACTGGACGCTGCCGGGCTGCTGGAACGCAGACGGACGGGCTTTTCTGCCGCCAACCGTCTGTATGTGAAAGTGCCGCCTATCCCAGTGGTACAGTTTTCCGACCAACTGACGGACGGAAAACCGCCCCTCATAAGGGCGGGAAACCGACCAACTGACAGCCGGAAAACTGACCTTATGACGGTCGGAAAACCGTCCCCTAACCAAACTAATATAAACAACCTAATAGAGAGCCAAACAAAAGGAGCGAGTGAGGGGCAGCCCCCCGCCGCTTATGGCAGATATAAAAATGTATTTCTTTCTGACACAGAACTTTTGGAGCTGGAACAGGACTTCCCCGGCAAGTGGGAGTATTACCTTGACCGCCTTTCCTGCCACATCGCTTCCACCGGGAAGCAGTACCAGAGCCATGCAGCCACCATTTACAAGTGGGCGCAGGAGGACGCTGCCAAAGAGAAGCCAAAGAAAGGCATACCGGACTATTCATTCAAGGAGGGAGAAAGCCTATGACCGATACAATCCACAACACCATACTGCCTATGACCGACACCACAGCCGAGCCGGAGGATTACACCGGGGAGGACGGGCTTTTATACTGCGGCAAATGCCGGAAACCCAAAGAAGCCTATTTCCCGGAGGGCAAGACCTTTTTCGGGCGTGACCGCCACCCGTCAGAGTGCGACTGCCAGCGGGCAGCCCGTAAGGAACGGGAAGCCGCCGAGAAGCGGCGCAGCCACCTTGAAACGGTGGAACGGCTGAAACGGCAGGGCTTTACAGACAAGACCATGCAGGACTGGACATTTGCCAACGATAACGGCAGCTGCCCGCAGATGAAGAACGCCGCCGGATATGTGGCACGCTGGGAACAGATAAAGGACGGGAACTACGGGCTGCTCTTGTGGGGCAGGGTAGGCACTGGGAAAAGCTATTTTGCCGGGTGTATTGCAAACGCCCTCATGGAGCAGGAAGTCCCGGTGTGCATGACAAACTTTGCAGCAATATTAAACGACCTTGCCGCCAGCTTTGCGGGCAGGAACGAATATATTTCCCGCCTTTGCAGCTTCCCCCTGCTCATCATTGACGATTTTGGAATGGAGCGTGGCACAGAATACGGTCTGGAACAGGTCTACAATGTGATTGACAGCCGCTACCGGAGCAGGAAGCCGCTGATTGTGACGACCAACCTCACGCTGGAGGAATTGCAGCACCCGGAGGACACCGCCCACGCCCGGATTTATGACCGCCTGCTTGAAATGTGTTCCCCTCTCTGCTTTACCGGGGAGAATTTGAGGAAAGCCGCCGCACAGGGAAAAATGGAACAGCTGAAACGGCTGCTTGCCGGAAAGGAGATTTGCCTATGACCGACACCCAGAGAAACAAACGCCCTGCCCGCCGCCCGGACTGCGTGACCGAAACGAGGATAGGCAACACAATCCTTGTGGTGTCTGGCTTTTTCAAGGAGGGGGCGACCGACACCGCCGCTGACAAGATGATGAAAGTGCTGGAAGCAGAAGCCGCCGCCGGATATTTGACCTGTGATAAGCCTGATTGAAAAACCGTCATTTTTACCGACCGTAAAGAAGCAGATTTGACGCTTTTGCCGCTATACAGACAGCCGCCCCATGTGGTACAATCAAGGTACGGAATAGTGGGGCTGGCTGTCGGAAACGGAGGAATTTATGTTAAGACAGACCACCCAGCAACTCATTACCGCCCTTTACCCAAGACTGTCCCATGAGGACGAGCTGCAAGGCGAGAGCAATTCCATTTCCAACCAAAAGAGGATTTTGGAAACCTATGCCAAACAGAATGGATTTTCTAATCTGCGCTGGTACACCGACGACGGTTATTCCGGTGCGAACTTTCAAAGACCCGGATTTCAAGCCATGCTTGCAGACATTGAAGCAGGGAAAGTCGGGACAGTTATCGTCAAGGATATGTCGAGGTTAGGGCGAAACTACTTACAGGTGGGAATGTACACAGAAATGATTTTCCCACAGAAAGGTGTCCGCTTCATCGCTATCAATGACGGAGTGGACAGCGCACAGGGGGAAAATGATTTTGCCCCGCTGCGGAACATTTTTAACGAATGGCTGGTGAGAGATACGAGCAAGAAAATCAAGGCAGTAAAACGCTCTAAGGGCATGAGCGGAAAGCCCATCACAAGCAAGCCCGTCTATGGCTACCTCATGGACGAGGACGAAAACTTTATCATTGACGAGGAAGCCGCCCCGGTGGTACGGCAGATTTACAGCCTTTGCCTTGCCGGGAACGGTCCGACCAAGATAGCCCGTATGCTGACCGAGCAGCAAATCCCCACGCCGGGGACGCTGGAATACCGCAGGACGGGCAGCACCCGCCGCTACCACCCCGGCTATGAGTGCAAGTGGGCGACCAATACCGTGGTTCATCTGCTGGAAAACCGGGAATATACGGGCTGTCTGGTAAACTTTAAGACCGAGAAGCCGTCCTACAAGCTGAAACACAGCATAGAAAATCCCCCGGAAAAGCAGGCGGTTTTTGAGAACCACCATGAGCCTATCATTGACCGGGAAACGTGGGAACGGGTGCAGGAGTTACGCAAGCAGCGCAAACGCCCCAACCGTTATGACGAAGTGGGCTTGTTCTCCGGCATACTCTTTTGTGCCGACTGCGGCAGCGTCATGTACCAGCAGCGATACCAGACGGACAAGCGCAAGCAGGACTGTTATATCTGCGGAAGCTACAAGAAACGCACCGCCGACTGCACAGCGCACTTTATCCGCACTGACCTCTTGACCGCTGGCGTACTCTCCAATCTGCGGAAAGTTACCAGCTATGCGGCAAAGCATGAAGCCCGGTTTATGAAGCTTTTAATCGAGCAGAATGAGGACGGGGACAGACGCAGGAACGCCGCCAAGAAAAAGGAGCTGGAAGCCGCCGAGAAACGCATAGCCGAGTTATCTGCTATCTTCAAGCGGCTGTATGAGGACAGCGTAACCGGGCGCATATCGGACGAGCGTTTCACAGAGCTGTCGGCAGACTATGAAGCCGAGCAGAAAGAACTGAAAGAACGTGCCGCCAGACTGCGGGAAGAACTTTCCAAAGCGCAGGAAGCCACCGCAAACGCTGAAAAGTTTATGAATGTGGTACGCAGGCACACTACCATTGAAGAACTTACCCCTACTCTGCTGCGGGAGTTTGTGGAGAAAATCGTTGTCCATGAAAGCGTTGCCCTTGACGGGAAACGCCGGGGCAAGTTACGCAGACAGGAAATCGAAATCTATTATTCTTTTGTCGGCAAGGTAGAACTGCCCGACACCTAACCGCCCGACCTATCCGACATACCTCATGTGCCGGATAGGAACGGCAAAATTTTTTACACTTCTATTACTTCTTTATCACACATAAGCAAAGTCCCAGGGCATGAAGCAGTTCATGGCTAATTAAAGGGAACAAAAAAGAAAGGAAAACCAATCCAGACGGTA
>NZ_QUJI01000030.1:0-34030 GCF_003480545.1 Clostridium sp. AM29-11AC
AATTCTTACCAAAAAGGAGTCATTTTCTTCCAAAGACACAAACTTTTTTACACTACCATGAATACTCATCTCTGTCTCTATCTCAAAACCCTGGGAGAGAACGGGAAAGCTTTTTACGAACAGCGGACTGAATGCCCGATAGCCCGTCATGATATCATGGATATTGCTCTTAAATAACTTATTAATCAATCCCCTCACGATCCGGTTTCCAAAATTGTGAAATGGTCTCTTATTTTCTGTAAAATAGGTGGAGGACAGGCGATCTCCTATCACCATATCAGCCCGTCCGCTCATGATCAAGTCCGCCATCTCCCTGGCATTCTCTGCCGGATAGGTATCATCCCCATCCGTCATCAGATAACAGTCCGCGTCAATATCCCGGAACATACTGCGGATCACGTTTCCCTTCCCCTGCCTGTACTCCCGGCGCACAATGGCTCCAGCCCGCTTCGCTATCTCCCCTGTACCGTCTGTGGAGTTATTGTCATAAACATAGATATCGGCCTCCGGCAGCGCGTTTTTATAATCTCTCACAACCTTTTCGATGGTCTGGCTTTCATTATAACACGGAATCAGAACTGCAATGCGTCCCTGTTCTCTGTTTCCGGTCTCTCTCATCTTAAATATCTCCCCTTTATCCTTTCATCCGTTTTTCTCCACAACTTATCTCAGTCTCCGCCAGCAGTTCCGAACTGACAGCCGCCTCTGCCACCTTCTAAGACTCAGTCACCCAGTAAAAAGTCTGTTTTTCACCTGTCTCTCCATTCCCAGACAGATGAATTCTGGCCTTGATGTCCCAATATTCCAGTAATTGATACTTTAAATCACTGCTGCTGCCGTCTGCAAATCACGGCAAAAAAGTGTTTTCTGAGCACACGGATTTATGATAACTCAGAACTCATTCCGTTATATATCAGTTTATGGTTCTATGTCAATACTTTAAAAAGAAAAGTTTACAGGCCATGCTTAGGCCGACAGCTGACCGTACTCTAAGCTGCATCCTATTCACATTCAGTTTTCATACACGCTTCTTCTGGAATTATAGATGATTCTGCTTTTCGTGTCCACGCTTATCCCCTGAAACTGCATTTTTTTACATAATAGAAACAGAATTTTTACAGCTTATAACCGAAATCTGAGGAGATGAATCTCACCGTACTTCTTCACGGCTTTTCCCGCAGGAGGCATCTGGATTCTGCTGTTCACTATCTCCCTTTCTGATTTGCAGAACTGCCGAAATAACAATTAATACGGCAAAACCGGATCCGTAAATGACAGGCAGAAGGTATCTGGTATTTGCGTTAAACGGCGAGACTATACATACCAGAATATTCAGGAGAAAGGGCATCAGCGCTGCCAGATAACGGTATTTTTTTACGGCTAACAGCGCCGCCGCGCACCAAAGCATCACCCATACGTAGGTGCCGTGCCGGAAAAACATGCCGATGACAGGAAGAAATTTGGCGTTGTATTCTATGGCTTTCAGCAAATTTTTGAATTCCGACAGCGCCTGGGGATGTCCCGCCGTGAAAAAGCCGTCTCTCACCTCCCGGATGGCAGAGTCAAATCCTCTGTAATCGTACCATTCCATCAGCCCCGGATAGAAGAATCCATAACAGCCGTTTACAGCGGCCTCCAGGTACACTCCCGGATGTTTTATAAACTGTTTTGCCCATACTTTAAAGTACGCAGTCTGATCGGCCCGGGTCTGCTCCTTTCTGTAGGCTTCAAACTTCACCGGATCCGAGGTGATCGGGTTGTACAGTCCGGCAAGCCGGTCATAATCCAGCACTCCGTCAATCGCGGCCTTCTCTTCTGGAGTCACTTCATCAGGATAGTCTCTGGCATAGCGGGCCGTCTGCTGGTAGAAAAATCCCAGTGCCTCCCTCCTGCTCCCCGGCGATATCTGAAGAAACGGCATCAGAATTCCGTTAAATCCAATCTGAACTGCCAAAACAGGAATCAGAAACACCGGCAGCAGTCTTCTGAGGGATGCCCTGTACGCCCACAGCACAAATACAGCTGTCAAAACAACCACATGAACTCCATGCTTGACGTTCAGCATCTGCATCAGTATGGAAAGAGAAAATAAGAGCAGATAGGCCTTTTTCCTGAGCAGCCCCTCTCCCTCCACGGCCAGGCGCACCAGCAGGATCACCCACAGATACAGCCAGGCAGAGTAGGTAGAATTTTTTACAAGATTGATCCCGTAAAGCGGAAAGCAGGGAACAAACGCAAATATGCAAAAAACTGTCATGCACATCCATCTGGGCACAGAGTTTCGCATCATATACCAGAGTGAATATGCAAATACACCCGTCGTAAGAAGGGCTATCCACAGAGCGTGCAGAAAAATCCCCACATTCTGACTTCCCAGCAATATCCCAATCCTCAGAAATAATCCCTGGATCCAGGTATTAAAAACAGGGTGGTGCCCGTTAATGAGAACCTCATCCGATAAGGGATTATCAATTAACAGATACGTTTCATTTTCAAAATTAAATGCCTGAGCGAGCTGATCCGAGACATCGCTGTTGCTGATCCCGGGATAAAATCCGATCAGCCAGGGGAGCCAGCACAGCAATAGCCCTGCCCACAGGATGAAAAATTTTGCGTACGTCCCGCTCTTCGTCTCTTTCCTGTCTTTCTCCAGGCGCAGAATCTTTTTAAACAGAAGCAGAGAAATAATAAAGTAAGCAGCCCAGTAGCAGAAAAACGATACCAGGCTAAATATCGGGTAGCGTCTCACCTCTTCCCAGCTGTTAAGCTTCATAAAACTTGCGCCCACTACCATCACAGCTGCAAAAAACGCAGTAAGAAAAAAATTGATTATGCAGAAGTTTTTTTCAAAGTATTTTGCCATCATTCTTCCTCTTCCAGTTCCCACGTAGTCTCACTGATAATAAACCTGGGTCTGTGCTTCGTCTCCATATAGATTTTTCCGATATATTCACCGATAATCCCCAGGGACAGCAGCTGAATTCCGCTGAGGAAGCAGACGATGCTGACGATCGAGCCCCAGCCCTGGACTGTTTTTCCTGCAAACACCTGCAGCACAGACCACAGAACTCCGATAAAGCTCAGGAAGGCGATCATCAGCCCCAGGCCTGTGATCAGGCGGATCGGCTTGGTGGACAGGCTCGTGATCCCGTCCACCGCCAGGGCAACCATCTTTTTCAGCGTGTAATGGCTCTCTCCCTTCAGACGTTCCTGGCGTTCGTAGTAGACACAGCTGCTCTGAAACCCGATCAGGGGGATCATGCCTCTGAGAAAAAGATTCACCTCCTGGTAACCGGACAGTTCGTCCAATACCCGGCGGCTCAGAAGCCGGTAGTCGGCATGGTTAAACACTGTCTCCACTCCCATCCAGCCCATGATCCGGTAAAAGCTCTCCGCAGTGAACCGCTTGAGAAAGGTGTCTGTTTTCCTGCTGCTTCTCACCCCGTACACAATCTCGGCTCCCCTGTTCCACTCATCCACCATCTTCTCCATGGCGTCCGGCTCGTCCTGACCGTCACAGTCAATCGTTATGGTTATGTCGCAGACAGATTTTGCAGTCATCAGCCCTGCCAGAACCGCATTCTGATGGCCGCGGTTCCGGCTCAGGGAGATCCCCCCATAGTGGCGATCCTCCCTGGCCAGGCTGCGTATCAGCTCCCAGGTACTGTCTCTGGAACCGTCATTTACGAACAGGATACGGCTCTCGTCCTTTATTTTTTTTCTTCCGATCATGCCCTGAAGCTTCTCCAGAAAAATCTTTGAAGTGACAGGCAGTACGCTCTCCTCATTGTAGCAGGGGACAACGACATACAGGATCGGCGCTGTCTTTCTCTTTCCCACCGTTTTTTGCTCCTTCTCCATTGTTCTGTGCCTCCTTTCCTGTCAGCGGACCCTAATATAGAGATTGTAATCCTGCTTTGCGCCATTAAGAATCGCCGGATGCTCCGGATCGTAAAGGCCATCCGTTATACTGGGATAAATCTCCATGCCTTCATTTTGTTCGATTCCCTCTATTCCCGTCAGCTTCACCAGGTAGGTCTTCCCTGCCTCCAGAGTCAGTCCGTCTAAGCCTATTCGAATCTTCTCTCCGCTCTCTATCATCGAGCATCCGATTCGGTCAGAAAACAGGGCCCGGCCATCCTGGGTATCAATCACCTCCACCTCTATGGAGCAGAAATTATTGCGCTTATAGTCAGGATTCATGAAAAACAGCTCTATCTCCTCCGGATTTGCCGTTTCATCCAGCTCTATCTCCTGTCCGATCCACGAGCTGTCTTTCAGCAGGTCCGTCTGGCATGTGAGCTGCTCTGCCTCCAGGGAGGAATACAGCACAGGGGGCGCTGTCTTTAAGTATGCGTACAGAATAAAAATGGTCAGAGCTGCCATACAGACAACCCTCACAGCCAAAACCGACTGCTCCGGTATCTCAAAGCGCTTTTCCTTCTTAAACAGAAACGGGCAGGCCAAAATAAGGAGCATGAAAAGAGCTCCTACCATACAGGAGGAAAAGAAGGGCGCCCACATATCCCAGCCCATCACTTCTGCCATATAATTAACTGAACCATACTTTGTGGCATCATAGGCCGGAATGGAGTAAAAGCTGCCAAGAAACAGCCGGTTCAGCAGATCTACGTCTGCCAGAGGATTGCAGTAAAGCACCAGCACTCCGAAATAGCCTGCAGAAAACGCCAGCTCCAGGAAACAGCAGAGCTTTAAAAAACGCCCGTTTCCCACGATCCCGATAATCAAAAACGGGAGCAGGTAGAGGACCCAGTAGGAATTGAAGTTGATAAAGCAGACAAAACAGGTCCATACGGCCATGGCACAGTAGACAGGAATCTCATAGCGATCCCTGTTTTCTCTGTATTCTCTGCACAGATAGCAGAACGCGCAGATTCCTATATAGGCAACTACGAACAGAATGACGTCCCATCCCCAGAAAAACCTGCTTCCCGCGATCTGCAGTATGGCATCCCGGCTCTGAGACCCCACAGCAAAGTGATAGGCCGGATCACCGTTAAACAGAAGTCTTGACAGAAACCAGAACACAAACAGCAGCGCTGTTTTTACTCCCAGAAAAATAATCCGCTTTTCTATCAGAAGAAGCAGCGGAAGGAAGAGAAATATGGCAAACATCTTGCACGGCAGTGCAACAGCGTAGCAGAGCAGGAACCATTTTTCCTTTCCGTTCAGATAAAAATAAAAGCCCAAAAGCAGAAGAAACAGGGCGAAGCCGTCCACCTGCGCAATCACGAAGACAATCAGGTACAGGGATAAGCTGCTCAGAAACAAAAAGCTGCCCAGCCTTGCAAAAGCCTTCGGCGTTCCGATACAGCGCAGAATTTTGCTGATCATCCAGGCACTTCCAAGGCAGAAGAGAATTCCCAGAGTTTTGCACCACAAAAGCCCGGGAGCCCATGAAAAATAGTCGATCCCGAGAAGCTTCGTGATCAGGAGCACAGGAAGATTCCATATGCCGTAAACCAGATAGATCATAGCGTCATAGTTTGCCGCCCAAAAGGATCTTGAATGTTCTATTGTATAAGAATAAAACTGCCCCAGGCAGCCGTGGTAAATGGATTTTAAAAAAAGAATTGAATTTTCATACGTATCTGTCAGATCTGCATACAGAAAAACCACATATGCAAAAAAAAGAATGGATCCCAGACATAACCAGTCAGTTAAAAGAAGGGTATCAGCGTTTCTTTTCTGCAAATACCCCCCCTGGTATTAAAGATCCTTTTTCCGTTCCACTGCATCTTCATGCTCCTCCCATCTTCTGTATTTCTGCTTCAAAATACTGTCTGCAGCCTTATACAGCTGACTTTTTTCTTCTATAATTATACCGTTTTACTTTTTGTTACAGTATATCAAAAAAAAATATATTTGCAAACCTTTTTCCCCTTTTCCCCGGCTTTCTGCTTTTGCACCAGCATCTCCTCATTCCTGCCCTTACCCACTTGTCTTCCTCTCCCTCCTCTGGTACACTTATACCTGCAGACAGGCCTGCCTCCGGCAAGCCTCCTCTGCAAATCTGACAGACAGGAGTGATCGCTATGGATAAAATCACAAGCTTTACCATCAACCACTTAAAACTGCTTCCGGGTGTCTATGTATCCAGAAAGGACAAGGCCGGAGATACGACAGTCACCACCTTCGACATCCGCATGACCAGGCCAAACTTTGAACCTGTCATGAATACTGCGGAAGTTCACACCATTGAGCATCTGGGCGCCACCTTCCTCAGAAACCACACCGAGTACAAAGACCGTGTGCTCTACTTCGGCCCCATGGGCTGCCGCACCGGTTTCTACCTGCTTCTTTGCGGCGACTATGAGTCAAGGGATATTGTGCCTCTGATGAAGGAAATGTTCGCCTTTATCCGCGACTACCGGGGAGATGTGCCGGGCGCATCTGCAAGGGACTGCGGAAACTATCTGGACATGAATCTTCCCATGGCCAACTGGCTGGCTGACCGTTTTCTGAGAGAGGTGCTGGATTCTGTGGACGACAGCAGGCTCCTCTATCCGGAAGACTGATTCCGGGGAGCGGTATGTAATTGGGGAGAGCCGGGTATTTCTGTATTTTCTGAAAGGGGATGGATGGAATATGAACCTGAAACTGATTAAAATGAGCAGCCCTTATAAATCCCTTTTATTCGATATGATGGACGAATGGTGCGCTTCCGGCGAAACTGTCATCCCATGGGCTATCGTCAGAAGCGATTACCGGGATTTTGAAAACTACATGAAAAATCTGGACATCTCAGAACCAAAGGAGGGATTTGTCCCTGATTCCACCTTTTTCTGCCTGGACACTGATCGGAACATCCTCGTAGGAGCTGTGAACATCAGACACCGCCTGAATGAGAGCCTTCTCTTAAACGGCGGCCACATCGGCGACGGGATAAGGCCCTCGGAACGGGGGAAGGGAGCCGCCACGCAGATGATCGGTCTGGCTCTTTCAGAGTGCAGGAAGCTTGGCATCGGCAGAGTCCTGATGGTATGCCGGAAAGAAAATACGGCTTCTGCCAGGAGTATTATAAAAAATGGCGGGATTCTGGAGAATGAGATTTCCAAAGACGGCGCCGTATGGCAGCGCTATTGGATTGAACCTGCGGATACGGCAGAAGCTTAGCCTGAACTGTTCTGACTTTGAACCACCTCAGCACTCCGCCAGGATTCCATGAAAAAACATGCAAAATACAGAAAGCTGTACAGGATGAGCCCGCAAGCTCCCTGCACAGCTTTCGTATTTTCTCCGTTTTTCCATTATTGTTCGCTGTCCCGCTTCAGACTTTCACCGTTGGAGGCGATGACATCCTTATACCACCAGAAGGACTTTTTCCGTATCCTCTCATTTGTCCCCTTTCCATCGTTGTCCCTGTCGACATAGATAAGCCCGTACCGCTTGGACATCTCCCCGGTGGTGGCGCTGATCAGGTCGATACAGCCCCAGGCGGTATATCCGATCACGTCCACTCCATCCTCATCGACGGCGTCCATCATGGCTCTGATATGGGAGCTCAGGTAACCGATCCGGTAATCGTCCTCAACGGTCCTGTCTTCTGTCAGGGTATCGAGGGCTCCCAGACCGTTCTCCACAACGAACAGAGGCTTCCTGTAGCGGTCATAGAGGGCGTTCAGTGTAATGCGAAAGCCCAGGGGATCGATGGGCCAGCCCCACTCGCTCACCTTCAGATAGGGATTCTTCGCCGATGCAAACACATTGCCTCCAGAGGCCTCCCCCTGTCCATCTGCCCTGACAGTACGGCTGTTGTAGTAGGACAGAGCGATAAAGTCCGCTGTATTTTCCCGGAGAAGCTCCTCGTCCCCCGGCTCCATGGCTATCTGAATCCCCTCACGCTCAAACAGCTTTCTGGCATAGGAAGGGTACTCCCCCCTTGCCTGCACGTCGATGAAAAAGTAGGTCTCCCTGTCCTTCTTCATGCTCTCCCAAACATCCTCCGGCCGGCAGCTGTAGGGATAGACGCTCCCTGCTGCCAGCATACAGCCTGCCTGAGACTCCGGATCGATCTGGTGGGCCAGCTTCACCGCAAGAGCAGAGGCCACCAGCTCATGGTGAGCAGCCTGATACTTTACCTGAAGCTCATTCTCCCCCTCCTCAAAACGGATTCCGGCTCCCATGAAGGGCAGGTGCATCAGCATGTTAATCTCATTAAAGGTAATCCAGCGGCGAACCCTTCCCTGAAACCGCCGGAACAGTACCTGGCAGTATCTCAGATAGCAGTCAATCACCCGGCGGCTTCTCCAGGATCCATATTTTTCCACCAGAGCCAGCGGTATGTCAAAATGGCAGAGCGTCACCACCGGCTCGATGCCGTATTTTAAGAGCTCATCAATAAAGCTGTCGTAAAACCGAAGTCCCTCTTCACTGGGTCTCTCCCCTTCCCCGTCCGGGAAAATTCGCGACCAGGAAATAGAAAAGCGGTAGCACTTAAAGCCCATCTCGGCAAACAGGGCAATATCCTCCCTGCAGCGGCCGTAGTGGTCAATGGCCTGGCGTCCCGGGTAGAAGGTGTCTGCCGAAAGGCTGCGGTAATCGCAGGTGCCGTTCATCACCGCAAGCCTCCGCTCTCCATGGGGCAGCACATCCACAATCGCCGGCCCCCTGCCGCCTTCCTGCCAGCCGCCTTCACACTGATTGGCAGCCGTAGCGCCGCCCCACAAGAAATCATTTCTCATCGTATTCCTCCAAACTCGTCATCATCCCTTGGTCTCTTCCTTAGGCCATACAGAGAGCAGCGCCTCTCCTCTGTCTGCCGCCCCCGTTTTGAGCGTCCTGATCTCGCCGTACTGCATGTAATTGGTAACCAGGACAGGCGTCACCAGCGAATAGCCAGCCTCCTGAATCAGCTTCATGTCAAATTCCAGGAGCGGCTGCCCCTTTCTGACCTGATCGCCTGCCTTGATCAGAGGTTTAAAGCCCTCTCCATTCAGCTTTACCGTATCCATTCCCACATGCATCAGCACCTCGGCTCCGCTTTCCGTCACCATTCCGATGGCGTGGCCGGTGGGGAACATGGCAGAGATGGTTCCGTCAGCCGGCGCCCACAGCACTCCCTCTTCCGGAATCACCGCCGCCCCTTTTCCGAGAACTCCGCTGGAAAAGGCCTCGTCCTCCACCTGGTCAAGGGGGATCACTGTCCCCTTCAGAGGGCTGTACACAGTGATTTCTTCTTCCACCTTTTCAGACAGACTCTCTGTATCCTCTGCCAGCTTCTGTACCTTCTCTTTCTCATCCCTGTAGAACATCATGGTCAGCACAAAGCCCACTGCCATGGAAATGGCAATTCCTGCAAAAGCTACAATGATATTTCCCATCGTGCCATCTGGATTCATCATGTTTGGAAGCTCAAAGATTCCCATTCCGCCCAGAATAAACTTTCGGAAGTTAAAGTGTCCGTAAAAGGCTCCCCCGATACCGCCGGCAATGCAGCTGATCACAAAGGGCTTTTTCAGCGGAAGCAGGATTCCGTAGATGGCCGGCTCTGTCACTCCGAAAATGCCGGAGATAAAGTTCGGGATCGCCATCTCCTTTAATTTCTTGTCCCTTGTCTTGAAAAAGATTGCCAGCACAACCGCTGAGGTTGCAAAGGTGCAGGCAAAAAACGGCATCATGACATTGTCGTAGCCCAGGGTCATGACATTGTTGATGTAGACTGGAATAAAGCCCCAGTGCAGTCCGAAGATGACAAGGATCTGCCAGGTGAAACCTACTACCGCACCTGCCACCAACGGGCTGAAATCCCTTATTGCCAGGGTAAATTCAGATATCAGCGTGGAGCCGAAGGTTGCCGCAGGGCCTAAGAGAAGCAGCGTCACCGGAAGCGTCACCAGAAGGGTCAGTATCGGGACAAAGAAAAACTTCACCAGATCCGGTACAATCCTGTTAAACAGCTTTTCGCATTTCGATGCAAACCACACAGCCAGGATCACAGGGATTACCGTTCCCGTATAGTTGGCCGCAATAACCGGAATCCCCAGAAAAGTCAGATACACCGGAGAGGCGAACATCGTTCCCTCAAACAGCGTATAGAGAGCCGTTCCCCCGGCTTCCAGGCTGCCAAGCTGAATGGAGGGATAGCACATGGCCGCACCGACGGCAAGTCCCAGCATGGGCTTTAAATGAAATTTCTTTGCAGCCGTGTATCCCAGAAACAGCGGCAGGAAGTTAAACAGGGCATCCCCGGCCGCATTGATCACCATGCAAATTCCGCTGGTCTCGGTATAGAATCCAAGCGCTTCAAACAGGGTATTAAAGCCCTTCAGCATACCGCAGGCAGCCATGATTCCAAGAATGGGCTGAAAAATTCCTGACACCACATCAATGGCACGGTCCAACAGCCTCTTCTTCCCTGCCCCGCTGCCGTCTGCCTGATTCACATCCCCGTCTTCCCTCAGATCGAGGAGAGGCAGCACGTCCTCATATACCTCCGCCACATGATTTCCGATAACCACCTGGTACTGGCCGCCGCTCTTCATCACCGTCACAACGCCGCTCATCCCTTTTAAGACGTCGTCGTTTGCCAGACTCTCATCCTTCAGCGTAAAGCGAAGTCTTGTGATGCAGTGGACAAGCCCTGCCACATTTTCTCTGCCCCCCACATTCCTTACAATGTCAGCGGCAAGCTCCTGATACTTCCCCATAGCTTCCTCCTATTTTTCCTTTTGTTTTCTATGGATTTAATGTAACGGATCCGGCCCTGAAACACAAGGCCGGGCGGCCCCGTAGTTCCATCGGTTCAAAATATGCAAAAAAAGAACCGCCGTATCTGAAACAGCGGTTCAAAATCTCAGAACTTAAGGCTCCTCTCCGGCACTGTTCAGCAGAAGCGATTCGTGCTTCTGCATTTCCAGCGAAGATTTCACATGCTCCTCCTGGCATCCTGCCAGAAGCATGGAAAAGAAGATGTCGAACACATAGTTGCCGGCCATAAAGGAGGTAATCACATCCAGGCTCAATACAGAATCCCTGTTTGGGATCTCCACCACCTCGTGGCACCATTTTCCTGTAACCTGGCTGTGAGGCCCCAGAATTCCTACGATGTGATTGTTGGTGGCCGTCATCAGGTACTCTCCCATCCGCTCCACCGTCCTGTTTGCCCCGGTAAAGCTGATGAGGAAGGCCACTGTCCTTTTATGCTTTCTGGCTGCCAGGTAGTGGCCGTTTATGCTCTCATAGGCGGAGCATTCCAGTCCCAGCGTGGCGAACTTAAAGGCGGCCGCCTGTGCCAGCACATAGCTGATCCCGGTGCCGTAGATGTCAATGCACTCTGCCCCCTGCAGAAAACGCCCGATCCGCATCATAGTATTTTTATCAAGGGTCAGACGCGTATTGGTGATCGCCTTGTCGTAAAGTCCCGGAAGGGTGAGGATAATGTCGGAGTAGGAGCTGTTTCCTGTAATGGGCTCCTTTGAGATAAGCTGGCTGATCCGCTCGCTCTGGTTCATCTCCGCCACCAGCCTGAGCTTCAGCTCCTGGTAGCCTGACAGTCCCAGCTTTTTGCTGAGCCTGACAACCGTAGCCTTGCTGGTGAGGGAGGCTCTGGCCAGCTCGCCGGCAGAGATATCCGGAATCTGGTCCATATGGCCTAAAATATACTCTGCCACATCCCTCTCGTGGTTTGTGAAATTTTTCATCTCTCTGAGCTGTACCAGAAGCATAATCTCTCCCTCTATTAATCAATGTCGATTTCCATCCCGCGGCGGAAATACTTTCTGTCCTCCTGGGTGATGGCTCGGAGTACGCGGCAGGGGTTCCCTACTGCCACCACATTGTCCGGTATGTCCTTCGTAACTACGCTCCCGGCCCCGATCACGGAATTTTCTCCCACCGTCACGCCTGGAAGAATCACGGCGCCTGCTCCGACCCAGACGTTATTTCCAATCTTTACAGAAAGATTATACTGGGCCTGCTTTTTGCGAAGCTCCGGGCAGACTGGGTGTGTTCCCGTACAGACCACTGCATTGGGTCCAAACATGACATGGTCCCCGATAAAGATCTCCGCATCGTCCACCAGAGTCAGATTGAAATTGGCATAGACACCCTTTCCCATATGTACAAATTTTCCTGCCCAGTTGGCGTGAAGGGGAGGCTCTATATAACAGTTTTCCCCTACCTCTGCAAACATTTCCCTCATCAGGCTGTCTCTTTTTTCTCCCTCAGACGGCCTTGTATGGTTGTACTCATAGAGCAGCTCCATCTGTTTTTCCTGCTCCTTCGCCAGCTCGCTGTCATTGGCATAGTAGAGGCGTCCTGTATTCATCCTCTCCTGAATTTCCCTTAAATCCATCCTTCCGTTCTCCTCCTGAATTTTCGATGTCGATTCGTGTGCTGCACCTGCCAGATAAGGCCGGGGCCGCAAGAAAAATATACCTGATCTGCGCTCTCTTAGCAAGGCTTTTATACTGCCTCTTCCTCCGTCTGTTTCTCTATTCTGCCCTCAGCAAACATCCGAATCCGACATTATTATGGATATATTTTAAGATCGCATTCGCATTTGTCGAAAATTTACCTTATTTTTCCGATATTTTTGCCATTATTTCCCTTGACAGTTTTAAAAAATTAGAGTAAATAAAAAGAAATAGTATTAGTTTTTATATATATTCATATGAACATTAGTAGAAATGTATATGGACGGCTATACTCCCCTCTCGGGAGTTTTTCTTGGAAGGAGGAATTGACGATGTTTGAAGCAGTAGAAGAAAAAGCCATGGTAGAATTTCTCGGACGTTTTACCGATTATCCCTTTATAATAAAGTTTGGTGACCGTTCTTACCCCATCGGAAGCGGAGAGCCGGCTTTTACCGTTTCTTTCAAAAAAGCGATCCCCATGTCAAAGCTCTTGACCAGTACTTCTCTGGCTCTGGGCGAGGCCTACATGGACGGCGATCTGGAGGTGGAGGGAAATCTCTACAATGCTCTGGATCACTTTCTGGGACAGATGGGAAAATTTTCAACGGATGAACATGCCCTGAAAAAGCTGATTCACTCCTCCACCTCAAAGAAAAATCAGGCAAAGGAGGTAACCAGCCATTACGATCTGGGAAATGATTTTTATAAGCTGTGGCTGGACAAGACCATGAGCTATTCCTGCGCCTATTTTAAGACGCCGGAGGACAGCCTGGAGACAGCCCAGAAAAATAAGGTTGACTACATTCTCGAAAAGCTGTGGCTGAAGGAGGGAATGTCTCTTCTGGATATCGGCTGCGGATGGGGCTTTCTTCTGATTGAGGCTGCAAAGAAGTATAAGATTAAGGGCACAGGCATTACTCTGAGCCATGAACAGTACAGAGAATTTGAAAAACGCATTCAGGATGAAGGCCTTCAGGATTCCCTCACAGTCAAGCTGATGGATTACAGAGATTTGAAGGGAAGCGGCATGTCCTTTGACCGTGTGGTGAGCGTAGGGATGCTGGAGCATGTGGGACGTGACAACTATCAGCTCTTTATAGACTGTGTGGACAGTGTACTAAAAGACGGAGGCATGTTCCTGCTCCACTTTATCAGCGCTTTAAAGGAGCATCCGGGAGATCCCTGGATCAAAAAATATATCTTCCCGGGAGGGATGATCCCAAGCCTAAGGGAAATGATCTCTGCCCTGGCAGAAGACAGCTTCCACACCCTTGACGTGGAAAATCTCCGCCTCCACTACAACAAAACCCTGCTCTGCTGGGAGAAGAACTACAGAGAGCATATAGAGGAGGCCCGCGCCATGTTTGACGAGCGCTTCCTGCGAATGTGGGAACTGTATCTGTCCTCCTGCGCAGCCACCTTCCACAACGGCATCATTGACATCCATCAGATCCTCTGCACAAAGGGCATCAACAATGAGATTCCCATGGTAAGATGGTATTAAGGAGCCGAGGGCGTTGTCTCTCATTTGCTGAGCGCGGCGGAAAGCTTTGCTGCGCTCCGATTTGAGGCAGATTTGAGGCGGACTGGGGGCAGGCTGGACTCCTCCCCCTTCTTCCCCGGGGTTCATCCGTCCGTAAGGTGTTTGATCCATCTGAGCCAGCCTGCTACCGATGAGGCCCTGCGGCCTGCCAGGCTCTCTGTGCAGAGGCCCATGGACATCATTCTTTTTTCAATGTATTTCTTTTCAGGTATCGTTCCGGTACTCAGGAAAATCCCAAAAAGCTCATGGAAAATCTCATGCTCCAGAATCCGTTTTACATAGCCAAGCTGCCTCTCCCGGTAGGAAAGGGACATCAGGCGCCTTCCAGCCGGAGTAATCCCGATGCGCACAGGTCCTTTCTGTGCCCCGGCAGGCTTTTTTCTGCACGCCAGTCCCAGGTAGGCGCAGGCATTGTAATAATAGCCGGACTGTCTCTCCCGGAATCCGAACACCTCTGCAATCTCCTGTGAGGTCAGGGGATGACGGTTCAGATGCTCCGTCAAGGAAATGACCTTGTCAAAGCTGTCTGCCTGTATAAAGGGAATCCCCTCAGGCTCAGGGAGAACCTTTGTCTCGCGCCACACCTCAGCCAGCTCCTCCAGCCGGATCGCCGTGTCCTCAAAGCTATAATATTTTTCCTGTATCAGCCGCGGCGAGTCGTAGAGCTGCCAGTCGGTGAATTCATACTCCAGAAGCCGGAAGATATTGTTGGAGTAGACCAGGAACACCGGACGGATCGGTTTTCTGATCTTTTCCCTCCACAGGCGAAAGGGGTAATAGAGCTGGCGCACCAGAAAGTTGCTGTGCACTACATTTTTTCCTTCTATGATGGAAAAACAGCTGCGGCCCTCGAATCCGCCGTCAATTTCCACCTGGGAATTGTTCACCTCAATGGCTGACAGCCGTTTCCTGTCCTCTGAGTGAATCTGAAAGGAAAACACGCCGGATGCCATCCTGCCGGACACTGTTTCAATCATTCTTTTCTCTCCGAGAAAATCCTCCAGGATCCCTGCGAACCCCATCAGACGGATGGCCGCTGCCTCTGAGCGCACGTCCTTTATATCGATGGTTTCCAGATAATCCGGTATCAGGGAACTGTCTGCCCGCTTTATCCCTCCGGCAGACTCCGGGGAGAACTCCGGAAAGTCCTCATAGAGTCTGAAGTCTCCGATCACGTATTTTCCCCTGGTCACCGGGAGAATTCCCAGTCTTCCAAAAACCTTCGGAAGGGATTCCCGGGTGTCAAATTTTGTCATGAGACGCGGTTCCTTAAACTCCCGGATCTGATCGGCTGTAATCGAGAAGCAGCCGTGCGCGTCCACTTCCTCCCTGATTCTGTATTTTTCAAACAGAGCCTCCCATTTTTCCTCAATGATTCCCACAGTTCCTCCCTCGCTCTGAAGATGCGTCCGGCAATCTTACGGATCAGTAATTTCTCACCAGAACCTCGTCGATGGCTCCCCGCTTATCTGCCTTTGCATTGATAGCCCGCTTGGCTGAAACACGCTCTATGGTATAACCGCTGTAAAGGTTTTCTATAAATTCACAGCAGGAATTGGAGAGCAGAAATTTGATTCCTCTTTTATCCAGGAGGTCGCACTGGCGCTTCAGCTCAATCTGCTCTGCCTCGCCGAACCCGCTCGCCGTGTAGCCGGTAAAGGAGGAGGATGAGCTGAGGGGCATATAAGGCGGGTCGAAGTAGACAAAGGCTCCCTTTCGGATCCCCTTCAGGGCTTCCCTGTAGTCTCCGCATTTGATTGTCACCCTGGCCCGGTTCAGGTAGGCGCTCATGGCCCGGATGTTGTCCGCCCCTGAGATATTCGGATTTTTGTAACGCCCCCAGGGAGCGTTGAACTGGCCGGAGCTGTTGACACGAAAGAGACCGTTATAGCAGGTTTTATTCAGATAGATGATCCTGGCAGCTCTCTCCACAGGCGTCAGCTGTCCGTAGGCTTCCGGCTCCCGGTCAAGAGCACGGATTTGGTAAAAATACTCCTGACAGTTTGCCTCTCTGTGCTGTTCCAGAAGGCTGATCAGCTCTTCCGGCTGGTTTTTCACAGTCTCATATACATTGATCAGCTCGGCATTGGAGTCATTGATCACTGCCTTTTGGGGCTGAGTGGCAAACAGGACTGCACCTCCTCCCACAAAGGGCTCATAATAAGTGGTATACTCCGGAATCAGCGGCACAATGGATTCCAGAAGCTGCCGCTTTCCTCCCACCCATTTGAGGATAGGCACAACCTCCTGCTGCCGGGCAGTCCCCCGTTTCTGTATAGGGGAGTTTCCGCACACAGATGGGTGGTGCGGCTGTGTTGATGATGCTGTTAAGGATGTATGTGATGATGTCATGTATCTCTCCTGTGAGTAGTCTGTATTGCAGCGGACGAGTGAGGCCGGAGACCTGCTTGCGCGTCCTGCAGGCTTTATACGGGTAAACTGCGCTTTGCTTTCCCGCAGTTATTATACCATATCCTTCGGATACGGCAGCCTCCGGCGGAATTTAGCGCCCGGATTTCAGCAGTACATGCTGAAACCGGTATGCGCAGGTATAATAACCGCTCCGCGGTTATTATACCATACCCCCATGGTTCTGTTAAGGTGGAGCTTTAAATGGGGGGCGGTTTTTGATTTGCTGTGTTTTTGGTGCGGTTATGAACTTCCTGAAATCTCTTTTTCAAAGATGGTGAGGTCCTGCCCTTTCAGGGCTCGCTCCAGGAGGGCCGGGAGCTTTTCCGGTGCGCAGGCAAAGCAGGGGATTCCCAGGGAGGCGATGCGGCCTGCCATCTGGGCATCGTAGTAGGGCTTTCCCTTGTCGGCAATGGCCAGCAGGCAGATTACCGATACACCCGACTCCTGAAGGGAGGCAAGACGTCTCAGAAGGGAGGCCCGGTTTCCCCCTTCCTCTAAATCTGAAATCAGGAAAAACAGGGTCTTAGACGGATTCTCGATGAATTTCTCGCAGTACGCTACTGAGCGGTCAATATCTGTTCCTCCTCCCAGCTGGAATCCGAACAGCAGATCCACCGGGTCACTGCATTTTTCCGTTAAATCTACCACATTTGTGTCAAAGGCCACGATTCTTATCTCTAAAGCCGCCATGCTGGCCAGAATACAGCTCATAACCGAAGAATAGATAACCGACTCTCCCATGGAACCGCTCTGATCCACATCCAGAATAACCGTATGCCTGTTGGCCGCAGTCCTGCTGGTGCGGTCAAAGAAATAAAAATGCTCGGGAATGATCTTTTTCACCTCCGGCCTGTAGTTTCTAAGCCCTCTCTGGATCGTCCTCTGAAAATCCATGGCAGAGGCCGACGGAATAGGAGAATGGCGGCGTCGGTTGACCGCAGATGCTACCGCCCTCCTGACATCCTGCTCCAGCAGCCGGTTGATCTCCTCCACAATTTTCTCTATAAATGCTCTTACACTGTCCTTCGAGCGTTTTGGGATCTGATCCTTTAAGAGCAGAAGGGTGCTGGCCAGGCTCATGTCCGGCTCCAGATTTTCCAGTATCTCCGGCTCAAACAGAAGCTGTTTCAGACCGCACCGCTTCATGGCATCACCCTGCACAATCTTCACAAGCTCCCGGTCAAACAGCGTTCTCACATCTCCCAGCCACCTGGTAATCTGAGGGTTGGAGGGTCCCTTTCCGCCTCCCTGTCCGGCTCCTCCCTGAGCCTGAAATCCGCCGTAGGCTGCGCTGTTATATATGGCGGCAAGGGCCTGATCCATCATCAGCTGCTCCTCTGACAGCCTGGCTCCTCCATACCCCTCCATTGTCTGAAACTGCCCCTCGCTCTCTGCGCCAAGAATCAGACGCCATCGTTTCATGCGTTCTGCTGTATCCATTTCTGCCTCCCCTTTGCACTCTGTCCTGCCCAGACTCACGTCCTATATATCGTCAAAGTCAAAATCTGACAGCCCCTCTAAAAGCTCCTGCTGCTCCTCACCTGAGAGGGTTTCATTTAAAAGCTCGCTCACCTGTCCCGGGTTTACCTGCCAGATTTCTCCCAGATTTTCCGCAATCCTGTTTTTCTCCTCAGAGGTGAAGTCTGCGAAGGCTCTCCTCAGAAACACAAGGGCCCTCTTAAATTCCCTGTCATCCAGTTCATCCAGATATCCGCTCAGACTTTCCCACAGGGAGAGTCTTGCAATCAGGGCGTAATGGTTCTTCATGGACAGCCCTTCAAACCACCCGGCCCCCAGCTCAGCCGGAATTCCCGGCGAGAGCCTTCTGGACACCTCTCTTAAAAGCTCCTCCTCCATCATTTTTCCCTTTTCAAGAAGGATGGCTGCCGCAAAGCCTGACAGTTTTGTGTTCAGATCATCCCTTCCGGCAATTTCCTGCAGGACACGATCCAGACGCTCCCCATCCAAAAAATCATGGGAAACAGCTACCGTGTTGGCTGTGTTTATGGCCTCGGCCACCCGTTTAGCCGCATCGTCATCGCACCGGCACTCTTCCACCAGAATCAGACAGAGCCTTAAGAAGATCTGGGCAAGCACTGGGATCAGCGGCTTCCTGTCAAGTTTCCTGATATCCCCATACTGGAGCACCACAGACAGGCTGCCGGCCGCAGAGGCCAGCTCCTCTGCAGAAGCCGTATCCACTGCCATGGCCTGCAGAGCTGACACAGTGTAGGCCACTGCCTCCGGCATGCCGCACAGAAATGCCTCCTCTGTAACCCTGGAAAGAGCTCCGATGCTTTCCGCCCTGTCCGCCCTCTGTTTCACCTCAAGAGAAGCGGCCTGCTCGATGGTATCCCCCTTGAGCACTGTCTCCACCAGCTGGATTTCTGATTCCGGCGTCCATCTCAGAACCCATCCCTCCGCCCAGGTCGCTCCTTCCTGGCGTTTTTTCTGCAGAGATACAAAGCTGTTTCCCAGCACACGAAGCCTGTGCAGGAAAAAAGAGCGGTTTAAGTCCAGGAACGCAGCCCGCTCCGATTTCACAGTCAGCTTTTCCCTCAGATCCAGGGAGAGCTCCTGCGCCGTCACAGAGCGGTAGCGCTCCAGCTTCAGCTCCGCCATATTTCTGTTAAAATCCGTCTGAATGGAGGTCTGGCTTACTCCCTCCGGCAGGCTTCCCACTGCAGTTCCGATCTCCGTGTCCGCCATGGCCACTGCCAGCTCTCCATAGCTCCCATGGCCCATGCAGGCTATGGCCGCATCTTTCAGATCACTCAGCGACGGATTCTCGTAACCTGACAGCTGTGCCAGCGCCCCGGCCAGACGGAGGGCCTCGATCACCTCAGCGGAAGAGACAGGATTTCCCTCTCTCCGGCAGAATGCCGCCAGATTGGAAAGGTAGCGTATGGCTCCGTAGCTTCCCTCTCCCCTCTTTCTGGCCTCCCACAGCAGCTCATAGTAGGCCGGTGCCCGGTTTCCCGCCCCGTATCCGCCTCGCTCAGAAAGCCGGAAGTAGGAATACGGCATCAGTGTCCTGCAGGACTCCATACAGACAAGAGTCTGTACCTCCTCCTCTGTCATGGCAGCCGTCCTCTGAAGCCCTGTAAGGTGGAAGGCTCCGGTGACGGCGACGATCCGATCAGGAGGGATCCCCTCCCTCACAGCCCGCTCTATCTCACGGCGCATATACGCTTCCCTCAGATTCGTTTCTGCCCGCTCAGCCGGATCCTCCTCTGACAGCTCCCGAAGACTGGAGCCAAATTCAGCCGCCCCCTTCCTGTAGCCATCAGCCGTCCCTGCGTTTTCCATCACATGCTCCCAGAAGGCCTCCTGCCCTCCTGCGCCTGCCGTCCGGTCGACCTTTTCGTAGAGCTCGGATATACGGAGTCCCTGCTCCCGTTTTTCCTTATCCGCATGTTCTTTTTCTATGGAGGCTTCACTCCTTAGTTCCTCTCTCGCCTTCTGAAGAGCCAGAAAGGTGCCGGAGGGCAGATCCATAAATCTGGCCTGCTTTCCATTTTCCCTGGCCCACAGAAGCGCCTGATATTCCGGCGAATAGACGGCAAACGGATAGAGAAGCGTCCGGACGGGGAGCTCTTTTGTGTAGGCCATCACAGCTACGGGCGGCTTCACCTGGATGTCTGTCAGCTCCCCAATCAGATTGGTAAAATCAGACGGACCTTCGATTAGCACAAGCTCCGGATCCACCTGATCCAAAAATGTCCGAAGATGCCAGGCTCCCCCAGGCGACAGATGACGGATTCCGAACAGATGGGGGCCGCCCGGACAGAGCCGCAGCTTTCTTTCCTCAAACCCTTCTCTCATGTCTTTTTCTCCCTGCCTTTCTGCCTCTGATCAGCTAGCTGTTCAGCTCCCTGCACTCCCTGTAAAGTCCGAGCCATCGGGAACCGCGTTTCTTCATGACATTTTCCAGATATTCCACCCATGCCTTGGAATCCCTGTCCTCGTCCTTGACTATGGCTCCCTGCAGTCCGGCAGCCAGGTCGCAGTCTGTGACTGTTCCGTCTCCAAAACTTCCAGCCAGAGCCATACTTCCCCCAAGCAGGGAGATTGCCTCAGCCGTAGACAGCACGCCGGATGTGCTCTTTAACTTCTGCCTGCCGTCCAGCGTCATCCCCATCCTAAGCTCCCTGAAAATGGTGCAGACCTTTTCCACCACCTCACTGTCAGGCACTGCCGCATTGAGATCCAGATTTTCCGAAAGCTGGGTAACTCTGGTGCGCACGATGTCCATCTCTGCATCCAGGCTTTCAGGCGCCGGCAGGACCACGGTATTAAAGCGGCGCTTTAAGGCTGAGGACATATCGTTGACCCCCTTGTCCCTCGTGTTGGCTGTAGCGATAATGGAAAACCCCTTTTTCGCCGGTATCTCGATTCCCAGCTCCGGTACGGATATCCTCTTCTCCGACAGAATCGAGATCAGCGCATCCTGTACCTCACAGGCGCACCTTGAGATCTCCTCCATTCTGGCAATGGTTCCCGTTTCCATGGCGCGGTACACCGGACTTGGGATCAGAGCCTCCCTGGAGGGACCTCCTGCAATCAGCATGGCGTAATTCCAGGAATATCGGATCTGTTCCTCTGTGGTCCCTGCCGTCCCCTGGATGACCTTGGTGGAATCCCCGTTTATAGCCGCAGTCAGATGCTCTGACAGCCAGGATTTCGCAGTTCCCGGATCTCCTATCAGCAGAAGTGCCCTGTCCGTCACCAGGGTAGCGATGGCTATTTCCACCAGCCTTCTGTGGCCGATATACTTGGGAGTAATCTCCACTCCTTTTGCCTTCCCGCCGCATATGTAGGTGAGAACCGAGCGCGGCGACATCCTCCATCCCGAGGGAACAGACTCCCTCTCTGCAGCAATCAGCGCATCGATCTCCTTTTGAAACAGCTCTTCTGCAGGCAGCCTCTGTATATTTTCCTTCCCCATAAATGTCCTGTCCTTTCTCTCAAATCATCGTGTTCTGTATTCTGTCTTCCGGCTCTCTTTCCGGCTCTATGCCAGCTCTCCCACGCATGCCCCGTCAGCAAGCTGCTCCCGCCAAATCTGAATTCTTTCTCTTCCGGCTATGGTGCCTTTCCTGTCCCTCTCAAGGGCACGGCCAAGGCTCTCCGAAAGCTCGCTGGCAGGCAGAGGAATCTCTTCCAGCAGGCATTTCACCCGCCATAAATACTGGCTCTGATTTTCCCTCAGGACTCTCTCAACGACGAAATCATAATCTCTGAATCCGCATCGCCTGAGAATCCTCAGCAGCCGGCTGTCAATCTCCAGTCCCATGTGAATCAGGCTTTCAAAGTGCGCTCTGTATGCCTCGGAAAGTCCCTCTGCCTCCGGACAGTACAGCTGCACCAGCGCCTGTTCCAGGCAGCTCCATTCAGACGCCTTCGAAGCCCTCTCCAGGGCATATCCCTGCCCCGGCATCTGTCCTGTATACACCTTCACGTTTTTTCTGACAAAAGTTCTGTTCCCCGGCAGAAGAAGCCAGCCATACCATCTCCTGTCCAGATTTTCAAAGCAAACGGGCTCCTCTGTTCTGCCGCCGCTGTCCTTTCCGCGGCTTTGCTTCATAAAAACATACTGCTTTTTCTCTTCTGAATACTGGATTTGACACAATACCTGCAGGATTGCAGAAGCTCTCCCCCCTGCCAGCCAGGGACTGAATTTCTCGTATACGGCCTCTGCCGTCTCTGTAAGGAGAGCTCTGGCAAACACAGCCTCCTCGATCCCGCTGCGTCTCTCATCCTGTCTGTCTGAATCTCCAAACTCCCGGAACATCCTTTCAATAAAGGAAGCCATTTCCTCTGTGGGGGAACCGCAGAAGGAATCATAGAAAAAGAAAGGAGGAAAAAATCCCGGCGTTTCAGCATAAGAGCGCCTTAGCCATTCAAACAGCTTATCTGAGCACTTCCCCTCTGCTGCCCTCCAGATCTTCTCTTCATCCGTTCCCCAGGCCGGCCAGTTCAGGTCTTTTCCGCTCTGCCGCCTGTCCCACTGCATCTGTTTACAGAGCTGATCTCTCTTCTTTCTGAGCTGGGATGCTGTAGTCCCGTCCTCAAGTGTGCCGTTTTTCCCGAGAGAGGCTAACAGTGATTCTGTCCTGCGATACTCCTCCCCGGCCTTCTCCATCTCTGTTATCACGCTCTTGCGGAACTGCTCCAGTACATCTGTCATCAAATCTGCCGAGCGGACATTGCAGGCGCCGCAGAGGATCCCGGCAGCCTCGGAGGGCTTTTTCTTCTTCATGGCATTCAGATATTCTTCTGGTTCCTCAAGCTCCATGAAGGACAGAGTCCAGAGAACCCGGTTTCTCATGACTCCTTTTTCTGTTTTCAGCATATCGTACAGAAGAGGAACATTTTCACTGTCAAAGCGAAGAAGCCCAATCGCCTCCTCCCTGATGCTCTTCTCTCCATCCATGGCTGCCTTCCGGTACAGCTGATTTTCTGAGGCCCCGGCCAGCTCTCCTATGAGGCGAAGCCTCAGAAGCATGCCCCGCTTTCCATTTGAATCAAAGCCCTGGCAAAGCATGGGAACAATACTGCTTCCCATCTCAAGGAGCCTTCTGTATACAAGATTTCCGATCTCTCCATAGCTGTCCCCCAGCGCCTCTATCATAAGACGGAGAAGGCGCCAGTCAGAAAGCAGCTCCGGCTCTTCCCGCACAGCGCTCTCGAGCACTGCGTATCTTCCTCCTCCCGTTCCCGTGAGGGCTGCCACAAGAGGAGCCATCCTGCTGTACGGAATATTCTGAAGGAAGCTTAGAGACTTTTCCTCTCTGTCCTCTCTGCCTGTCTCATCTGAAAGGCTGCCCGCTTCCCCCGCACAGACTCTGTTTTGCTCACAGCCGCCTCCCTCAAGGGGGAGAAACTCACCGGCCGCCCCCACGGTCCCCTGCGTGTATACAACTGCATTCACCAGTGCCAGAGCATCCATCAGAGCTCCCGGCCTGTCCTGACACTCAGGCGCTATGGCCGCCTGGGCTGCCTGTTCAATTTTTTTGAAAACAGGAGCAGCCTGAGCCAGAGGCCCCATCTGAGCTGCCGCCTTTTTCAGGCGAAAATCCTCGGTCATAAGACCTGTCCCATAAACTGCCGCTGCCTCAAGCTGTTCCTTCAATTCATACAGTGCGCTCAAGTTCATATCTTATCCTTTCTGCCTGAACGGTTCAGACTGGTCCGCAGCACACGAAAACTGCCCTGAATTTTCAGCTGCGCTTCCCCTCTTTAATACATGAGCCTTACAATCTCCTTTTCCGTGACAATACTTCTGGGATGCAGGCAAATCTTCCTGTCTGTCTCGTCATAGTACAGCAGGCCAAACATTACCTGATTTTTTAGAAGTGTCCTGTCGGGAAGCAGGCCAAGCTGCTGCACACAGGGTTCCCAGCCCCTGCAGGTGCGGTCTCTCAGCTCGATCCTTCCGCCTGCTGCATCCTCCATCACCACACATTCGCCATCCTCCCCGGCGCGGCCGATCTGTGAAAAGGCAATGAGCATCCCGCAAAAGTCATCTGACAATGTATTTTTTATCTGATTCTTCACCTGCTTTACCGCCGATGGAATATCCTTCCAGGCAAGCTCCATGAGTCCTCTCCTGTCACTGTCCTCCACCTCCTGAAAGATGGCCTGCTCCCACCGAATCCGCCGGTTCATATCGCCGGGATAGTATATCAGGGAAGGAACCTTCAGTTTTGCAAAGCAGGAGTCCTCCTGCTTTATGTGACTGAGGGCTCTCACAGGGCGATAATTTCTGGAAACCGACACCTCGCCTGTGTCGATATCTGCCCAGAAAGCCTCATCTATGTACTCCCTGGCCGCCTCGTCATACAGAACGGAAAAGGAGAGCTGCAGAAGCTGCGCATTCTCCTTTTTAAGTCCCAGCTCCTCCAGCTGATCCAGACGCCAGATTCCGCCCAGCTCCTCAAACAGGATACTCCCGTCCTCCTCTGCCGCACCGGCTTCCAGCCTTTCCCTCAGATAAACGTCCGCCTTCTTTCCCAGGGCGTGCAGCCGGATCAGAAGCTTCACTGCCGCCCTGCAGTGGGATGGGTCTGAATCCTTCTGATACTTTTCCATGCACAGAATCAGTTCATTCAGATATTTCTGCGGCCCGGGGAGATAATAGTCTCCAAGCTGCTTTGACAGCTCCCTGTAATTCTTCAGAGAGATGCTTCCCATAGACGAAAGGCCGGAGAAAAGAAGCTGATCCGTCATCTTCTTCAGCAGTGCAAGTCCCTCCAGCTGCTTTTTCATCTTCCTTGTCTTCGCAGCCCCGGAAGACTTCGCGGCTGTTTTTTTCTTTTTCTCCCCACCGCTCTCTGTGCCGCCCTGTGCCTGTGAAAGGGTTTTTGCCTTTTTTTCCTCTCTGGCTTCCTGCCTTGCCCTCTTATCAAGAATATCCCCTGGAATCTCTCCCACAGGAAAATCCTTTCCCGAGGCTATCTCAAACAAAAGGGCAATACTGTGCTTGCAGGGAAACTGACGGCTGGGACAGCTGCATCGAAATACAGGCGCTCCCTCCTTCACAAAATCTGCCGAAACCGTATAATTTGACTTTCCGCTTCCCCTGCACTCTCCCATATAGAAGGTGTCGTCCGCAGAGCGCATGCGGGACACAAAGCCTCCGCCCGACGAAATTTTCCTTCCGTTCATCACAGCTCCCCCGTTGGGAGCCAGGCTGATAATCTCCTGCTCACTGATCGTTCTCATATAACCTCCTGTCCCCCGCAAAAAGCGAACATTTGTTCTATTTTTATTATAACCGAGCCTGCGGAAATTTCAATAGCCGCAGAACACATTTTTTATGTTTCTGTCCGCCTCAGCCCATCACATCTCACCTGCTGCTGCGCAGGTGAATCAAACTCTCTCCCATCAAATTTCAGTTCTTTTTGCTGTTTTATATAATAGATTCTGCCTTTTAGATAGAATACCATATTTTAACCAAAATTAACTCCTGTTTTTTCTTAAATTTTCCTAAACACGCAGATACTTTCCTGATTTCCCGCCTGATTTCCGCAAATACGCCTCTGTCCCCTCCCCGACAGTCCGGCGTGACTCTGCTCTCAGCCATGTTCACTCCTGCGTCTCCGTACTGCAAAATAGTTGACAATTCAACTTTCATTTTCTATAATAATTTTGTCACTTTTTATTATTACAAAATTTTAACACCGAATCTTCGGTAAAAGGCCTGATATCTGCTGTCAGAACTCTCTCACAGTAAAATCCGGCCTGGAAAGGCAGGTTATGGGCATTCAGAGAAATACTACATACCTAAAGCATATTTCCACGATCCAGCGCTGCACCCAGAGATACTTTGAGGCAGCTCTGACCGGCTTCAGCATCGGATACGGACAGCAGTTTTTTCTGCTCCGCATCAGTGAGCAGGAGGGGATCAGCCTTCAGGAGCTGGCAAAACGCGGAAACTATGACAAAACGACTGTGACAAAGGCAGTCCGGAAGCTCACAGAAGAGCATCTTGTCTGCTCTGTCCCGGATCCCAGAGACAGGCGAATCCACCATCTGTATCTGACAGACACAGCCAAGGCCCTGATTGAACGACTTTACGAAGTCAGAGATCGCTGGAAAAATCAGCTCACAGAAGGATTTTCCGAGCAGGAAAAAGCACAGATGGAGGGCTTTCTGAGCAGAATGGCCTCACTGGCCTGGGAAATGACTGAAAAAGGAGAATACCGATTATGAAACATGAAACCAAAGCTTTGCAGTCAGGAAATCCGCTGGAATATAAACCGATCCCCCAGCTGCTTCTGGCCTTTTCGGTTCCGGCCATTATTTCCTGCCTGATCAACTCGATTTACAATATCGTAGACCAGATTTTCATTGGGCAGGGCGTCGGGTACCTGGGAAACGCAGCCACGACCATCGCTTTCCCTGTCATGACCATTATACTGGCTTTCGGAACCCTCATCGGTGCAGGAAGCAGCGCTAATGCGGCGATCAGCCTGGGAGAGCGGAGAAACAGGCGGGCGGAAATCATACTGAACAATGCCTTCGCTCTCGCCCTTGTGTCAGGGATTATCCTGATGGCTGTGGGCCTTCTCTTCCTCAGACCGATTCTCTCTCTGTTCGGAGCTACCGAGGCATCCATGCCCTATGCTGTCGATTACACTTCCATCATCCTGCTTGGAACCCCCTTCAACCTGATTGGAATTGTATTGTCTAACCTGGCCAGGACAGACGGTCATCCGAGACTTTCCATGTATGGCATGATGATTGGAGCCGGGCTCAACACCATCCTGGATCCGATTTATATTTTTATTTTCCACTGGGGTGTCAAGGGAGCAGCTATCGCTACCATCACCTCGCAGATTATCTCAGCCATCATTCTGACCGCCTATTTCCTGCGGGCAAACAAAAATCCTCAGCACATGAGGCTTCGCCTGCGCTCGATGAAATTTGCCGGCCCCATCGTAAGCCGGTCTCTGACACTTGGCGTTTCCTCCGGAATTACCCAGTCTGTGGCGTGCATCATGCAGGTTGTTTTAAACAACTCTCTTGTCCACTACGGAAATCTGGAGGCTGCCGGCGGCGGCGACATTGCTCTCAGCGCCATGGGAATCGTCTCGAAAATTTCCATGATTCTGGCTTCCCTGGCCATCGGCTTCGGTATCGGTGCCCAGCCAATCCTTGGCTTTAACCGCGGCGCCGGGAAGTATGACCGGATTAAAACAACCTATAAAATATGCAGTATTATGGCTTCCGTCTGTCTGATCACCGGCTGGGTTCTCTGTCAGCTCTTCCCTGAACAAATCATCAGCCTTTTTGGACATGAAAGTGCAGCGTTCACGGATTTTGCAGTAAAGTGTATGCGGATCTATCTGTTTGGCATCTTCTGTGCCGGGTTTCAGATTGTTTCTACCAACTATTTTCAGGCTACGGGACAGCCTCTCAAAGCGGCTATCCTGTCCTCCCTGCGCCAGCTTGTGCTTCTCATCCCGCTGATTCTGATCTTTCCTCTGTTTTGGGGCCTCGACGGAATTCTCTTTGCCGGTCCGGTGGCGGACATCAGCTCCACGATCATTGTTTCCCTGTTTGTCATTCCGGAGATGAAAAAACTCAACCAGAAAATCAGTGAGATGAGAACGGCGGCGCAGTAAAACGGAATCATTCAGACAGCTCACTTCTCACTTTTCGAATGAAGGCCGGCTGCTCCTGGTGTATGCCAGAGCGGCCGGCCTTCTTCTTTCTTATTTTCTTACGGCAAAAAGAAAGCGGTGCCGCAAAGCCTCATCGACTTTGCAGCACCGCTTTTATCCCACTTGAGCAAGATACCGCCCCGGCCTGGGTCTCTCCCGGAGAGAGACTCAGAGCAGACCGGTATCGTATTACAAGCGCTTGCCGCGCATTTATTTTATGAATCCGTATTGGTGATTACTCAAGGATAGAAACTACTCTACCGGAACCAACTGTACGGCCGCCCTCACGGATAGCGAAACGAAGTCCCTGCTCCATAGCTACTGGATGGATCAGCTCAACTGTCATCTCTACGTTATCGCCAGGCATGCACATCTCTGTACCAGCCGGTAACTCGCAAACACCTGTAACGTCTGTTGTTCTGAAGTAGAACTGCGGACGGTAGTTGTTGAAGAATGGTGTATGACGGCCACCCTCGTCCTTTGTCAGAACGTAAACCTGTGCTGTGAACTTATTGTGGCACTTTACAGAACCTGGTTTGCACAGACACTGACCTCTCTGGATCTCTGTTCTCTGAACACCACGAAGCAGAGCACCGATGTTGTCACCAGCCTGAGCCTCGTCAAGGAGCTTACGGAACATCTCGATACCAGTTACAACTACCTTACGTGTCTCCTCGTGGATACCAACGATCTCAACCTCATCAGATACATGAAGTGTACCACGCTCTACACGGCCTGTAGCAACTGTACCACGACCTGTGATGGAGAATACGTCCTCAACTGGCATAAGGAATGGCTTATCTGTGTCACGAACTGGATCCGGAACATAGCTGTCTACAGCATCCATAAGCTCAAGGATCTTGTCTCCCCACTCGCTGGACGGATCCTCAAGAGCCTTTAATGCGGAACCCTGGATGATCGGTGTGTCATCGCCCGGGAACTCGTACTCGTTCAGAAGCTCACGGATCTCCATCTCTACTAACTCAAGAAGCTCTGGATCGTCAACCATATCACACTTGTTCATGAATACAACGATGTAAGGAACGCCTACCTGACGGGACAGAAGGATGTGCTCTCTTGTCTGAGCCATAACACCGTCTGTAGCAGCTACTACAAGGATAGCGCCGTCCATCTGAGCAGCACCAGTGATCATGTTCTTAACGTAGTCAGCATGTCCTGGGCAGTCAACGTGTGCATAGTGTCTGTTGTTTGTCTCGTACTCAACGTGTGCTGTAGAGATAGTGATTCCACGCTCTCTCTCCTCTGGAGCCTTATCGATGTTCTCAAAAGCAACAGCCTCACCTGTACCTAATCTGTCATGCAGAGTCTTTGTGATAGCTGCTGTTAAAGTTGTCTTACCATGGTCAACGTGTCCGATGGTACCAATGTTGCAATGTGGTTTAGTTCTTTCAAACTTTGCTTTTGCCATTTTATAACGTCCTCCTTAAATTTGCCCGCAAAAGGGCTAGATGATATATGTTAGGCTGTTTCTAATTATATTCTATCAGAATATCTTTTTCAAGCCTATTTTACAATCCCCCGGCAGATTTTTGTCTATCCGGGGCTCCTCTCGGAACCCCCTGCAGATGGCGCGTCGCAAGTCCGCAGCCGGCTGCCGGAGGACAATTTAACCTTTACGGTCTCTGATTACTTTCCGGCTTTCTCGGAAAGAATCTTCTCCTGTACGCTCTTCGGAACCTGCTCGTACTTCTCGAAGAACATGGAGTAGTTACCGCGTCCCTGTGTCTTGGAACGCAGGTCTGTGGAGTATCCGAACATCTCGGAAAGCGGAACGAATGCCTTAACCATCTTTCCGTTTCCTACGTCCTCCATACCCTCGATGCGGCCGCGGCGGGAGTTGATGTCACCGATAACATCTCCCATATACTCCTCCGGCATAGTAACTTCCACCTTCATGATCGGCTCCATAAGAACCGGACCTGCCTTCTTCATGGCCTCTTTGAAGCACATGGAACCGGCAATGTGGAATGCCATCTCGGAGGAATCGACCTCATGGTAGGAACCGTCGTAAACAGTTGCATGAACGCCCAGTACCGGGAATCCGCCAAGGATACCAGCCTTAGCTGCCTCCTCGATACCCTCGCCGACTGCCGGGATATACTCCTTCGGAATCGCACCGCCGACAACGGAGGACTCGAACTTGAAGGTCTCCTCTGCATTGGCGTCCATCGGCTCGAATTTAACTTTACAATGTCCGTACTGACCACGTCCACCGGACTGCTTTGCATACTTGTATTCCTGATCAACGGCCTTTGTAAATGTCTCTTTGTAAGCAACCTGCGGAGCACCTACGTTTGCCTCAACGTGGAACTCGCGGAGCAGACGGTCAACAATGATCTCCAGGTGAAGCTCACCCATACCGGAGATAATGGTCTGTCCTGTCTCCTGATCTGTATGAGCACGGAATGTCGGATCCTCCTCGGCAAGCTTTGCCAGAGCCTCGCCCATCTTCTGCTGTCCAGCCTTTGTCTTCGGCTCGATAGCGATGTCGATAACCGGCTCCGGGAACTCCATGGACTCAAGGATTACCGGATGCTGCTCATCACAGATTGTATCACCAGTTGTGGAGAACTTGAATCCGATTGCTGCGGCGATGTCGCCGGAGTAAACCTTGTCAAGCTCCTGTCTCTTATTTGCATGCATCTGAAGAATACGTCCGACACGCTCCTTCTTGCCCTTTGTCGCGTTCAGTACATAGGAACCGGAGTTTAATGTACCGGAGTAAACGCGGAAGTAAGCAAGCTTTCCTACGAACGGGTCAGTCATAATCTTGAATACCAGAGCGGAGAACGGCTCCTCATCAGAGGACTGTCTCTCAATCTCATTGCCTTCCATATCAACACCCTTGATAGCCGGGATGTCAAGCGGAGACGGCATATACTCAATAACAGCGTCAAGGAGCTTCTGAACACCCTTGTTTCTGTATGCTGTACCGCAGCAAACCGGGATAGCTGCACACTCGCAGGTTCCCTTTCTAAGAGCCTTCTTTAACTCGTCAACAGACGGCTCCTCGCCCTCAAGGTACTGCATCATCAGATCGTCATCCAGCTCGCAGATCTTCTCTACCATCTCTGTGCGGTAAAGCTCTGCATCGTCCTTCATATCCTCAGGAATATCTGTGATAGTGATATCCTCGCCCTTCTCGTCATTGTAGATATAGGCCTTCATCTCCATCAGATCAACGATACCCTTGAAGCTGTCTTCCTTTCCAATAGGAAGCTGTAAGCAGATAGCGTTCTTTCCAAGTCTTGTCTTGATCTGCTCTACGCAGCCGTAGAAATCTGCTCCCAGGATATCCATCTTATTGATGAATGCCATACGGGGAACATTGTAGGTATCTGCCTGACGCCATACGTTCTCGGACTGTGGCTCAACACCGCCCTTTGCACAGAACACACCTACTGCACCGTCAAGTACACGCAGGGAACGCTCAACCTCAACTGTGAAGTCAACGTGTCCTGGAGTATCAATGATGTTGATACGGTGCTCTAATGCGCCTGGCTTCGGTTTGCACTGTTCCTGCAGTGTCCAGTGGCAAGTGGTAGCCGCTGAAGTGATAGTGATACCTCTCTCCTGCTCCTGGGCCATCCAGTCCATGGTAGCTGTACCTTCATGAGTATCACCGATCTTATAGTTTACACCAGTGTAATACAGGATACGCTCAGTTGTAGTTGTCTTACCAGCATCGATATGAGCCATAATTCCAATATTTCTGGTTCTCTCTAACGGATATTCTCTTCCAGCCAAAGCTTTTTCCTCCTATTAGAATCTGTAATGAGCAAATGCCTTGTTAGCCTCTGCCATCTTATGCATATCTTCTTTCTTCTTTACGGATGCGCCTGTGTTGTTGGCTGCGTCCATGATTTCCTTTGCAAGTCTCTCCTCCTGAGTCTTCTCGCCTCTCTTGCGGGAGTAGAGAGTGATCCAGCGAAGTGCAAGAGCCTGTCTTCTCTCCGGCTTAACCTCGATCGGAACCTGGTATGTGGCACCGCCGATACGTTTTGCCTTAACCTCGAGAACTGGCATGATGTTGTTCATAGCCTCCTCGAATACCTCAACGGCATCCTTGCCTGTCTCTGCTGCTACACGGTCAAATGCGCCGTATACGATCTTCTGAGCAACACCCTTCTTGCCGTCTAACATAATGTTGTTGATTAATTTAGTAACAACCTTGTTGTTGTACAGCGGATCTGCTAATACGTCTCTTTTCTGAGTATGTCCTTTACGTGGCACGTTACTTCCCTCCTTAATATGGCTGCCTGAAACTTATTTTACGCTGCATATGCAGGCAGATTTCGTTTCCCGCAGCGTTTCATTAGATCTTAGGTACTCGCATGAATTCCAATGCGTGTCGTGCTCGGTTCTTATGATTAAACCTGCAACCTACAAGTCAATATCAAAGTCCGGCACTAAAATTCATCTGAATTTTCACCTAATTATTTCTTGTCTTTCGGCCTCTTAGCACCGTATTTGGAGCGGGCCTGCTTTCTGTTGGCTACACCTGCTGTATCAAGTGTACCACGGATGATGTGGTATCTTGTACCTGGTAAGTCCCTAACACGGCCGCCACGGATCAGAACAACGCTGTGCTCCTGTAAGTTGTGTCCCTCACCTGGAATGTAGCTTGTTACCTCGATTCCGTTGGACAGACGTACTCTGGCGATCTTTCTAAGAGCTGAGTTCGGCTTCTTAGGTGTTGCAGTCTTAACTGCTGTACAAACACCTCTCTTCTGAGGAGCAGATACGTTTGTAGCTCTCTTCTGTAAAGAGTTGTATCCCTTCTGCAGAGCCGGTGCTGTGGATTTCTTTTCAGATGTCTGTCTTCCCTTTCTTACTAACTGGTTAAATGTAGGCATCCTTTTCACCTCCTGTGATATTGTCTGTTGGTTGCGGCTTTTACGTTTAAAGCCCTGTTTTTACGCACAAAAATCCTGTATGAAAATTTTGCACGCTTACTCATTATAGCAGATTGTCATGTTCTGTCAAGGCTTCCAGAATATTTTTTTGCGGATTTTCCTTGTTTTTAGGGGGTTGCGGGGATTTTGGAAGAAACCCTGCGGCTTTTTTTAGTTGGGATTTTTCCGGCCTCATCCGTCCCAGCATGAAGATGTGGCTCTTTTTCATTTACACACCCTCTGACCGGCTGATGACAAACAGAGCGGGAGGCATCCTTAAAAGCCTCCCGCTTCTAACTATACTGCACCTACTTTCCCAGCCAAATACTTTTTATCAAATATGCCGCTGACATGAGTATAAAAAGAACGATTAAAACCAAAGTGTTCCCCCATACTGGAAACAAATAATCTCCTCTAAAAGAAGGATCGATCATTGCAAATGGAACTGTACAGACAAACATCAGAAAAACTGTTAATGCAGAGTATCCAAACCACCTGCGTATGTCTCTCAGAGATCCATTTCTAAGAATCGAAAAGGCCAGCAGTATACTGCCAAAAATAAAAATTCCTGAACATCCTCCAGAAATTGTCTCTGCAAACACTCTGCAAGATACCCTCTGCTCCAATAGTTCCACAGAATAATTTGCACCGCTGAGGGGATAAAATTTATTTATTGTAAAAAACACAAGGGAATGAAATAGAATTCCAGCTAATAAGGCGCCTCTCAGCAGCATCCATATCCATTTATTCTTATAAATATCTGCCAACATAATTTTCGATTATCCTTCACTTAACTAAGCCTGCCTGTTCCTTAATTATCCATTGGATTCTCTTCCCTTATATAACAAACTTTTTATCTGAAAACAATTCATAGTTTTTCCATCAGGCTGTGTTGTATGGTACAAATTCAAGTATGCTCTGATTAATTCAGAGCTGTCTGTTTGATTGCCTGATAAGATATACTCCGGATTTCCATATAATGGAAACTCATATTGTGATACACGCTTATCGGCCGAAAGTGCAGCCAAAGTATCAGCATATGCTCCTTATTTTCTCTATTGACTGCCGATTGCCCCTAAAATACCCGGAATTATAAATACCCACGGATTCTTAATAAGAAACGTAAATCCCAACGGATAATTGCCGGTAATAAAAAAATATATCAGCATGGCTATATAAATTAAGATCAGCAGTACAGCAATTCCAGAAATTTTTTTAACAGCAGTATCGTACTTTTTTTGAAATAAGTAATGTCTTATAAGCCCTGCTATCATGAGTGCTGATACAAAATAAAAAATCGGAACTATAATTATGTATGTAACGCGATAATAAAATGCCGAATAGTTCCTGGCATCTATATTTTTCAGAACCATAAAATAGGTGATTAAATAGCATACACTTATGAAACATATTGCGATTTCAATAAAAAACTTTTTATTTTTTACCGCAGTCACCTCCCCCAGCTTTTCTTCTTATCGTTTTCTAACTCACTGTCTTATATCCCCCCTCTGCCTATTCTTTTTCCTGTCCTGTACGATAAATTAATTATATCATTTTCCTCGTATTATATAGTAGTAGTGTTTATAGACCCTCTCCAAGGTCTGTATGCT
>NZ_QUJI01000031.1:0-33136 GCF_003480545.1 Clostridium sp. AM29-11AC
CCGCAATTCATTCAAAAATCTTCATTTTAGACTTGACTTTTAATAGTTAGTCTTTCCTTCCCTTTGAATGGTCTTTTCCTCCATCCCTATGCTTTTCAGGCCTTCCCATTCCTTTTTCTGGCTCAGCCACCCAATCCGCTCCGTCTGGTAATACTCCCGGATCTCTGTCTGCCCATGGGCTTTTTCTATGGTCTTACAGTAGGTTCCCCTTTTCTTTAGCTGCTCCTTCTCCTGCTCATCACAAAAAAACAGGCGTACATCCTCATACAATGTCTTTTGATTTTCTTTTAACGCAAGGACATAATCCCCCTTCTTTTTTCGGATCTTTTCCGCGATCTCTTTCTGTGTCCCCATCGCATCTATGGTTACTACCTGGCCTTTGATCCGGATCTTTTCCAGCAGCTCCGGGATTGCCGTGATCTCGTTGCTCTTTTCATCCACTGCCTTCTGGCCCAGACTAAACCCATCCTCACGGCTCCATGCTGTCAGGATGTGGTTCGGCTTTCCCTCTTTTCTCTTGTTGGAGCGCATGGTCTTCCCATCAATGCAGATCAGTTTCCTTAATGCTTTTCCCTCATCTTTGTTTAATAATTCCTGCCACTTCTGATATAACTGCTGCAGCACTTCCGGTGACAGCATCCCAAATACACGGCAAAGAGTATCATGGGATGGGATCCCGTTTTTGAGTTCGATATATTTCTTCAGGTACTCCTCATGATAATGGGCAAAAAACTCCATTTCCACCCAGTCGTCTACATTGGACAATGTGGCAAACAAGACTATGACAATAATGTCCTTTAGTTTATGGCGGACCTTCTTTTCCTGTCGTATATCTTCGATATAGTCCATCCACTCCAACAATTCTTCCATAGCACAAATCCCCTTTTTATTTTCAGCATATCATAAAAGGGGATTTGTTCACAATTTATTTACTCATGCGTTTGTCGTGGGAAAAGTGCTCAAAATGAGGAAGGCAGAGCAGCCCGGCTCGCCCGGAGGATAAAGAAAAGCACAGAAATGGAACGGGGCATCCGCTTTTGCGGAGCCGGTATGGGCGAACGAATATGGAAAAATCAGAAAGATGTCAGATAACACTTGATTTTTAAACACTAATAAAGTATAATAAGAATCAATATTAAAATCATTAAGGAGGCGTGCAAAATGGCATTAAAATTTTATGTCTGTAAGCATTGTGGAAATATCGTAACTTATGTAAAGAATGCGGGCGTACCGGTTATGTGCTGCGGAGAGAAGATGAGCGAGATTGTTCCGGGAACCAGCGACGGAGCTCATGAGAAGCATGTGCCTGCTGTTTCAGTGGAGGGACAGAAGGTTACTGTTAAGGTAGGAGAGGTTGAGCACCCGATGCTGGAGGCTCACTGGATCCAGTGGATTGCTCTCGAGACAAAGCAGGGTAGCCAGATCAAATATCTGAATCCGGGAGAGAAGCCGGAGGCAGAGTTTGTTCTCAGCGAAGGAGACGAGGCAGTGGCTGCATACGAGTACTGCAACCTTCACGGACTCTGGAAGAAGGAAATCTAAGTCTGTGCTCTGTGACGCAGGCTGATTGCCGGGGATAGAGAAAGCGGCGGTGCGCATTCTGGAATATCAGATGCGGCCGCCGTTTTTATATAACAGGAAACTTCGTTTTTTCACAGAAAATTCTGCCGGCTTACCTGTGAAGCGAAAGGATTTGCCGGCAGGGATATTTTCTCTACCCTTTTTTCGGCCTGCCCTGTTTCCCGGCGCCTAAGCGCCTGGACAGGCTTCGCAGCATTTCCACCCGCTTTTTTTCTGCGGGGTTCATCTTTGCTGTCATGATAGACACAAGGAGATCCGTTTCGTCGTCGCTGAAATGATACTGGCTGCTGCCTGCCGCCATGCTCATGAAAAGTGGCATCAGCTTGTCTTTGGGAGTGCGCTCCACGGTTTCGGCCAGGTTTGACAGGTATTTTACTTTTTCCGGATCCATTGTTTTCAGTCTGGGATCCTGTTTCCAGGCAGTGTTCATAATTTCAATCCTTTCTGTGGCTGTGCGAGCTCAGGACAAGCTCTGCATGGTCTGCATGAGAAGCTGGGCCGTTTCCAGGCGGGACTGCTGCTCCGGCGGCAGCATGTTTTTCAGCTGTTCGATAGGAAAGTGGCCGGTATCCCGCCTTCCCGCCTCTTCTGCGCGGCTTCTGGCTGTGGGGCCGGAGGAGTTGGCGGAGGATTCTGCAGTACCGCCGCTGTGCTCTGGGGAGACAGGGCGGATGGTTTCAGGCGCGGACTCGCGGTAAGACTGGTAAAGCCTGGAGCCCTGAAGAAAATTGGCCACCAGATCGATAAATTCCTGTTCCTGCGGCGTGCCGTAGGGCTTCATGGCATTTAACATGTCAATGGGAGAGGACGGCTCATCCTCCTCGAGAGAGCAGATTCCGACCATTCCGTCTTCTGTCTCCTGAAACAGCCGTACTGTGCGCTCCAGCTCGCTGATTTTTACCATCAGGGAGAAAAAGCGCTGCTCCGGGACATGTATGTACGGAAGGGCGGCTTTGATCATCTGAAGATGAGGGGACGCTGTCAGATAATCGAGATCCGTCATTTTTAAATCAGGTTCACTTTTCATGGGATTTTTACCTCCTTTTCCTTGCCTTAATATATGCGCTGTCATGCCAAAACATGATACACAGCCTGTATCAGTACTGCATATGATAGAGATATAGGAGGTTGAAACAATATGGGAATCCGTTTAATTATAGAAGGAAATGCTGCATATGAGATTGACGAGGACTGTATGGCCTGCCAGAACCGCTCGAAGGAAAAGGGAGTGGTGAAAGGCACAGAGAAAAGGGAGACCAGGGGACGGAAGGTACGTGGAACCGGAAAAAGGGATAACTGATTTTTGCCAGAGACAGCAGAGGGCTGCGGGGGAGGTGCAGAAGACAATTTTCGCGGAAGAGAATGACTTTTTCAGATTGTTCTCTTCCGCAATCTGTGTTAAAATATGCCTGCTATAGACACGGCATACAGGCCGGACATGCCCTGAAGACGAAAGAGAAGAGAGATGGGCGTGATAGACTGCAAATAGACGGACAGAATGAAAAATGAAAAATACGAGGAGGATAAGGCGTGATTCATTACACGAATTTTGTCATGGCGGGGAGCCTGGATGAGGCCTATGAACTGAATAAGAAGAAATCCTCTGTTATCTGCGGCGGCTTTTGCTGGCTCAGACTTCAGAACAGGACAATCCAGACGCTGATCGATTTGAGCGGGCTGGGACTTGAGAAGATAGAGGAGACAAAAGAGCAGTTTGAGATAGGATGCATGGCCACCCTGAGAAGCCTGGAAACGCACGAAGGGCTGAACCGCTGGGCAGGCGGGGCCTTCGCAGACAGCGTGCGTCACATTGTGGGAACCCAGTTCAGAAACTGCGCGACTGTGGGCGGGAGTATCTATGGAAGGTTTGGCTTCTCGGATGTGCTCACCCTGTTTCTGGCCCTGGACGCCCAGGTGAAGCTTTATAAGGCCGGGGTGATGCCGCTCAGGGATTTTCTGGACAGAAAAGAAGACGGGGATATTCTCGTTTCCGTGCTGGTGAGGAAGGGACAGGCCCGAATATCCTATGAGAGCATGAGAAATGAGGCTGTGGATTTCCCGGTACTGACAGCGGCAGTCTGCGAGAGAGGGGATAAAACGACAGTTTCCATCGGAGCAAGGCCGGCCCGGGCGGCTGCCGTAACGGTGGAAAACGGATATTTTGCAGAGAACGTGGCGGACCGGAAAGCGGCGGCGGAGAAGCTGATCGAGTCCCTGCGCTTCGGCACGAACATGAGGGCCAGCGCCCAGTACAGGAAATATTTGGCCGGTGTTCTCCTGATGCGCTGTCTTGACAGGATTGACAGGGAGAGATCTCTGGAGAGGAAGGGAGGAAATGAAACGTGGAATTAAAATGTATTATAAACGGACAGGCTGTGGCCGCTGAAGCCAGAGCAGACATGACGCTTCTCGATTTCCTCCGGGCCAGAGGCTATAAAAGCGTAAAATGCGGATGCGAGACAACGAACTGCGGGCTCTGTACTGTATGGCTGGATGGAAAGCCGGTGCTCTCCTGCGCAGTTCCCGCCATGCGCGTCCAGGGCCGAGAGGTGACCACCCTGGAGGGACTGAAGGAGGAGGCAGAGGAGTTCGGGCGCTTCCTGGGAGAACAGGGAGCGGAACAGTGCGGCTTCTGTTCTCCTGGTTTTATTATGAATGTGCTTGCCATGGAAAGAGAGCTGCCTGGAACCCCGTCCTCTGAGGAGATCCGGGAATATCTGGCAGGCAATCTGTGCCGCTGCACGGGATATGCAGGCCAGATGAGAGCCATCCGAAACTGGCTGGCCTGCAGAAGACAGAAGGAGGGTGAGAACGCATGAAGGCCCCAAATACAAACTATGTAAACCGCCCGGTGATGAAAAAGGATGCCATGGCTCTTGTGACAGGGCGGGCCGTCTATACAGACGACATTGCGCCGTCAGACTGCCTGGTGGTGAAGGCCCTCAGGAGCCCTCACGCCCACGCTCTTGTGAAAAATATAGACACAGAGAAGGCAAAAAAGGTTCCCGGCATCGCCTGCGTGCTGACTTGGGAGGACTCCCCCAGATGCCGTTTTACCCAGGCAGGTCAGACCTACCCTGAGCCAAGCCCCTATGACCGGTATATTATCGACAGGAGGGTGCGCTTTGTGGGCGATGTGGCTGCTGTCGTGGCAGGGGAGACAGAGGAGGCAGTGGACAGAGCCCTGAAGCTGATCAAGACCGAGTATGAGGTGCTGACGCCTGTTCTGGACTTCAGAACAGCCAAGGACAATCCGGTGTTAGTTCATCCGGAAGAGGACTGGAAGGCCCTCTGTCCGGTGGGAGCGGATAACCAGAGAAACCTCTGCGCCAGCGGCGGCGAGGAGGAGGGCGATGTGGATGCCGTGCTGGCAGACTGCGATCTGGTGCTTGAGAGAACCTACCACACCAAGGCCAACAACCAGACCATGATGGAAACCTTCCGAACCTTCACCTACATGGACGCTTTCGGCCGCTTAAATGTGGTTTCGTCCACACAGGTGCCCTTCCACATCAGACGAATCCTGGCAACGGCCCTGGGAATTGACAAGTCCAGAGTGAGGGTGGTGAAGCCGAGAATCGGAGGAGGCTTCGGAGCCAAGCAGACAGGAGTGTCAGAGATCTATCCGGCTCTTGTCACCATGAAAACAGGACGGCCTGCAAAGATGATTTATTCCCGCTATGAATCCATGATCGCAGCCTCACCCAGACACGAGATGGAGGTGCGGGTGAAGATGGGACTCAATAAGGACGGCCTGGTGCGGGCCATTGACGTCTACACCCTGTCCAATACGGGAGCCTATGGAGAGCACGGCCCCACAACCGTAGGCCTTTCCGGCCACAAGTCAATCCCCATCTACACGCCGGAGGCCTTCCGGTTCCGGTATGATGTGGTGTACACCAACTTCCAGGCGTCCGGCGCCTACAGAGGCTACGGAGCGACCCAGGGACTTTTTGCCGTGGAGTCAGCCCTCAACGAGGCGGCTGGAATTCTGGGGATCGATCCCCTTGAGATCCGCCGGATGAACTTTGTGAGGGAAGGCCAGAGGATGCCGGCCTACTACAATGAGCTCCTTGAGAGCTGTCATGTGGAGCAGTGCATGAACCGGGCTGCCCAGATGATTGGCTGGAAAGACAAATACCCAAGGCGAGACATGGGCAATGGAAAAGTCAGGGGAGTGGGCGTGGGAATCGCCATGCAGGGCTCTGGAATCTCCGGTGTGGACGTGGGAAGTGTTACCATCCGCCTGGCGGACAGCGGCCATTACAACATGCTGATCGGAGCCACGGACATGGGAACCGGATGTGACACGATCCTAGCCCAGATGGCTGCGGACTGTCTGGAATGCGAGGTGGATCAGATCGTCGTGTACGGTGTTGACACGGACAACTCCCCCTATGATTCCGGCTCCTACGCTTCCAGCACTACCTATATTACGGGTATGGCCACGGTAAAGGCCTGCGGGGAACTCAGGGATAAGATTGTACGGCTGGGGGCCCAGATGCTGGAAGCAGAAGAGGCGGACGCAGACTTTGACGGCTCTTTCGTCTATCTTTTAGGGGATGAGGAAAAGCGTGTCTCCCTGGCAGATATTGCCGCGAAGAGCATGTGCGGAAACGATCTGTCCCTGGAGGCCTCAGCTTCTCACTCCTCACCGAAGTCACCGCCTCCCTTTATGTGCGGAATGGCCGAGGTGGAGGTAGATCTGGAGACGGGACAGATCGATGTGATTAACTACAAGGCTGCCGTGGACTGCGGAACGGTTATCAACCCGGCACTTGCGCGGGTACAGGCGGAGGGCGGCATTGTCCAGGGAATCGGAATGACCCTCTACGAGGATATTAACTACTCGGAGAAGGGAAAACTCAAAGAAAATTCCTTTATGCAGTACAAGATACCGGCCAGGGTGGAGATCCCTGATCTGGAGGTGGAGTTTGAGTCCAGCTACGAGCCCACAGGTCCCTTTGGCGCCAAGTCCATCGGAGAGGTGGTTATCAACACCCCGCTTCCGGCTATCGCCCACGCTGTCTACAATGCAACAGGACTCTGGTTCCACGAGCTTCCGATCACGCCGGAAAAGGTAATCCGCGGTCTCGGAAAGCTCAAATAGGGCCGTGATCTACCACATTCTGCTGGCCTCCGGGCTGTCCAGGCGGTTTGGAGGCAATAAGCTCCTGTATCCGGTGGACGGGATTCCCATGTATCTTCGCGCCCTCCGGTGTGCAGTTTTCGTAAGGCGCAGGCTGGGAACGAGAATCATTTTCGTGACTTCCAGCCGGGAGCTGGCAAAGAAAGCGGTCATGGAGGCCGCGAAGGCAGAAGAGAAAGGGCATACAGGGAGGAACCAGACAGAGGAACCGGCCGGTGAGTATTGGCCCTCCGCAAGGATTCAGGCTGTGCTCAATGACAGACCCGAGGAGGGGATCTCCCGGTCCATCCGTCTGGGAATCCAGGCGGCCGGGGCCGGGCCTGAGGACTGGCTTCTGTTTTCTGTCTGTGATCAGCCGTGGCTTACAGGTGAGGAGGTGTGCCGCCTGGCAGAGAGGGCCCTGAGCTCGGGCCGGGGAATTGCGGCTCTGTCGCGAAACGAAGAGGCGGGAAATCCCGTTCTGTTTAAGGGAAGCTATGCAGACGAACTGTTCGCCCTTACCGGGGACAGGGGCGGAAAGGCAGTGCTGAAAAGACACTGGGAGGATGTGCTTCTTGTGGAAGCGGAACATGAGAAATCACTTCAGGATCTGGATGAGAGACCCTGAATGCAGAAAGGGGCTGTCGGGAAATAGATGCCCCTACACAGTGGCCGGTGTGATTCGTATGAATCACACCGGCCACTGAAATTTATCCGTTAAACAGAGAAAAAGATGGCTAACGATTGGGGCGGAGCTGCCACTTCATATTTCCCAAACTGTTGAACATTAAGCTGTCAGTAAAATTATGCCGAATTTACATCACTTTACTTTTGAACTAATATTGCTTATAATATTAGTATGAAAGGAAGTGGTACGGTGGGACAATTTGAACAGCTGGATCATCTGCTGGAAACACAGGACGGGATGCTGCGAACAGCTCAAGTAGTATCTGCTGGTATTTCCAAGCCTGTTTTTTATGATTATGTGCGCTCACGGGAATTGGAGCGGGTTGCACATGGGATTTATCTTTCCAGGGATGCATGGGTAGACGCTATGTATTTACTTCATCTACGGGTTGGACAGGCAGTGTTTTCCCATGAAACGGCTTTATTTTTTCATGATTTGACAGATCGTGAACCAATGGAATATACCGTTACCGTTAAGACGGGCTACAACCCTACTAAACTGAAAGCTGAAGGTGTGCAGGTGTTTACTATTAAAGCAGAGTTGCATGAGGTGGGTCTGATAACGGCTCAGACACCTTTTGGACATACGGTTCCTGTCTATGACATGGAGCGTACCATCTGCGATCTGCTCCGCAGCCGGAACAATATGGAGACGCAGATTTTTCAAGGTGCGTTAAAGATGTATGCCAGAAGAAAGGACAAAGACCTGCGGAATTTGATGAGGTATGCCGGTATGTTCCGGGTAGAAAAAATTTTACGGCAGTATTTGGAGGTGCTTCTATGATAAAAACAGCGAGGCAGCTAAAAGATTTGATTCGTAATCTTTCCAGGAAAAAATCTGCGGATGCACAGCTTTTAATGCGAAACTATATGATGGAACGTTTTCTGGATCGTATCTCCCTTTCTGAATATCGTGACAAATTCATTTTGAAAGGCGGTATGCTGGTAGCGGCCATGGTTGGTCTGGATGCCCGCTCCACGATGGATTTGGATGCCACTGTAAAAGGCACCAATGTCAATGTGGAGGACATAGAAAATCTGATTTCTGCTATTGTGAGTGTTCCGATTGATGATGGTGTCAAATTTCAGCTGAAAAGTATTTCAGAGATTATGGATGAGGCGGAGTATCCGGGGATTCGAGTGAACATGACTGCAACCTTTGACGGTGTGGTAACTCCTTTGAAGATCGACATTTCTACGGGAGATGTCATTACCCCCGGAGAGGTCCGCTACTCTTTCAAACTGATGCTGGAAGAACGCTCCATTGATATTTGGGCGTACAATCTGGAAACAGTTCTGGCCGAAAAACTGGAAACGATTATCACCAGAACCACCACCAACACCCGCATGAGAGATTTCTATGATATTTACATTCTGGAGCAGCTTCATGGGAACACATTGAACCAGCAGACGCTCCATGATGCACTGTTGGCAACTGCCCATAAGCGTGGAACAGAAAGGCGTCTTACAGATGCAAAAGATGTTTTGGACGAAGTGGAAAGCAGTCCTGTTATGCAGAAACTTTGGGAATCTTACCGCAGGAAGTTTTCCTATGCGGCAGAGCTGGAATGGAACATCATTATGGAAGCGATCCGTAGTCTATACGCTCTCTGTGAGTAGAAAGTGGACCTATAAAAAAACACGGTCATTATTGTAAAGTCTGCGGAGAATACAACGCCAATGAAAAATTTTCAGGTAGAGGCCATACGGCTCATATCTGTAAATCCTGTGCTTCTTTGCCGCCGGAGAAGCAAGCGGAGCAAATAAGGATAAATCGCTTACTGAATCTTCCATGGAGATTATCAAAGGAACAGATTTCCTGGCAGAAAAACCGAATGAAAGATAAGCACCAGGAAGTTCGTGCGCTGGCGAAAAAATAATACGAGATGAGGTTTCCTCCGAAGCGGTTAGAGGACACCGAGGACAATTTTGATTTTCTTGATAAGGACGATTTTACAGAATAACGAAAGCGGTCTGCACCATGCGGGCCGTTTCTTTTTTGGGTATGGCTCTAAATATGCTCCTGGGGATGCCCATATGTTTGTGATCGAAGGAATGGCCAAAGTCCGGAAGGTCATTGAAGAAAACAGGAAACGAAAGCTAACAGAACCTGATGCGGACTGCAGCTGCTGTGAGCATAAATCCAGATGTCTTTACAGATACAATGCGGAAAAGAATCCAGACCGCAATAAAGTCATGAAGAACAATGAACGGTGGGAAGAGCTGCGGGAGGAATCCAATGCGAATATCCAGAAATACCACCGATTCCTGCAGCATGAAATCGAGAAATACGAAGGAAAAAAGGAGCAGAAAGCCGCTTAACGGATGGAGCGTTTCAAAAAATCCAAATAAGGGGGTTTTGTGTCCTAGAATAATAGGAAGAAAAAGGAAGAGGCAATCCGGCAGAGAATTCGGTCCTAAAAAAAGTCCGAATTCTCCGGGATTGTCTCTTCCCTGCATGTCAGGGGTTAAAAATCGGTATTAACCGACAACCCCTTTCAATTTTTTGATGGCTTCGCCGCTTTTCCCGTCTGGCGTTCCCCTCCTGAAATTCTGCACTCAGGCTTTGGGATTCAGTATTTTTCGTTTCATCTGTCTGTCTTCATGGCCAGGACACTGTTCTGGTACTCTCCTGTAAAGGTAACCTCGCGTCCAAACCAGGAGGGCGGAACAAAGGAGAGGGCCGCTTCCTCGGAGGAAAATTCCACCTCTGCCAGAATCAGTCCCTCATAGGCCCCCTCAAATACGTCCAGCTCAATGGTAAGCTTTGCTTCTGCCTCTGTCTGGCCGAGAGGGATCAGGTAGCGCTTCTTCGTCAGCACGATCCCGTCTGCCTTCGACAGAAGGTGAGCGTAGGATTCGGCGGTCAGAGGCAGGTTGTACTCTTCCCGAATCATTTTTCCGCGGGATTTGTAGGTGAGGTAAAAGCTGTCATCTTCCCTGCGGACACGGACAACAGGATCCGTGGACAGATAAGCCTGTTCGATCTGATGAAACGGCCGGGACAGGCAGTCTGCCGGCATAAGAGACCGGTCAATGAGATACTTGCGTTCAATTTCCATGGATATTCACTCCCCGATTCATGAGTCATAAAATAGATAAAAACACAGCAGACAATTCTCTGTAAACATATTATACATGAAAAAAGCAAAAATAAAAGCAGAATAAAACGGCAGCAATATGGACAATCAGTCGGGCGAAAAGGCCGGACAGGCACATAAAGACCGGGATTAAGGGGTATAGGCATGGAAAAATAAAAAACAGCGAGGTCAGAAAGCCGGAATTGAAAGAATCATAAAGGGCAGAGGATGCCGATTTGGAAAACTTCAGAAACTGTTAGAAAATATTAAGGGAATTTCTTGTGGATTTATGATATAATGACCGCAAGCGAGCCTGTGGGAGCTTGCTCACGCAAGGCGAGCGGCGAGTGCGCATCCCTCGGAGAGAATGGCATATCCGGAGGATATGGTATAATGACCGCAGAGCGGTTATTATACCTGCGCATACCGGTTTCAGCATGCACTGCTGAAAGCCGGGCGCTAAATTCCGCCGGAGGCTGTCATATCCGGAGGATATGGCATAATGACCGCAGAGCGGGCATTATATCTGCACATACCTTGGAGAGAATATCATATCCGGAGGATATGTATATTGATATTAATACAGGCAGGATCCCTTACCGGCCCGAAAATTTTGGAAATTCAAGGGCCGGTCAGACGGATTCGGAAAAAAGGAGGAATGGGTATATGTGGTCGATTGGAGAAGTGAAAAGACGCGGATGGAGACAGATCGGGCTTTACTACTGGCCGGCGTTCCTGCTGCTTCTGATATTCAGCCTGGCATCGGGACTGGGAGAAGTGTTCCGGGTGGATATCGACAGCCTGATAGAGGGAATCATGGAGGGAGGCACGTTTTACGGTATATGGGATATGGCAGCAGGGCTTTTGCTCAGCTTTGTGGCTATCTCCGGTCTGGTGGGGCTGTTAGTCAGGATCTTTGTGCTGAACCCCATGGAAGTGGGCGTATACCGGTTTTTCATGGAGAGCAGGGCGGAAGGCTTCTCCGTGGGAGTCAGCAGGATTCTGTATGCCTTCTCATCGGGCAGCTATGGAAATATCGTAAAAATCATGTTCTTTCGGGATCTGTTCCTGTTTTTGTGGACCCTTCTGCTGATTATCCCGGGAATTGTCAAATCCTTTGAATACCGGATGATCCCCTATATTCTCTCCGAAAATCCGGACGCTGACATGAGAGATGTGTTTGCACTGACGAAGGATATGATGAGAGGAAGCAAGTTCCAGCTCTTCCTGTTCGACCTCTCCTTTCTGGGCTGGTATCTGTTGGGAATCCTGGCCTGCGGAATCGGACTCTTTTTTGTGGCGCCCTATGTGAGTGCGGCGGAGGCTGAGGTCTATGCAGAGCTCAGAAACAGCGTGAGCGGATTTCCTCTCAGGGGCTTCGGGGAGAGAAACACGGATTCATCCGGCGAAACGGAAAATGAAGGCTGGGGAGGCTATGAAAACCAGGAATAGAATCAAAGCGGCCGGGACAGACCGGGCATAGGAGAAGAAACCGGGGAGCTGGAAAGACAGCCAGCTCTCTGATACAATGGAAACCGGGAAACAGAGATACATTGGAAACGGAAAAAAATAAAAACACAGAGAATCAGGAGGAATCAAAATGGCAGAGGTATACGCATTTCTTGCAGACGGACTTGAGGAGGTGGAGTGCCTGGCGGCAGTAGATGTGCTGATCCGGGGCGGCGTGGATGTGACGCTCGTATCGATTTCTGACAGGAGAGAGGTGACAGGCTCCCACGGCTTTCACATTACGGCGGACGCCGTCCTCGATGAGGTGGATCTGGACAGGCCGGATGTGTACTTTCTTCCGGGAGGAATGCCTGGAACGAAGCATCTTGGAAGCTGCGAGAAGCTGTGCAGCGCCCTGGTGAAAGCAGCGGGAGAGGGCAAGAGGCTGGCAGCCATCTGTGCAGCGCCCAGCGTGCTGGGAAGCCTCGGACTCTTAAAAGGGAAGACGGCTACCTGCTATCCAGGCTTTGAGGGCGCGCTGGGAGGCGCAGTCCATACCACCCGGGGAGTGGTGACAGACGGAATGATCACGACGGCAAGGGGGCTTGGCTATGCCCTTGATCTGGGGCTTGAGCTCCTCGGACTTCTCACAAGCAGGGAGCATGCGGCAGAGGTGAAGGCAGCTATCCAGTATGATCAGAATCCGGATATGCTCTAACGAAAGCGGGGCTCTGCCCTGCTTTCTGCTTTTTTTTGCCGGACAGGCGCCGGATAGCGGAAAAACGCCGGAAAATTCCTGAAAACAGATGAAAAAACTCCTGAAAAACGTGATTTTCTACTGGCGTTTACGCAATACATATGCTATAATGCTATCTTGAAGTGTAACGCCCAGATGATACGGCGGTTCACATATATTAAAGGAGGAACCCTTACAATGAGTTTACAGGTAGAAAAATTAGAAAAAAACATGGCAAAACTTACAATCGAGGTGTCCGCTGAAGAGTTCGAGAAGGCGATGAAGGCAGCTTACAATCACAATAAAACGAGATTTAACATTCCTGGCTTCAGACGCGGAAAGGCTCCGCAGGCCATGATTGAGAAAATGTACGGCGCAGGCATCTTCTATGAGGATGCAGCAAATGCAGTGATCGACATGTCCTACCCGAGAGAGCTTGAGGCATGCGAGGAGGAGATCGTTTCCTCTCCTGAGATCGAGGTAGTTCAGATTGAGAAGGGCAAGCCATTTATTTACACAGCCACTGTTGCATTAAAGCCAGAGGTGACATTAGGAGAGTACAAGGGAGTAGAGGTTGAGAAGACTGATGCCACTGTCACAGACGAGGACGTTGAGAAGGAATTAAAGAGCGTTCAGGACAGAAACTCCAGACTGGTTGCTGTTACAGACAGACCGGTTGCTGACGGAGATCAGACTGTAATCGACTTCAAGGGATACGTAGACGGAAAGGCCTTTGCAGGCGGCGAGGGCAAGGATTACCCTCTCACCATTGGTTCCCACTCCTTCATCGATACATTTGAGGAGCAGATGGTCGGCATGAACATCGGCGAGACAAAGGAGATTGAGGTAACATTCCCAACTGAGTACCACGCAAAGGATCTGGCAGGAAAGCCAGCAAAATTTGAGGTTACAGTGAAGGAGATCAAGGTAAAGGAGCTTCCTGAGTTAAACGATGAGTTTGCAAGCGAGGTTTCTGATTTCGAGACACTGGCTGAGTACAAAGAGGACTTAAAGAAGACTCTGACTGAGAGAAAAGAGAAGACAGCAGAGGCTGAGAATGAGAATAAGGTAATCGACAAGGTTACAGACAATGCTCAGATGGATATTCCGGAGGCTATGATCAAGACACGTCTTCGCAGCATGTTTGATGACTATGCAAGAAGGCTTCAGAGCCAGGGACTGGATATCAACCAGTACATGCAGTTCACAGGCATGACAAGAGAGAACATCATGGATCAGATGAAGCCGCAGGCAGTAAGACAGATCAGGACAGGCCTGGTTCTGGAGAAGGTTGCCGAGGCTGAGAAGATTGAGGTGTCAGAGGAGGCTATCGACGCTGAGATCGCGAAGATGGCAGAGGCTTACAAGATGGAGGCTGACAAGTTAAAGGGTCTTTTAGGTGAGCGTGAGCTTGAGCAGATGAAGAAGGATCTGGCTGTCAAAAAGGCAGTTGAGCTTCTGGTAGCTGAGGCTAAGTTAGTATAAGCCGGCAGGCTCAGAAGGATGTCCCAGCTCGGTGACGAGCTGAGGGCTTAAGCAAAAGAAAATCAGCAGGGATTCCAAGCGCGGGAGAGCGGCAGGGCGCAGGCTTTGCCGGACTCCGGCGGGAGGATGAACAATTCCACAGGGCAGATGACACTGACAGGGAGTGCTGCAAAATAACGGTAGGAGGACGGCGGCCAGGGCTTTCTGAAAGCAGGGCCGCCGTCTGCCGGATATCGGAAGTTTCCGGCGCCCCTATGCTTTTTGTTTTTCAGGAAAATTCATGGTCTCTCCGTGCATCTGCGCGGCGGGGCGCATACCTTTTTATTAGAATAGGAGGCATTATATGAGTTTAGTACCTTACGTCATTGAATCCACCAGCCGCGGCGAGCGTTCCTATGACATTTTTTCCAGACTGCTCAAGGAGCGTATCGTATTTCTGGGCGAGGAGGTAACAGACGTGTCCGCAAGTCTGATTGTGGCGCAGCTTCTGTTCCTGGAGTCTGAGGATCCCAATAAGGATATTCACCTCTACATCAACAGCCCGGGCGGTTCTGTGACGGCTGGAATGGCTATCTACGATACGATGAACTACATTAAGTGTGATGTTTCCACTATCTGCGTCGGCATGGCGGCCAGCATGGGCGCCTTCCTTCTGGCAGGAGGAGCAAAGGGAAAGAGACTGGCTCTTCCAAATGCGGAGGTTATGATTCACCAGCCGTCCGGCGGAGCCAGAGGACAGGCGACGGAGATTCAGATTGTCGCTGAGAACATTCTCAGAACGAAGAAAAAGTTAAATGAGATTCTGGCAGCCAATACAGGCCAGCCGTATGAGGTCATCGAGAGGGATACGGATCGCGACAACTATATGACAGCTGAGGAAGCGCTGAAGTATGGACTGATTGACCGTGTCATTGCAGGCCGCTGATTATGAAGAGAGAGAGTAGAGGTGGGCGAATGCCAGGCAGACAAGACGACAATATCAGATGCTCTTTCTGCGGAAAGACACAGGAGCAGGTCAGAAAGATGATCGCCGGTTCCAACGGCGTGTATATCTGTGACGACTGCATTGAGCTGTGCGCAGAGATTCTGGAGGAGGAGCTTGGAGACGCAGACAACAGAGGAGGACTTGACTTCAGCGGAATCAATCTGTTAAAGCCAAAGGAGATCAAGGAATTTCTGGATGAGTACGTGGTGGGGCAGGAGGAGGCCAAAAAGGTGCTCTCTGTGGCCGTGTATAACCACTATAAGAGAATCACTTCCCAGGGCTCCCAGGATGTGGACCTTCAGAAGAGCAATATCCTGATGCTGGGCCCGACAGGCTCAGGAAAAACGTATCTGGCCAATACCCTGGCCAAAATCTTAAATGTGCCGTTTGCCGTTGCTGACGCTACAACGCTGACAGAGGCCGGATATGTGGGAGAGGATGTGGAGAATATTCTCCTCAAGATTATCCAGGCGGCTGACTACGACATCAGCAAGGCTGAGTATGGAATCATCTATATTGACGAGATCGACAAGATCACGAAGAAATCCGAGAATGTATCCATCACCAGGGACGTTTCCGGTGAGGGTGTTCAGCAGGCGCTCTTAAAGATCCTGGAGGGAACCGTTGCCAGCGTTCCGCCTCAGGGAGGCAGAAAGCACCCGCAGCAGGAGCTTCTGCAGATTGACACGACCAACATTCTGTTCATCTGCGGCGGTGCCTTTGACGGTCTTGAGAAGATTGTGGAGAACCGTCTGGGAGCTGGTTCCATCGGCTTCGAGGTGGAGATCGCTGACAGACAGAATTCCGATATTGACGAGATGTTAGCCCAGGTGATGCCGGAGGATCTGACAAAGTTTGGACTGATCCCGGAATTTATCGGACGTGTTCCGGTGACTGTCGCGCTGAAATCGCTGAATGAGGAGGCGCTGGTGGAGATTCTCTCCAGGCCGAAAAATGCGATTGTAAAGCAGTACCAGGCCCTGTTTGACCTGGACGGCGTGAAGCTGGAATTTACAGACGATGCTCTGTATTCCATCGCCCATATGGCAGTGGAGAGAAAGACGGGGGCCAGAGGACTCAGAGCCATCATGGAATCAGTAATGATGGACATTATGTACGAAATTCCGTCTGACAGCAGCATCGGCATCTGCACGATTACGAAGGATGTGGTGGAAGGCAAATGCGGGCCGGAGATTGTATACAGAGAGAATACGGTACCCCGCAAGTCATTTGCCGGACGCTTAAAGAAGGATAAGACAGGCGAGATCGCCTAGGCTGGCGCAGAGGAAAGGCCCCCGGACTTCACGGAAGGAGGGAGCTTTTCCCTGCTCCTGCTGAGGGCCGCATCCCGCCGGGCCCTGACGGGCAGAGGGGATCTGTAGGTCATTACAGATCCCTTTTTGGCTTAGGGAAAATGCCTGTCTGAAAAATGGTCCGTTTCCTGGAAAGCATGGAATGTGCTTTTGCAGAAACCGGATAGAATACTAGGAGAATTGAATGGAAAACAGACAACTGACCATACCTGTGGTGGCGCTTCGCGGGCTGACTGTGCTGCCGCAGATGATTATTAGCTTTGATATAAGCAGGAAAAAGTCCATTGCAGCCGTGGAGAAGGCCATGGTAGGGGATCAGAAGGTGCTTCTGGTGACACAGAGAAGGACCGAGGAGATGAATCCCGGAATTGCCGATCTGTACCACATGGGAACCATCGCCATGGTAAAGCAGTTAGTCAAGCTGCCGGGCGGCGTGATCCGTGTTATGGCGGAGGGAGAAATCCGCGCTGAGCTTCTGGAGCTGAATGAGGACGGCTCCTACCTGGAGGGAGAGGCGGAGATCCGGGAAACGGATGACGAGGGAATCGGCCCGGTGGAGTCTGAGGCCATGCTGCGGATTGTGAAGGAGAAGCTGGAGGAGTATGGGAGAATCAACCAGAATGCAGCCAGGGAGGTACTTCCGAACCTTCTTGCCATCACAGAGCTTCCGGAGCTGTTAAATCAGATTGCAGTTCAGTTTCCGTGGGAATTTACGGCCAAGCAGCAGGTGCTTGACCAGGTTTACCTGAGCGCCCAGTATGAGCAGGTGGTGAGCATCCTCATGACGGAGATTGAGGTGTTCCGGGTAAAGAAGGAATTCCAGGGCAAGGTGAAGGCTGCCATCGACAAGAATCAGAGGGACTATATTCTGCGGGAACAGCTCCGGGTAATCCGGGAGGAGCTGGGGGAGGATAACCCGGTATCGGATGCAGACGAGCTGAAGGAGAAACTTGGGACCCTTCGCGCCGGAAAGGAAGTAAAAGAGCGGATCGCAAAGGAAATCGAGCGTTTCAAGGGGATGCCAGGAGGAAGCCAGGACGCCAATGTTCTGAGAACCTACCTGGAAACCGTGCTGGAGCTTCCCTGGGACAAGGTGACCAGGGACAACACGGATCTGCGCCATGCGGAGGAGATCCTGAACGAGGATCACTACGGACTCGAGAAGGTGAAGGAGAGGGTGCTGGAGTATCTGGCAGTCAGAATCCTCACAAAGAAGGGGACCAGCCCAATCCTCTGTCTGGTGGGCCCGCCTGGAACGGGAAAGACCTCTATTGCCCGGTCTGTGGCCAGGGCACTGGGAAAGAAGTATGTCAGAATCAGCCTGGGAGGCGTCCACGATGAGGCGGAGATTCGCGGTCACAGAAAAACCTACGTGGGAGCCATGCCGGGACGCATCGTGGAGGGGCTCAAGCAGGCAGGGGTGAAGAACCCTCTGATGCTTCTCGATGAGATCGACAAGGTGAGCAGCGATTACAAGGGAGATACGGCCTCGGCTCTTCTGGAGGTTCTGGACAGTGAGCAGAATGTGAAGTTCCGGGATCACTACGTGGAGATCCCCATCGATCTCTCGGAGGTGCTCTTCATTGCCACTGCAAATACCACCCAGACGATCCCCGGCCCTCTTCTCGATCGAATGGAGCTTATCGAGGTAAACAGCTACACGGAGAATGAGAAATTCCACATCGGAAAAAATTATCTGATCCGAAAGCAGATGGAGCGCCACGGTCTCACAAAGGAGGAGCTGTCCATCTCAGGCTCAGCCCTGGAAAAGATTATCCACAATTACACCAGGGAGGCAGGGGTCCGCAATCTGGAACGGCGAATCGGAGACATCTGCCGGAAGGCGGCAAGGGAGATCCTGGAAGACAAGATGAACCAGAAAGCCCGGGAGAAGGCTGAGAAGCAGGCGGCAAGGGAAGCGGCCGTGACCCTGATCGAGCCTCTTGAGGAGGAAAAGGCCGAAAAGTCCCGCAGAGCGAAAAAAGCTGTGAAGGGGACACCGGAGGAGGCAGCCGGCAAAAAGACGGCTAAGGTTATCCGCGTCACAGAGAAGAACCTGGAAAAATACCTGGGCCGCGAGAAGATCCAGTATGAGGACGCCAACGACGAGGATCAGGTAGGAATTGTGAGAGGACTTGCCTGGACCAGCGTGGGAGGAGACACCCTGGAAATAGAGGTCAATGTGATGCCGGGCAAGGGAGCTCTCCAGCTCACGGGCCAGATGGGAGATGTGATGAAGGAATCTGCCCAGACTGCCCTGAGCTATGTGAGATCCGTGGCTGAGAATTACGGCATCAAGAACAGTTACTTTGAAAAACACGACATCCACATCCACATCCCTGAGGGAGCTGTGCCCAAGGACGGCCCTTCTGCCGGAATTACCATGGCCACAGCCATGATGTCTGCAGTCACAAACCGTCTGGTGTCCGCAAAGACGGCCATGACAGGCGAGGTGACGCTCAGAGGCAGGGTCCTTCCCATCGGCGGACTGAAGGAAAAGCTCCTGGCCGCCAGAATGGCTCATATGGAGAAAGTGCTTGTGCCCGCAAAGAACCGGCCGGATGTGGAAGAGCTCTCAAAGGAGATTACAAAGGGAATGGAGATTGTCTTTGTGAAATCCATGGACGAGGTGCTGAAAGAGGCTTTTGCAGATTAGGATTACAGGAGAGGAAGCAGAAAACGAGTATGATTATCAAGAAAGTAGATTTGGAGACAGTCTGCGGAGTGACCAGCAGGCTCCCGGCGAACACCCAGCCGGAGTTCGCCTTTGCCGGAAAGTCCAACGTGGGAAAATCTTCCCTGATCAACGCGCTGATGAACCGGAAATCCTACGCCAGAACCTCAGCGCAGCCGGGAAAGACGCAGACCATCAATTTTTACCATATTAACGACGCCCTGTATTACGTGGATCTGCCGGGATACGGCTATGCCAGGGCCAATGAGGAGGTAAAGGCCAAGTGGGGAAAGATGATTGAAAATTATCTGCACAAGTCCCCCATGTTAAAGTGTGTGTTCCTGCTCATTGACATCCGCCACGAGCCGTCGGAGAATGACAGGCTGATGTACAGCTGGATCCAGAACCAGGGCTACCGCCCGGTGATCATTGCCACAAAGTTAGACAAGCTGAAGCGAAGCCAGGTGGCCAAGCATGTGAAAATGGTGCGCACCGGCCTTGGCATGGAACCGGAGGATCTGCTGATCCCGTTTTCTGCTGAGACGAAGCAGGGGAGAGAGGAGATCTGGGATTTCATCGAAAAGACTGCTGCAGGCGGGGAAGCGCCGGACCAGCAGGAGAGCAGGTAAGAGAAAAGAAGGTAAAGCCATCAGATAGAATCATAAGAACAGTCAGAACAAATGACGCCGGTTCAGCAGAGCCGGTATAGGAAAAAGATGCAAAAACGGACATTCTCCGGAAGATTAACCGGAGAGATGTCCGTTTTTCAGATCCCAGGCAGGCACAGGGCCGCGCCTCTTCCTTCGCTTATTCTTTTTGGCCCTTTTCCGACAGGGGCTGCGGGGAAATGGTTTCAGGCGTGAAGGTCTCCGCTTTCTCCTGTACCTTGCCGGAAGCGGCCTTGGCGCCCAGCTTTCTGGCCTGGAGACGCTTCAGCCCTGCGTATTCTTCTGCCGCCCGGTAGCCGACGGCGAGGAGCACCGCGGGGAGAAAGATGAAGAGGTAATACTTCCGCTTCATCTTTCTGTATTTCTTTTTAAACTGAACTTTGGCCCCTCTCAGATCGCCCTGGAGCAGGTCTGAAAAGCGCAGAGAGGAGGCCTTTTTGGCCTGTCTGAACATGGGAAACTCCTTTCTTTTGCAGAAGTTTCAGAAAGCCGGGAAGCAGTATCGTGTCATGGGTTTACCGGCTTATCTGTCATCAGCGATTTCATGATAAAGGAATAGATTTCCTGGCTTTTGTCCTTCCAGTGGCTGCACATCATCTCGGCCTGGTCCTTGTCGGGGACGGAGACATCGAGACTTACAAGGACATTTTTGCCTTCCCGCACCTCGCAGTGAACCGTGTAGTCCTGGTGGGTGGATTTGTAGAAATCGGACACCAGCCCCACCTCATTGCGCATGCGGAACCTGTTTTCCTTCAGGTATTGATCCATGTCCTCCACAATGGCGGGGGATATGGTTTTTCCGAAAAATTCCAGCGTATCTTCGCCCTCTTTCGTGATTTCATACCGGGTGCTGTTGCGCAGGGTCTCCTGACGGATGAGGCCGGCTTCCAGAAGCTCGTTTAAGGCCTGCTGCAGGGTGAAGTAGGTGGTGTAGTCCCGGTCCAGAAAAAAGTTGGAGAGCTGGGCGTTTGTCAGAGGAAAATTTACCTGCTTGAGCATGTAGAGGTTCATCAGCTTGTATAACGTCATTGGTTCAGCTAACATGGCAAAAACTCCTTTTAAGAAAACTGATTTTCGTCAGGGCTATCGGATATGCTCCTTTACGGCTCTGCTCACAACGTCTGCCACCCTCGGATCAAAGGCAGCCGGCAGAATATTCACATCGCTTAACTCCTCGTCCGGAACGAGGGAGGCGATTGCATTTGCAGCTGCCAGTTTCATCTCCTCTGTGATAGCGGACGCCCGTCCTTCCAGGGCACCCTTGAAGATTCCGGGGAAGATCAGGACGTTGTTGACCTGGTTCGGAAAATCGGAGCGGCCTGTTCCAACCACTCTGGCTCCGGCCTCCTTTGCCAGGTCCGGCATAATCTCCGGGACCGGATTTGCCATGGCAAAAAGAATGGAGTCATGGTTCATGGAGGAAACCATCTCAGGAGTCACGATGCCCGGAGCGGACACACCTACAAAAATATCAGCGCCCTTTAAGGCATCGGCAAGGCTGCCGGTCTGCTTTTCCAGATTGGTGACCTTTGCCATTTTTTCCTGCATCCAGTTGAGGCCTTCCATGCCATCGCAGATGATACCATTTTTGTCGCAGAGGGTAACATGGACAAAGCCGTAGGTGAGAAGGAGCTTTGTGATGGCGATTCCGGCGCTGCCTGCTCCGTTTACCACAACGCGGCAGTTCTCCTTTGCCTTTCCTGTCACCTTCAGGGCATTGATGATGCCTGCCAGGACCACGATGGCCGTGCCGTGCTGATCGTCGTGGAAGACAGGGATGGAGAGGCGTTCCTTTAAGCGCTCCTCAATCTCAAAGCAGCGGGGAGCGGAGATGTCCTCCAGGTTGATGCCGCCGAAGGCCGGGGCAATGCGTACAACCGTCTCGATGATCTCCTCAGTATCCTGGGTGTCCAGGCAGATGGGGAAGGCGTTGACGCCGCCGAACTCCTTAAAGAGGACGGCCTTTCCCTCCATGACCGGCATGGCTGCGAGAGGGCCGATATTTCCCAGTCCCAGCACAGCGCTTCCGTCAGACACGACTGCCACGGTGTTTGACTTGATGGTGTATTTGTAGGCGGCCTCCGGGTTTTCGGCGATGACCTTGCACGGCTCAGCTACGCCCGGGGTATAGGCGAGAGCCAGATCCTCCCTGCTTTTTACAGCCGCCTTGGAAACGGTTTCGATTTTTCCGTTCCACTCTTCGTGGAGCTTCAGAGCTTTTTCACTGTTTGTCATGATACTATCCCTTCCTTGTGGCCGGTTCTCAGGCGAGAGCTGCCGGCCTCTGTCCTTTTTTTGTATGTTCCTATCATAGCAAGTTTATTTTCTGAAATCAAGCGGTTATCAAAAAGTCGATTTTATGTAGTGTAATTGAAGGGAAAATATGCTAAAATAGAAATCAGGCTTTTTGGGCTATTAATACTGCAGGTGATTATATGAAAGAACGAATTAACCGGCTGGCTATGGGCATCGTGGACGCGGCTCGTCCGCAGATGGTCTGGACTCCGGATGCGATAGAAGAGACAATCAGAACAAATACCACTGTAAAACGGGAGCTGTTCATCGGAAGTGAGGGCGGGGGCAGCATCAAGGGACTGGTGTATTCTACCAGCGACAGAGTCAGGATTCCGGCAGACAGCAATTCGTTTGGGGGAGTGAGAAATCACATTACCTATGAGGTGGATACCACCTTCATGAAGGCCGGAGATGAGATCGACGGGATGTTCAACCTGGTTACAAACTGCGGTGAGGTGGAGATCCCTTACGTATTTTACGTGGATCTGGCGGCCTCCGGCAGCGTGCTGAGCAGCCTGAGGACACCGGAGGACTTTGCGGCTGTGGCCAGGAAGGATGGAGATACGGCGCTGCGCCTTCTGGAGTACCCTGATTTTCTGGAGGCTCCCTTTATGCAGGATCCCCATGTGAGGGCCGTCTATGAGGGGCTTAAGGGGCACGGCAGCAGACAGAGCTTTATGGAGGAATTCCTGACAGGACTCGGGGTGAAGGAGCCCTTCGGGATTTCCTTCGACGAGGATATAAAAAAATATGATAATCTGTCCGGGCACGTTCCGGGGGAGATTGCCGTCCGGGCCAAGGGCTGGGGATATATCAGCCTGGAGGCGGAGGCTGACGGAGATTTTATCCATCTGCTGAAGAGAAATGCCACCCAGGAGGATTTTAAGGACGGAGTATGCAGGCTCCCCTATCTGATCCTGTCAGAAAACCTCCACGGCGGAAACAACTACGGGGCCATCTTTGTGACGGCCGCCGGTGAGAGGCACAGGATTGATATTGAGGTGACGGCAGGTTCGGAGAAGGCCAGAAGAAGTCTTGCCTTCCGGGAGGATTTAAAGCGCTACCTGGAGCTTCGGCTTCAGTATGAGGGCCAGTCTGTTCTGGAGGCTGACAGCGAGAGCACAGAGGGAGCTTCTGAGGCCGGAGCCCTTTCCCAGACCGGGCGCAGACAGGGGAAAAAAAGGGCGGAGCACCAGGATGAGAGGGGGACTTCCAGAAAGAGGCTGCTCTCATCCATGAGCCGTCTGCTGGATCAGATGAAGATCTCCTACGAGGATGTGTTCATCCGGCTTCTGGAGGCAGAGTGTCTGCTGCTTTCCGGAAGGAAGGATCGGGCGGCAGCCCTTCTCGACGCGGTGAGGGAGCAGGCTCTCGCAGAGCGGGATGAGAAGGTGATGAATTACTGCCTGTTCCAGTACCTGCAGGTGACGGTCTCCGGTGATGAAAACCAGAGGGAGTCCTTCCTGCGCCTTCTGCGCCGCTATTTTGCAGGAGAACAGGGAAATTTCTATTTCTATATGATGATGCTCAGGCTCGATCCGGGGCTTGCGGAAAATCCGGCTACGGTCTACGCCGATCTGCGCAGGCAGTTTCGGGAGGGGGCGGCGAGCCCGTTTCTGTTTCTGGAGGCCTGCCGGATCCTGTCCGGGGAACCAGGCTTCCTGAAGGAGATGGAAGCCTTCGAGTCCCATGTGATCTACTTTGGGGCGAAGAGAGGACTGCTGACAGAGGAGCTGGCTTTGTCGGCTGCCAGACTCCTGGACAGGGAGAAGGAGTACAGACCCTTCGGCCTTAAAATACTGACGGCACTGTACAGCCATTTTGCCCATCCGCAGATTCTGGCGTCTGTCTGCTCCATGCTCATACGCGGCAACAAGAGAGACGGCAGGTATTTTGAGTGGTATGAGAAGGGGGTGGAGGAGGGACTCACTCTCACAAGACTCTACGAGTACTACCTCTACTCCATGCCTGAGGACTATGGAAGGCTTCTGCCGAGGGAGATGCTTCTCTATTTCTCATACGGAAATGAACTGGATGCCGAGGGCAGGGCAAAGCTCTACCGGAATATTCTGGAATTTTCCGGCCAGGAGGATTCTGTGTTCCGCCTCTATGAGAGAACCATAGAGAAATTTGCCCTCTCTCAGCTTTTTGAGGGAAAGATAAACGAGAACCTGGCTTACATTTACCGGCGGATGATCTATCTGGATGTGGTGGATCGGCAGCTGGCGGGAGTGCTCCCCTCTGTGCTGAAATCCAGAAAGGTGACGGTGAAGGATGAGGCAATCCGGTATGTGGTGGTGCGCCATGAGGAGCTGACCACAGAGGATGCCTACCCCTTAAACGGAGGAACTGCCTATGTGCCGCTGTTTTCTGACCGGGATATCCTGATGTTCCAGGACGGGGCTGGAAACCGCTTTATGAGTACGCCCTATGGGGCAGAGGCGGCCATGGAGGAAGAGGAACTGATCAGAAGGTGCTTTGAAGTGTATCCGGAGCACCCGATCCTGCTCTTGAACGCCTGCCAGAAGGTGATGGAGAGCGCTGAGAGGGAGGAAGCAAAAGAGGAAGGAGACGGGAAACAGGCAGAGGAACAGGGAAAGAGAGAGGCAGGCGGCATGGGAGAGTCGGAGGCCCAGGTGCTTTTGAGGGCACTCTCAGAGCCGGCGCTTCACCCCATATACAGGAAAAAAATTCTGTCTGTTCTGACGCGGTACTATGTCCGGTGCGCTCTGCCGGGAGAGCTGGGAAACAGAGAGCCCGCGATCTCCTTCCTGCTGTCTGTGGACAAGGATTCCATGAGCGGCACAGAGAGGGCCCGGGTGATGAAGGCCCTGATTTCCCAGGGCTATTATACAGAGGCCTATGACATGGTCTGCCGCTATGGGAGCGAGGAGATGGGAACTAAGGAGCTCAGGGAGCTGGTCATCAAGATGCTCCTGGATTCCCTGCTCAGGGAGGATCAGAGGCTTTTGAGCCTTTCCTTCCAGGTGTTCCTTGCAGGACAGGCGGAGAGCACGATTCTGGATTACCTGTGCGAATATTTTAACGGGACAGTGGATCAGATGTTTAACATTCTGCTTGCCGGAATCCGCGAGCAGGTGGACACGGCTGACATGGAGGAGAGACTCCTGTGCCAGATGCTGTTTACCGGCTGCACGGAGAAGATGGACCGGGTGTTCGATCTCTATGCCTCCAGGAAAAAGACGAAGGAACTGATTGTCAGGGCCTATTTCACGGTAAAGTGCATTGAGTATTTCATAGAAGAGAAGCCGGCCCAGGACAAGGTATTTGCCTATCTGGAGGGCGCGATCTACAACAGCTCAGACAGGGAGAAGATCCCGGATATTTATCTGCTGGCGCTGACGAAGTATTATTCGGCGCTGCCTGCCCTGACAAAGGAGCAGAGGGAGCTGTGCCAGAGTGTGACGGCTGTGCTTCTGGAATCGGGGATGGAGTTTGCCTATTTTAAGGAGCTTTCCCGCTTTGCCCCTGTTCCTCTGAGGCTTCTGGACAAGGAGATCATTGAGTACCATGGGGAAAAGGATTCTGCTCCTGTGCTTAAGGTGAGGGTGCTGCCCGAGGAGCAGGATTTCTCCTGTGAGGAGCTTAAGGAGGTATACAAGGGAATTTATATCCGTGAAAAGGTAGTGTTCGAGGGAGAGGTTCTGGAATACCAGATTTACAAAAACAGAGACGACAAAGAGCCTGCTGTCTGCGGCACCATCGAGCGGAGAGAGCCTCCGGTAAAGATGCAGGATACCAGGTTTGCCCTTCTCAATGAGATGAGCTTAAGCTATGATGTAAAGAATGAGAACACGCTCAGAGAGCAGATGGAGCGCTATCTGGTGAGAGATGCCTCTGTGGCAGAGCTGTTTGGCGTGATATAGGAGAACGGAGAAAGGAACTTTTAGATGGACGGACTTGTACTTGGAATTGACCTGTGCGATGCATACGCATCCATAACGGCTGCGGAGCCTGAGCGGACCTGGACTGTCAGGACGGCTGTCTGCAAGAACAGGCAGACGGATGAGTGGTATGTAGGCGAGGAAGCCTCGGTCCGGGCCATGGCGGGAGACCCCTCTGCAGACAGACTGCTGACCAGGCTCATGAAGGATGAAAAGACGGAGATGGGCGGGCAGGAATTTTCCGGTCTGGAGCTTCTCAAACGGTTTTTAAAGGAAATCGTGGAAATCCCCAGGAAGGCCATGGAAGAGGAACAGATAAGCCAGCTTGTCATCACCCTCAGAAAGACGGAGGTAAAGCTGATGGACAGCCTTCTCTACTGCGCCGATTATCTGGAGATCCCGAGAAACCGTGTCCACATCATCAGCCATACGGAGAGCTTCGTCTACTATGTGATGAGCCAGAAGAGGGATGTGTGGAGCAATCAGGTGGGAATGTTCGAGCTCTCCGAGGGCTGTGCCAGATATTATGAGCTGAAGACCCAGAGAGGCTCCAGACAGATGATTGTGACGGCTGACAGCGAGATGCTTCAGGAGGAGATTACCATGGAGTACCTGGCGAGGCCCGAGGGGGCAGCCTCAGAGGATCAGTTCCTGGCAGCCTGTGCAGACCGGATTCTCGATAAAAGACTGTTCTCAGCCATTATCCTGACGGGCAGCGGCTTTGCCACTACCGACTGGGCAGACAGCTTCATGAAGAAGGTCTGCAAAAGAAGGCGTGTATTTGCGGAATTCGGCCTGTTTTCCAAGGGAGCGGCCTACAGGGCTTCGGATTATCTGAAGGAGAAGACAGCTTATCCCTTTATCTGCGTCTGCGAGGGGAGACTCAGGTACACGGTATCCATGCGGGTAGTGAGCCGCGGCAGGGATATCAACCTGGTTTTGGCTGCCGCAGGGGACAACTGGTATGAGGCCAGAAGCACGGTGGAGCTGATCGCGGACGGAGAGGACAGCCTGGAATTTACCATTTCTTCCCTGGAACAGAGGAAAAGACGGACGGTCTCTGTAGAGCTTACCGATTTTCCAAAGCGGGAGAACAAGACAAACAGGATTCAGGTGACAATCGGTTTTTCCGATGAGAATACAATGATCATTATGGCGAAGGATAAGGGCTTTGGAGAGCTGTTCCCCGCCACGAAAGCGATGGTAAGACAAGAGGTTATACTATGAGTTTGATACTGTGCAGACAGGAGGAGGTAAAAAATCCTCTTTACATTGAGGCGCTGGGCATCCACATCTGGTCTTCCCAGGAGCTCTGCTATGTCATTTACAATTATCCGCTTCTGGCCATGGATCATTTGCTGGATGACAGCCTGACGGAGTTCATCGAGAAGGAGCTCCAGATGACGGTTCTCTCCGTAAAAATCCAGAACGGTCTGCGAAACGGAGAGGATAAGGATGAGCTGATCTTCATGATCCTGGAGGAGTGCCGCTACTATGACACAAAGGAAATTACGGCCTTCCGGCAGAAGATTGCCACCTACCGGGGCATGGGGCCATTTGAGTTTGCAAAGGTAACGGCTGACTACTATTACAGCCTGCGCCAGTATGGGACGGCCCTTAGCTGCTATGAAAAGCTCTTAGACGATCGGAGAAATACGGCGGCAGATGACGAGTTTCTGGGGCGTGTCTGGAATAATATCGGAGCCTGCTATGCAGGGCTGTTCTGGTTTGACAAGGCCATGCAGGCCTATGAGATGTCCTGGATTTACAGAAAAGACCAGGACACGGTGAGAAGGATGTATTATCTGACTCTGATGGATCCAAAGCTCAAGGTAAAGGAACGGTTCGGCGGCGTCCTTCTGGAGGAAAAAAAGGACGAGTGGAAGGAGGCCTTCGACGAGACGGTCTCAAGGGCCGGAAAGTCGGAGGGAGTCCGCCGGGTGGAGGAGATGTTCAACCAGGATGAAAAAAGCCGCAGGCAGGCGTCAGGGGAGCTTCTGTCCAGGTGGAAATCAGGATACAGGACCATGATTTAGAAAAGCAGGCTCTGAGGAATCCGGAAAGGATCGCTCAGAGCCTGCTGTATTTTGGAAATTCGGGGCAGAAGGAGAAAGGGCTACCGGGACACCAGATGGCCGATATTCTTGATCAGCACAGAGATGGTTCCGTCCGGGTTTGTGATAAACTCCACACGGTCCGGATTCTGGTATTCCTCCATGGGAATCGTGATCTCGATGCCCGTATCGGTGGTCAGGCGCTGGCTTTTGAACTTTTTGACAGTCTGCTCGTTTTTGGGCTGTACGGTTTCGTAGGACAGATTGTACTTTTCCATCTTTTCGTCGAAGGCTTCCTGCATTTCCGGGCTGTCCGGAAATACCTTCTCCCGGAGGGACTCTACCTTGAGTGCGCCCTCCTCCTCCAGCTCCTTGTAGATCACGTTTTTAATTTCCATTTTCCGTTCGGCATCGTCGTCGCCGTAGTATTTCCGGTTTACCTGATCCACAGCCTTCGTTACGAGATCCAGCTTGGATTTCTGGGACAGGGGGGCGTGGCATTCCAGATACAGTTCAGAAAAATACAGGCGTTTTTCCCCGTTGACCTCATATTTTTTTTCCGTTACGAGAAGCTCGCCTGTCCCCAGGTTTACGGCAAAGGCCTCAGAGAGCTTCTGGCCCTGTCCCGGCAGGAGAGCCCGCTGAAGGATAATGCTGTTGCTGTTCTTTCCCTCCTTTTCACTGGTCAGGTGAGTGTAGGAGGTTTTATAATTCATTTTCAGGAAGGCCAGGTAGTCGCTGCCGGAAGCAGAAAACACCACCACAGCCAGATCCGCCGGAGGAATGTCAATATTGGCATTCATAATGTCATAGAGAAGCTCTGCCAGACGTTTGCTTGTCTCCACAAAGTTTTCCGGCGTACACTGTTCAAGCAGCTTTTTGACCTCAGAGCCCTCTCCGAAGCGGCAGTGCTTCACATCGTCGCTCTCTGTAAATTTTTCGATATGAGCCTTCAAAAAATCTGAGAGATCCCCCGACAGATCAATGGGACAGTCGGAGAGAACAGGGACTCCCACACTAGAATCCAATATATGTACAATTCCAAGTTTCATAATCATGTCTTCTGCTTTCATATGATTCCTCCAGATTAAAAAGTAAAGCCAGTCTGAGCTGTGCCCGAATCACACGGACAGGCAGGATACGGGCCCGGCAAAATTCTCATTGTATTATAGCGGAACCGGCAAAAAATTTCAAATAGTAATGGATAAAGGCTGCGGGGCAGAGGACAGGGGAAGGGGGAAGGAGGAAAAGAGAGAGGGGCCAAATGGCAAGAAGAAGGAAAAAAGAACTCCCGCCTGGGAAGAGACTGTTCTGTCTCAGGCGGGAGTTTTTGCAGAGGCTGATGCATAAAACTCAGGCAGCTGCAGCTTTAAGACATAGCACCTTCAGAGGGCTGGACTGCAGAGCCGGCCGAAGTCCCGGAACCTTCCGGGGCAGCTGCCGGTGCCTCAGGGACGGAAGGGGTGGTGATGCTTCGGATTTCCGTTACACTGCGGACATTTCCATCCTCAGAATAGGAAAATTCCAGCTGTGTGCCGGGCTGCATAAACGGAAGTCTTTCGTTTACATCGATAAATGCAGTGTACACATGGGAGTCGCCCTCAAGGGTGAAGTAGTAGCAGGTGCTTCCGGAAACAACGGCGTCTGCCACGGCGGCTACGGTTCCGGAGATCTCTGTGCTCTCCGTTTCCTCGGGAAGATCCACATCCTCAAGATTCAGCGCCTTTCTGTAATTGCTCTTGGCTTCATCGATGGTCTGCCCGGTGCCTACGATCTGGTACTGTTCGACATCTACGAAGGCGTACATCTTCACAAGCCCTGCGTTGTCCTTCAGGGAGATAAAGTAGGTAGGCCGGTCGGAAATATTTAAGAGCAGAGGGAAGGTAGCCGTGTAGTTCAGATGCTGAACCTGTCCCTGGGCTGAGGCCATGGCCGAGGTTTCTGTGGCTCCTGGCACGGTGTAAAATTTCGTTTCCTTCGTGCGGCAGTTGACGAGGACGAAGCCGATATTGGACTCGTCGGCGGTAACAGAGCTCATGCCTGTATAGAGATAGACATCGTCGTTGATTGCCATATAGTTGTAGCCATAGGTGGTGCGGCGCACATCCTTCTGTCCGAAAATGGAATTCAGATAGCCGTGCTGGAATTTTCCATTGTCATCCAGCTGTGCGATCAGAAGATCCGCATAGTAGAGCTGATCGACCCACTGGGGAACCTCCTCCTTCGGGTACCAGACGCTCTCGCCTGTAACAGCATTGACCATGACAGCACCGTTAATATCCTTGCCGTCCCACCAGCCGATGCGGTAGGAGATGGTCGGCGCGATCCAGTAGGGGGTTCCGCTGTCATCAATCTCGAAGGAAACAGTCTCAAATATCTTCGTCGGATAGTTGAAACGGATGTAGCGGTAGATATTGCGGAAGAAATATTCGCTTGGGGAATATTTTATGCCGCTGTCCAGCCACACCAGGTTGGTCTCCTGGGTCACCATGTCAACGGTCAGGTAGGCCGGCAGTCCTTCCTGGTGGTTAAACAGCCATTTGATGGGATCTGCATACCGGAGAGGCGTCACGCGGTAGGGAGCGCCATTATAATTGATCTGGGTGTAATCGTTCTGAATCTCAAACTGGGAGACTAACTCCGTCATCTCACCCAGCTTTCTGCTTCCCAGGCGGGAGGCAGTATCCTTGTCCACCACCGGAATCTGGGACATGTTTAACTCAGCCACATCCTCGGCGAAGTCACCATTTTCAATGGTAATCAGGTCGCGGTACCTTGTGGCATTGAAAAACTGGATGCCTAAAAGGGAAGCGACAGTCATAAAAATGATGATGATGCCGATGGCAATAAAGCCGTACTTCAGCGGCCTGCCCATATTGACAGGGCTTTTTCTCCCGCTGTTTTTGCGGAATACGAACTGGCCGGTGGTCTCATCCCTGACCATCTCCACCCCGCGTCCGGAGCCGAGCGTCTGAAGAAAATCCTTCATATAGGAAAGAAAGTTGACCACAAGAACGATCAGAATGCAGAGGATAAGGAAGATAAAGAAATTCTTATCCTTTGGGTTAATTGCCGGAAGCATGGAATAAAACAGCAGAAAGATAAGCACTGCTGATATGAGAATCCTGACAATGATTGATGAAACATTTCTGGTTTTCATAAAGTCCTCCTTTATATATGTAGAAACTATTGTATCATTTACAGGGAGAAAATCAAGGATACGGAGGGAACTTAATGGAAAATTAATGGAATTGAGGATGAAATGCTGCGGATTTTTATAAGACGTCAGGAAAAATGAGAAATACAGGGGGAAGAGGAGGAAAGAATAGCATATCCGAAGGATATGGTATAATGACTGTAAAGCAGTCATTATACTTGCGCATACCGGTTTCAGCATTTACTGCTGAAAGCCGGGCGCTGAATTCCGCCGGAGGCTGCCATATCCGAAGGAGATGGTATAATAGTTGAGAGCCTGTGATTTCGGCGAAGACGGCTGCAGGCATCTGAAGACCAGAAATATGATAGAGGATGAGAGAGGAGAGGAAGAGATGAACCTGAAAAAAATACATCATGCGGCAATTATTGTATCGGATTACAGGAAATCCAGAGAGTTTTACGTGGACAAGCTGGGCTTTGAGGTGATCCGTGAGAATTACAGGGCAGACTGGGGTGACTACAAACTGGATCTGCAGATGGACGGCTGCGAGCTGGAGCTGTTCGGAATAGCGGGAGCGCCTAAGCGCCTGTCCTATCCGGAAGCCTGTGGGCTCAGGCATCTGGCATTCGCTGTGGAAGATATAGAGGAGACAGTGAGGGAATTAAACGATATGGGAATCGAAACAGAGCCTGTAAGGGTGGATGAATTTACCGGGAAGAGGATGACATTCTTCAAGGATCCAGACGGACTGCCGCTGGAGCTGCATGAGTGATGAGATGGGGCGGATACGTTTCCGGAGACTGAGAAAGGGACAGCAGAGACAGATGACAAAAAGCATTGAAATAATGAAATAATATGAGAGAGGGCCTTTGAACAGATCGTTCAGAAGCCCTCTTCATGAATGCGATAAGCCGGTATTGGAATCGTTTAAATCCCGATCCTTAAAAAAGTGGAGACAACGGGATTCGAACCCGCGACCTTTGCGTTGCGAACGCAACGCTCTCCCAGCTGAGCTATGTCCCCGTTCAATAAAAGCAATTTTATTATAACACTCTGTCAGGCAAAATCAAGATTTGAGATGGAAAATCATGCGGGGCTGGCCGGTAAACTGTGAAAAAAGGGAAAGGTACGAAAAAAGGAAAAGTAAAGGGGGAGTCCGGCAGGCGTTCGGCCTGCCGGGATATGAAAAAGGAAAGAGCTATCTCAGATAGAGGAAGCTCCTGTGGAAAAGAAATCCTGCTTTATTTCAGCAGATCCGCGATGCAGACAGAAAGCTGGTTCTGGTAAATCTGCGCCGTCAGAATCTCATTAAAAGGAAGAATGACAGGCGCGTCGTCATCCTCGAAGTAATACTTGATAGTATACCCCTTTGCAGGATCGACGATCCAGTATTCGCGGACGCCGGAATCCAGATAAAGATTTGTTTTCCGTATATAGTCCATTTTCCGGCTGGAAGGAGAAACTATTTCCACAATCAGATCCGGTGCTCCTGAGCAGCCGCGCTCCGTCAGCTTGGACTTATCGCAGATAACGGAAATATCCGGTTCTACCCAGTCTTTGTCCTCTGCATCCAGGTTGACTGCGAAGGGGGCGGGGTAGACCTCGCAGTCTCTGTCGGCTGATTTGATGTAGGAACCTATGGCTTGGGTAAGCTCCGAAACCAGCTTTTGATAAACACCGATATTCGCTATAGTGTCAAATTATAACAATGTGATACGTTAAAAAGGAGGCGAATACATATATCGAAAGAAATCCTTTGCCGATATTCTAAAAATGCACTTATATTTTTCCTGGACAGGTTTTACAAATTGATGAAGATCTATGCAGATCAATCCGAACCTCGCATAGAAGGCTGTGAAAAAAGGGGAAAGGTACGAAAAAAGGAAAGACTAACTATTAAAAGTCAAGTCTAAAATGAAGATTTTTGAATGAATTGCGG
>NZ_QUJI01000032.1:0-5170 GCF_003480545.1 Clostridium sp. AM29-11AC
GTGGACTTGCCGCCCGGAAACACCTTGCGCTGCAAGCTGTTCCCGTCCAGCAAGTTTTATCAGTCGAGCTATCCTTATCTACGGTAATTTAGTATAATAAGGTCAAAAAACAGAACGCTATCATTGTGCAACCGATATGCAACTGATAATTGCTTGATAGTTGGTGGTAGCAACACGGTAATTCAGATAGAATAAAGCCAACAAAGAAAGGAGGTCATCCAAATGTTAGTAAACATCATTATGATTGTAGTCGGAATAGTTTTCTCATGTATCTTTGTCGGCTTGCTTATCCTTGTTATTCGTGCATTGCTTAAATATATCCGTACAGAGAAATGAAGCCAACAGCAACATTAGGAGGTGGTCAAATGAAAGTAACCGTATTTATGATAATCGTTGGAATAATTTTCTTATGTATCTTTGTTGGTTTGCTTACCCTTATTGTTCGTGCATTACTCAAATATATCCATTCAAAAGATGTACGGCAGGAAAAATCCGTAGTGAGGAAATCGTTGGGTGAAGCACTCAAAGTACACAGAACACAGTGCAAAATGACGCAGGAATTTGTTGCTGAAACGATTGGTGTTAGCAGGCAGGCTGTTTCAAAATGGGAAAATGGAACATCCGACCCTTCCACATCAAATCTTTTTGCACTTGCAAAACTTTACGGTATTTCTGTTGAAGAATTACTAAAAGAAGTTGAATAATCTTCATGCAGATATTTTATTTCATCATCGGGCCACCCTGACCCGAACTTTCAAAACTGAATACCAGCCGCCCACCGGCGGCACCACCGAGCAGGAAATCTGAAAAGGTCTCCTGCTTTTTTTCTGCCCCAAATGAGGTGGTAAAACGCCACCCCATCCACCAATTACCGAAAGGAGGGACACGAAATGCCCTGTCCACACAACGAAATCTCGATTGTGCAGCGAAGCCAACAGCAGTCTGCGGTTGCCGCCGCTGCCTACCAGAGCGGCGAAAAGCTGTTCTGTGGATACGATCAGGAAGTGAAGCACTACCCGGAAAAGCGTGGTATCGTCCACAATGAAATCTTGCTTCCGGCAAATGCCCCACGGTCGTATGCAGACCGCAATACTTTATGGAACGCCGCCGAAGCGGTGGAGAAGCAATGGAATTCCCAGCTTGCAAGGCGGTGGGTGCTTACCATCCCCAGAGAGATACCGCCCGACCAGTACGCCGCCCTTGTCCGGGATTTCTGCAATCAGCAGTTTGTTTCCAAAGGAATGTGCGTGGATTTTGCCATCCATGACAAAGGGGACGGAAACCCTCACGCTCATGTCATGCTGACTATGCGGGCAATGGATGAACATGGGAAATGGCTTCCCAAGAGCCGCAAGGTTTATGACCTTGACGAGAACGGGGAACGGATAAAACTTCCGTCCGGCAGATGGAAAAGTCACAAGGAAGATACGGTTGACTGGAACGACCGCAAGTATTGTGAAATCTGGCGGCATGAATGGGAGATCATCCAGAACCGCTATCTGGAAGCCAACAACCGCCCGGAGCGGGTGGATCTCCGTTCTTATGAAAGACAGGGGCTTGATATTATCCCTACCGTCCATGAGGGTGCTGCTGTCCGGCAGATGGAAAAGCGAGGGATTCAGACCAACATCGGAAATCTGAACCGGGAAATCAAAGCCGCCAACAGCCTGATGAAGTCTATCCGGCAGCTTATTAAAAATCTCAAAGGCTGGATTATCGAGCTTAGTGAAAAACGAAAAGAACTGCTTGCGGAAAAAGCTGCGGAGGAAGCGGTATTTCTTCCCAATCTGTTGATGAAGTACATGGAGGTACGAAAGGCAGAACGGAGCGACTGGACACGGGCGGGACAAAACCGTGGAACTTCCAAAGACTTAAAGGCAGTCAGCGAAGCCCTGTCCTATCTTCAGAGAAAGGGACTTTCCACCGTGGAGGATTTGGAAAACTTTATAGAAACGTCCGGGAAATCTGCCGCCGACTACCGAAAGCAGATGAAGCCAAAGGAAACCCGCAGCAACGTGATTGACGCTATCCTTGCCGCCCGGACGGACTGTAAGGAATGTAAGCCCGTTTATGAGAAATACCAGAAGATATTTTTCAAGAAAACTAAGGAAAAATTCAAGCTGGAACACCCGGAGGTTGCCCGGTTTGAGAAAGCCAGTGCCTACCTTGCCAAGCACCCGGATGATAAGGACAGCACGAAAAAGGAGCTTTTGCAGGAACAGGCGAAGCTTGTGGGCGAAATCGCAGACTTGAAAGTACCGTTGACCGAGGTGCAGGAAGATTTGAAGAAGCTGCGGGACATCCGCTACTGGGTACGGAAAGCCACACCCGGCACAGAGGAAAGCAAAGAGCCGCCCAAGAAGCAGCCCCTCAAAGAAGTCTTGCAGGATAAGGCTGACGAGAAGAAAGCACAGAAAAACGCCCCGGCGCAGACGAAACACAAACAACAGGATATGGAACTTTAACAGGCACTTGCCATTTTCAGATTGAGAATGATAAGTGCCTTTTCTTTTTTACAAGGAGGAATTGATTTGAATGTATTTGAAGCTGTGAAGCAGTCCGTTACGACAAGACAGGCTGCGGAGCATTACGGAATCCGGGTAAACAGAAACGGGATGGCTTGCTGCCCGTTCCACAACGATAAGACCCCCAGCATGAAGCTGGACAAGCGTTTCCACTGCTTCGGATGTGGTGCAGATGGGGATGTGATTGATTTTGTAGCTGCCCTGTACGGGCTGGGGAAAAAGGAAGCCGCCGCACAGTTGGCGAGTGACTTCGGGCTTGCCTATGAGGACTGGAAGCCACCGGGCAGGGCAAGGAAGCCCAAGCCCCGGCAGAAATCCCCGGAAGAACAGTTCCGGGAAGCAAAGGCACATTGCTTCCGTGTCCTTGCCGATTATCTACACCTCTTACGGGTATGGAAAACCGACTATGCCCCGCACTCCCCGGAGGAAGCGTTTCATCCCCGGTTCGTGGAAGCCTTGCAGAAGCAAGCCCATGTGGAATATCTGCTGGATGTGCTGCTGTTCGGGGAGACAGAGGAAAAAGCGGTTTTGATTATGGACTACGGAAAGGATGTGATACAGCTTGAACAGCGAATGGCAGAGCTTGCAGCCGCAGACGCAGCAAGAACTAAAAAACACCATGAACGCCATGCAGCCGCCCCAGAGCGTTGAGGAAGTAAAGGCAACTCTGGAAACCACCGAGAAAGGCGGCGTCCGCCAGAGCATACGGAACTGCCTGACCGTATTCCAGCGTGACCCTGTGCTTGCCGGGGCAATCGCCTACAACATCCTGACCGACCGCAAGGACATCATAAAGCCCATCGGTTTTCACAGAGAAAGCACAGCCCTGACCGATACGGACATGAAGTATCTGCTTCTCTATCTGGAGGAAACCTACGGGCTTACCAGTGAGAAAAAGATTGAAACCGCCATCGGGATTGTGGCGAATGAGAATAAGTACCACCCCATCCGGGATTTTCTGAACAGCCTTGCATGGGACGGGACTGAGCGCATCCGCTTCTGTCTGCGGCACTTTCTGGGAGCTGATGTGGACGATTACACCTATGAAGCCTTGAAGCTGTTCATGCTGGGGGCGATTACAAGGGCATTTAAGCCCGGAAGCAAGTTTGAAATCATGCTGTGTCTGGTAGGCGGTCAGGGGGCTGGCAAATCCACCTTCTTCCGGCTGCTGGCAGTCCGGGACGAGTGGTTTTCCGATGATTTGCGGAAGCTGGACGATGATAACGTGTACCGCAAGCTGCAAGGTCACTGGATAATTGAAATGTCGGAAATGATGGCAACCGCCAATGCCAAGAGCATTGAGGAAATCAAGTCCTTTCTAAGCCGCCAGAAAGAGGTTTACAAAATTCCCTATGAAACTCACCCGGCAGACCGCCCCCGTCAATGCGTGTTCGGCGGCACTTCCAACGCCCTTGACTTTCTCCCCCTTGACCGTTCCGGCAACCGCCGATTTATCCCGGTCATGGTGTACCCGGAGCAAGCCGAGGTTCACATTTTGGAGGACGAAGCCGCTTCCAGAGCCTATATCAGCCAGATGTGGGCGGAAGCAATGGAGATTTACCGAAGCGGCATGTTCAAGCTGTCATTCAGCCCAGCCATGCAGCGGTATCTCAAAGAACACCAGCGGGATTTTATGCCGGAGGACACCAAAGCCGGGATGATACAGGCTTACCTTGATAAGTACACCGGGGAAACGGTCTGCTCCAAGCAGCTCTACAAGGAAGCCTTAAACCACACCTTTGATGAGCCGAAGCAATGGGAAATCCGGGAAATCAACGAGATAATGAACCAGTGCATTACCGGGTGGAACTACTTTTCCAATCCGAGGATGTTTGCGGAATACGGCAGACAAAAGGGCTGGGAGCGTGAAATCCCGGCAACGGACACCGACAACCCGCCCGAAAAATCTATGGACGGTTTTGTGGAGGTCACAGAGCAGATGGAGCTTCCATTCTGAAAATGACAGCCCGTTGCCGACTTCGTTGCTATCCCGTTGCCGAGCCGGTTGCCGGGGAAAATCCCTTATTTCCGGGCTTTTTCCCTCTCTGACAACCAAAACAACAGAAAAATAAAAGAAAAGTATAAATAGTAATCAACGCCAGATTGAGATTGTTTGCAAGGTCTTTTGAAGCCCGTTGCCGGACTTCGTTGCCGACCGTTCTCTGTCTGGCTATTTTCATGTATGGAGGATAACTGCCTATGGCGAAAAATAAGACCAAGATTGAAGTGACAACCGTATTTGACGGGGAACTGGACGCCACCGATGTGTTCGTCAGCCTGATTTCCCAGAAATACGGCAAAACAAATACAAAAGAATATCTTGCTAAAAAGAAAGATTTGAAGTATAATGAAGATGAGGTTCAACAGAGCCAGATACCGTCTGGATTGTGTGGGTAAATGGCTATGATGAACGAAATGGAATACAGAACAATCGGTTCAGCACTTGCCGGGGGCTATCGTGCGGCGGTCTATTGCAGGCTGTCAAAGGACGATGACCTGCAAGGCGAAAGTGCCAGTATCGCAAACCAGCGTGATATGCTGGAAAAATACTGCGAAAAGCAGGGATGGGAGGTTGTGGCAGTCTATCAGGACGATGGCTTCACAGGTCTTAATATGGAGCGTCCTGATTTACAGAGAATGTTGAG
>NZ_QUJI01000032.1:5180-30126 GCF_003480545.1 Clostridium sp. AM29-11AC
TTACAGAGAATGTTGAGAGCCATTGAGCGCAGGCAAATCAACCTTGTCATCACGAAAGACCTCAGCCGACTGGGGCGTAACTATTTGCAAACAGGGCATTTGATTGAGGACTTTTTCCCAAGAAACGGTGTCCGCTATATCGCCATGAATGACGGTATCGACACCCTGCGGGATAACAACGACATCGCCCCGTTCAAGAATATCCTGAACGAGATGTACAGCAAGGATATTTCCAAGAAAGTCCATTCCTCTTATCTTCTGAAAGCGCAGAAAGGACAGTTTACCGGGTGTCTTGCCCCGTTTGGGTATCGGAAAGACCCGGAGGACAAAAACCATCTGCTCATTGACGAGGAAACCGCCCCGATTGTGCGGCTGATTTTCGGATATGCCCTAAACGGTCATGGTCCGAACTATATCCGCAGACGGCTGGAGGAAGAAAAAATCCCCTGCCCCACATGGTGGAACCGGGAACGGGGGCTTCGCAATACCCGCACCAAATGGGAAAAGAAAGACCCGGAAAACGGGCGGTATATGTGGGACTTTTCCGTTATCAAAGACCTTTTGATGAATCCCGTTTACACTGGGGCGATTGCTTCCCAGAAAAAGGACTACCGTTTCAAAATCGGCACGATTGGGGAAAAGAAGCCGGAGGACTGGATTGTAGTGGAAGGACAGCATGAACCGCTGATTGACCGCATGAGCTTTGACATTGTGCAGAACAAGCTGAAATCCCGCCAGCGTCCGGGGCAGACCAATGAAATCAGCCTGTTTGCCGGACTGATAAAATGCGGCGAGTGTGGGAAGTCTCTGACGGTACGCTACACAAACGCAAAACATCCCCAGCAGATTTACTCCTGCAAGACCTACAATGCCTTTGGAAAGAACCACTGCACCCAGCACCGGATTGATTATGACACCCTTTACAGTCATGTGCTGCGGAAAATCCGGGAATGTGCCAGAGCTGCCCTGATGGACGGGAAAGCGGTTGCTGACCGCCTGACCAATACCTGTGAAGCCGAGCAGCGGGAACAGCGGGAAGCAATGGAACGCTCCCTTACAAGGGACGAGGAACGGATTGAGGTTCTGGACAAAATGGTAATGCGGCTTTATGAAGATATGATTGCAGGGCGTATCAGTGAGCAGAACTTCAACACCATGCTGGAAAAGACACAGACCGAGCAGACGGAACTTAAAACAAAAGTGTCCGAGGGCAGAAAGCGGCTGTCCGATGAAGTCCAGCTTGCCAATGACGCAAAACAATGGGTGGAAGCCATTCAGGAATATGCCAACATCACAGAGTTGGACGCAGCCACCCTCAACCGCTTAATCAAAGAAATCGTCGTGCATGAGCGCATTGACGAAGATAAAACAAGACACATTTCTATCGAAATTCATTTTAATCTCAAACCCATCCCGGAGGTGGAACAGGTCACTGCCTGACCTGTCCCGCCGGGACGGTTCTCTTAAAAACACCATATAGATTTTTTGTACGCCGCCGCCCGCCATCGAGCAGAGTTTTACACCTAATTGGGGATAAAACAGCTCATGGCTGGCGGCGGTGTCGTTCTGATCGGCCTTCAGCTTATCCCTCTGCTGTCCGGTCTGTTCAGCTAAGTGTCACCCGTTGTCCCTTTTTCCAGAAGGAGCTGATGTATGGACTTTATCATCGACGCAATCGTTGAATGGCTGAAAGGTCTGCTCGTCGATGGTATCATGGGAAATCTGGACGGCCTTTTCGATAACGTCAATCAGAGCGTTGGCGAGATCGCCACACAGGTCGGCACGACCCCGGCGGACTGGAACGCCGGGGTCTTTTCCATGATACGACAGATCTCTGAAACTGCCATCCTGCCAATCGCCGGGGTCATCCTCACTTTTGTAATGACCTATGAGCTGATACAGATGCTCATAGAACGCAACAACCTCCATGAAGTTGACACATGGATGTTTTTTAAGTGGGTGTTCAAAACCTTTGTGGCTGTGATGATCCTGACGAATACCTTCAATATCGTGCTGGCGGTCTTTGATGTGAGCCAGCATGTGATACAGCAGTCAGCGGGCATTATCCAGAACGGGACAGAGATCACGCCGGATGTGCTGGACAGTCTACGGACAGAACTTGAAGCGATGGAGTTGGGTCCTCTGTTCGGACTCTGGCTACAATCCTTCCTGATCCAGCTTACCATGATTGCCTTAAATATCGTGATCTTCGTCATCGTATATGGCCGTATGACTGAAATCTATTGCGCGTCCAGAAGCGCCGCTTTTCATCCAAAGGCGGTGTGCGGGCATTTTGGGAACCCGGCTTTAGCAAGCCGGTAAAGAAAAGTATCAAAGACGTGAAAAGCGTCACTTTAGCGTCATCCGATTTACCCCGGAGGGAAACCACAAGGGGGACAACAGCGTATCGGAAAAATCGCAAGTTGGGGAAACCATCTACCCACGACTGAGCGGCAAGACGCAACATTGTGAATGAGGAGCAAGGCTAAACTGCTTTAAGGGCAGTCCGAGGCGGGATACTCGACCCGGCGGCGCAGGATGGTTGTATTCGCCGTATGTCATAGCGGAATGTGACAGGTAAACACAGACCGCACGATACTTATGACAGCCAGCCGCAGTAAGCGGAAAAGGACGAAACCCCACTACCGACATCATAATACGCTTTTCCCAAAGTGTCTAACTGGAGATTGCCTAAACCGGAACGCCGGAACTATCCGGCTATGCGTAATGCCGCAAGGCGATAAATTTCAAGGGGTAAAAACCCAAGAAAGATGACGATGAATATCCGGCATGGCAACGGAGCCTCCGTAGTAGTCCGAGGGCGGGAAAGCCGTCTACATGGCGAAGGGAGGCAGGATGTCAACCAATTCATAAAAAGGAAAGGTGCGTGAGGCATTATGAGAAGTCCTGAAAATGTGTTGGAAAGCCTAAAATCCAAGGCGTGTAACAAGAGTTACAAGTACGAGCGGTTATACCGCAACCTGTACAATCCACAATTCTATCTGCTGGCATATCAGCGGATACAGGCGAAACCAGGCAACATGACAGCCGGAACAGACGGCAAAACCATTGACGGAATGGGAATGGCAAGGATAAACGCCCTCATTGAAAAGATGCGGGATTTTAGTTATCAGCCTAACCCGGCAAGGAGAACGTATATCCCGAAATCCAATGGGAAAATGCGTCCTCTGGGAATACCGTCATTCGACGATAAACTGATACAGGAGGTGGTGCGGCTCATCTTAGAGAGTATTTATGAGCCAACCTTTAGCGACTATTCCCACGGTTTCCGTATAAACAGAAGCTGTCATACGGCACTCAAATATGTGCAGAAATATTTTACGGGGACAAAGTGGTTCGTTGAGGGAGATATAAAGGGCTGTTTTGACAACGTAGACCATCATGTGTTGATTGCTATTTTGCGAAAGCGGATTGCAGATGAATATTTCATCGGTCTGCTCTGGAAGTTCTTGAAAGCTGGATATATGGAGGATTGGAATTATCACAATACTTATTCCGGCACTCCGCAAGGCTCCATCATCAGCCCTATCCTGGCAAACATCTACATGAACGAACTGGACAGTTATATGGCAGAGTATGCAGAGAAATTCAACTGCGGAAACCGCCGTAAAATCAATCCTGCGTTCAAGAAGAAATTGGATGTCTGCCGTGGGAAAGAACAAAGGCTTAAAAGAAATATCTCTAAAATGAGCGTGGAAGAAAAAGAGGGCTTAATTGCAGAAATCCGGGAACTGCGGCGTAGTCTGAAATCTATACCGTATAGCGACCAGATGGACGATAGCTATAAACGGCTTTGCTATATCCGATACGCCGATGATTTCTTAATCGGAGTTATCGGCAGCAAAGAGGACGCAGAACAGATTAAACAAGATGTAGGCTGCTTTATCCGGGACAAACTCCATCTGGAAATGTCCGAGGAAAAGACATTGATTACTCATGGACACGACGCTGCGAAGTTCTTGGGATATGAGGTCACAATCGCCAAAGGCGAACACAACAAAAAGACCAAAACCGGGGCTACCAGACGGGTAAACAATGGAAAAGTCTTACTTTATGTTCCCCATGATAAGTGGGTAAAACGACTGTTCTCCTACAATGCCCTCAAGATTAAATACGACAAACAAAATGGAAACAAAGAGGTTTGGGAGCCTGTCCGGCGCACTCGCCTGTTGCACTTGGACGATTTGGAAATCCTAAACCAATACAACGCAGAAATCCGTGGATTGTATAACTACTACCGACTTGCAAACAACGTGTCTGTACTCAATAACTTCTACTATGTAATGAGATACAGTATGCTCAAAACCTTTGCTGGAAAATATCGGACACGAATCAGCAGAATTATCCGCAAGTACCGTCAAGGAAAAGATTTTGTTGTGGAATATCCGAAGAAAAACGGCAAGGTCGGAAAGGTATTGTTTTACAATAATGGGTTCCGCCGGGACACTAAAGTAGAAAGCGGAAATCCTGATATAGTAGCAAGAATTTTTGAGAATTATGGGCGTAATAGCCTTATAAAAAGACTGCAAGCAAACAGGTGTGAGTGGTGTGGCGCAGAGAATGTGCCGCTTGAAATACACCATATACGAAAACTCAAAGATTTAAGTGGCAGAAAACAATGGGAAATCGCCATGATTGGGCGTAAACGCAAGACAATGGCACTCTGCATTGACTGTCACGATAAGTTACACGCAGGGAAATTAGACTGACATCTGGAGAGCCGGATACATCGAGAGGTGTAAGTCCGGTTCGGAGGGGAGTTCTCGGAAACCTACCATAGTGATATGGCAAGGCGCCGGGTTCTTACCCTACTACTCACAAGTTTAGCGCCTATCCCGTTTGCCACAGTCCCCAACAGGGAAACCGGACACATGGGGCAGAACTATTTCCGCTCCCTCTTTGCGGTGGGCTTTCAAGGTCTGTTGATCTTAGTCTGTGTCGCAATCTATGCGGTGCTGATCCAGAGTATCGCCACCGACGGCGACCCCATCGGGGCGATCTGGGGCTGCGTGGGATATACGGTGCTGCTGTGTTTTACCTTATTCAAAACAGGCAGTCTTGCAAAATCCATCTTCGGCTGCCATTAAGAGACTTCGGGCCATGCTGACCCGAAGCGGAAAGGAGGATCATGCCGAAAGAAAAATTTTCGATAATCTATGCAGATCCACCGTGGCGGTATGAGCAGAAAAACAGGCAGGGATCAGCAGAGCTTCATTATCCCACTATGAGTATTGAAGAAATTTGTTCCCTTCCAGTGGCCGACTTGGCTGCAAAAGACAGCGTTTTGTTTCTGTGGGCAACATTCCCACAACTGCCGGAAGCCTTAAAGGTCATTAAAGCATGGGGCTTTTCTTATCGTTCTGTGGCTTTTGTATGGATAAAGAGGAACCGGCGCTCCTACTCATGGTTTTACGGTCTGGGGTATTGGACCAGAGGCAATGCAGAAATTTGTCTTTTAGCAGTAAAAGGACATCCGAAGCGTAAGTCTACCGGTGTTCACCAGCTTATTGTTTCCCCGATAGAGCGCCACAGTAAAAAGCCGGACGAGGCCAGGCGGAAAATTGTAGAACTGATGGGCGATATACCACGAGTGGAATTGTTCGCCAGAGAAAAAAAGCCCGGATGGGACGTGTGGGGAAACGAAGTTGAAAGCACTGTAAACTTGTAACAGCTTCGGGTCATGCTGACCCGAAGCGGAAAGGAGAAATCCATGCAGGAAAAAAATGCGGGCGGAACACCAGCTGCCCCTATAAAGCTGGATGTAAGCGTGCGGGTCATCGAACCTGTGAAAAACCTCATGGGCTTTGCCAGCGTGAAATTCAATGACTGCTTTGTGGTGGAAAATCTGAAAATCGTACAGGGCAGCAAGGGGCTCTTTCTTGGGATGCCCAGCCAGCCAGACGGCAAAGGCGGCTACCGGGATATGGCCTACCCTGTCACAAAGGAGTTCCGGGAACAGCTCAACACCGCTGTTCTGCAAGCCTATGAGGCAAAGCTGGAACAGATGGCGGAGCGTGGCTCTGTGGGGCGTGCATCCATCAGCGACCAGCTCAAAGCCGGAAAAGCGGCTGCCGAACAGGCAAAGGCAGAACGGCCTCCGAAGGAAAAGCCCAGCCGCAGCGCAGAGCGTTGACCTCGGGCCATGCTGGCCCGAAGCAGAAAGGAGGCGGGAACCATGCCACGCAAACGGACGGGCTATGACGCGGCCTGCTATTACGACGGAAAACTGCTGGGCCGCTGTACCAAAGCGGACAGCGATGCCTATACCCTGTTGATGAACGCCTGCGGCGGGGAGGCCGCCCGTGTCCTGCGGGAATACGCCTACTTTTCCCCGGAACTTCGCGCCATATTGGAAAAGGCGGCGCTCATGCAGGCGGACCGGAGCCGGACGGGCGGAATGTTCCATGCGCCGAAAAGTTCCCCGTGGGGTGATGTGCAGAGCTGTGAAACCCTCTGTCCAGGGGTGTTTCTGGTATCTACCGCCAGCCACGGCGGAACGATGGTGGCAAACGAGGTAGCCGCCGTCCTCTCCCCAGCAGCGAAAAAGTGCGGCTTCAAGGATAAGGGCTATATCTGCTATGAGGAGGACGCGCAGGAAAGTGTGGTGCTCCGGGAACTGTTGGACAAAAAGCTGTGGAACATACCTGACCGCATTAAGGACAAAGGGCAGTTTGAAGAAAACCTCAACCAGTCCATCCGGCAGTATAATCCCGAATACTGGCGGGCAAGGCAGAGCGGACGTAAGGCCGCCGAAGCCGCCCGCAGTACAGCCCCGGCCAAAGAGGCCGCAAGATGACCTCGGGCCATGCTGGCCCGAAGCAGTAAAGGAGGTGTACCCAAATGGCCTATGTGCCAGTACCAAAAGACCTTTCCAAAATTAAGACAAAGCTGGCCTTCAATCTGACGAAGCGCCAGCTTGTTTGTTTTTCCGGCGCAGCGGCGGTGGGGCTCCCGGCCTACCTGCTTTCCCGTGACAGTATCGGGAACAGCGCCGCCATGTTCCTAATGATCGGCCTCATGCTCCCGTTCTTCTTTCTGGCTATGTATGAGCGGGACGGCCTGCCATTGGAAAAAGTGCTGAAAAACATCATCCGCACCCGGTTCCTCTATCCCCGGGTGCGGCCTTACAAAACCGAAAACTTCTATGCGCTGCTTAGCGCCAGAAAGGAGGCGCAGCCGATTGCAAAACAGCAGAAGGGCCGGAAAGCCCGCAGGCAGAAAGCCTGAAAAGCAGGGCCTTACCGGCCTGTTCACAAAGGGAAAGAACATTCCCACCACCGCCCAGCAGACCCTCCCTTACCGGGAAATGTACCGGGATGGGGTGTGCCGGGTAACGGACCGCTATTACACCAAAACCATTGAATACGAGGACATCAACTACCAGCTCGCACAGTCCGAAGATCAGGCGGCCATCTTTGACGGGTGGAGCGCCTGCCTCAACTACTTTGACAGCAGCCTTCCGTTCCAGCTTTCCTTCCTCAACCACCGAAGCCGCCCGGGCAGCCGGTACAGCGTGAACATCCCCATGCAGGATGACGATTACAACAGCGTCCGGTGTGAGTATGTGGAAATGCTGGAAAACCAGATCGCCAAAAGCAACAACGGCATTGTCCGCACAAAGCTCCTGACCTTCGGCGTGAACGTGGACGACCTTTCCACCGCCAGGGCAAGGCTGGAACGTGTAGAGGCGGACATTTGCGGGAACTTCAAAAAGCTGGGCGTCAAGTGCCGCTCCCTTTCAGGGCTGGAACGGCTGGAGCTTCTTCACGGGCAGCTCCACCCCGGCAGCGGCTCCCCCTTCCGGTTTTCATGGGATATGATCCCCAAAACCGGGCTTTCCACCAAAGACTTTATCGCCCCGGACAGTTTCGATTTTCGTTTCAGCCGACTGTTCCGGGTGGGGACGACTTGGGGCGCTGCCTCCTACTTGCAGATTTTGGCCTCGGAGCTCTCGGACAAGCTGCTGGCGGAGCTTTTGGAAATGGATGCGGAAATGACCATCACCCTCCATATCCAGACCGTTGATCAGGCCGCCGCCGTAAAATCCATCAAGGCCAAAGTCTCCGACATTGACAAGATGAAGGTGGAGGAACAAAAGAAGGCAGCCCGGTCAGGGTACGACATGGACATACTTCCGCCCGACCTCGTAACATACAGCAACGACGCAAAGACCCTTCTGGAAGATTTACAGAGCCGGAATGAAAGAATGTTCCTGCTGACCTTCCTTGTGGTAAACATGGCTCCGACCCGCCGGGAGCTGGACAATGACCTGTTCACGGTGTCCGGTATCGTCCAGAAATACAACTGCACCTTGAAGCGGCTGGACTTCCAGCAGGAGGACGGTTTTCTTTCCAGCCTTCCGCTGGGCCATAACGGCATTGAGATCAAGCGCGGCATGACGACCAGCTCCACGGCCATTTTCGTTCCCTTTATGACGCAGGAGCTCCGCATGGATGGCGAAGCCGTCTATTACGGGCTCAACGCACTTTCCCATAACGTCATCATGGCGAACCGGAAAAAGCTCAAAAACCCCAACGGCCTGTTCCTCGGCGTGCCTGGCTCCGGCAAATCCTTTGCCGCAAAGCGGGAGCTTGTGAATGTGTTCCTTGCCACAAAAGACCGCATTATCGTGGTGGACCCGATGGGCGAATATTCGCCCCTTATCAGGCGGCTGGGCGGACAGGTCATCGAGATCGCCCCGGACAGCCCCCACCACATCAATCCGATGGACATTGATTTGAGCTTCGACGAGGAAAACCCGATGGCGCTGAAAGCCGACTTTATCCTGTCGCTGATGGAGCTGATCGTTGGCGGCAAGGACGGCTTGCAGCCGGTGGAGCGTACCGTCATTGACCGCTGTGTGCGCCAGATGTACCGGGAACACTTGCAGGACCCGGAAACAAGCAAAATGCCGACCCTCCAAACCCTGTATGACCTGCTCTGTTCCCAGCCGGAGGGCGAGGCGGTGCGGCTGGCGACGGCTCTTGAAATCTATGTGTCCGGTTCCCTTAACGTGTTCAACCATGAAACCAACGTGGACTTAAACCGCCGTCTGGTATGCCTTGACTTAAAAAAGCTGGGAGCCGGGCTTCGGACGATTGCCATGCTCATTATGCAGGACTTGGTAAACTCGCAGGTGTCCATGAATTTCCTCCGCGGTATCGCTACATGGTGCTACTTTGACGAATTTCATGTGCTGCTCCGTGACCGTCTGACGGCAAGCTATTGTGTAGCGATCTGGAAAATGCTGCGGAAAAAAGGGTGCGTTCCGAGTGCTTTAACGCAGAACGTAAAGGATTTTCTGGCAAGCCCGGAGATCGAGAACATCTTTGAAAACTCGGACTTCCTTGTGCTGCTCTCGCAGGCACAGGGGGACCGGCAGATTTTAGCCAAACAGCTTGGGATCAGCCCCCACCAGCTTTCCTATGTGACCCATACCAATTCCGGCGAAGGGCTGCTGTTCTTCGGGAACACCACCATCCCGTTTGTTGACCGCTTCCCGCAGAACACCGAGCTGTACGCCATTATGACCACCCGCCCGGAGGACAAAAAACAGGAAATGAACCGGGCATAACACACTTCGGGCCATGCTGGCCCGAGGTTTGGAAAGGAGGGATACATCATCGGAAAGAAACCGGACAAACGGAGTTTTCAAAGGCCGGGGCCGACGGAGGATACCGGGGGCAATCGCCCCGGACCGGCGGAACGGGAAGGGCCTTCCCCTGCACCATCCCGACGCCTGCGGTTTGAGGACGAGGATACCGGGCAGGACAGCCCTTCGGGCCACGATGGCCCGAAGTCCAAAAGCGGCAAGTTTCAAGAGGACAGCCGCAAAAGCCGTCCCTCTGACCGCATGAGGCAGGAGGATGAAGCGGGCGGGCCGCAGGATACCAGCAAGGCACAGGAGCCGGAGGGCTCCGCAGAGAATGCCGGGAGCAAAAAGGACAAGTACCAGAAAGCACAGGCAAAAGCGGAACACGCCGGGAAAAAGCTGGGAAAGGCTCGGGAGAAACTGGACAAGACCGAGGCAAAACGGGCAGCGAAGAAACCGCCGGGGCTTGCAAAAAAGGCAGTCCGGGGAGCCCGTACAGAAGCATGGTTCTATGTCCACAACAAGATCCACGAAGTCGAGCATGAAAATGTGGGTGTGGAAGGAGCCCATAAGTCGGAACTTGTGGCCGAGGCCGGAGCCCGGAAACTGACCCGGTATGCCAAACGCCGCTGGCAGGAACACCCGGCCCGGAAGGTGGCAAAGTGGGAACGGAAGGACATAAAAGCCCGGGCCAATATGGATTTTCAGAAGATGGCCTCCGAGCACCCGGAGCTTGCCAGCAATCCGCTTTCCCGTGTGCAGCAGAAATGGAAACTGAAACGCCGGTATTCCAAAGAAGCAAAGGCGGCTGCAAAACAGGGCGCAAAGGCCGCAAAGAAAACCGCTGCCGCTTCGGGAACTGCGACCCGGCGGGCGGCGCAGTTTGTGACCCGTCATCCCGTGGCGGTGCTGGTCCTGCTCCTGCTGTTGCTGCTCTGTTTTCTTGTGTCGGCGGTAAGCTCCATCTTCCCCACGCTTGGCAGCGGCCTTGCCAATGCGTTATCCGGCACCTCCTACGCCTCGGAGGATACGGACCTGCTGGGCGTAGACGAGGACTACACGGCGCTGGAAAACGAGCTGGCGCAGACGGTGGCAAACATCGAAAGCACCCATCCCGGCTATGACGAGTACCGCTATTCCGTGGACGAGATCGGCCATAACCCCTATGAGCTGGCGTCCTATCTCTCGGCAAAGTACCATGTGTATTTCCGGGAACAGGTGCAGGACGAGCTGCGGGAGATCTTTGAGGCACAGTATGAACTGACCTTGACGGAGGAAGTCGAGATACGCTACCGCACCGAAACCAGCACCGACCCGGAGACCGGGGAAACCACCACCGAGGAAGTCCCCTATGAGTATTACATCTTAAATGTGACCCTCACAAACAAGACGCTGCCTGCCGTGATCCTGCCGAGGCTTAACGAACAGCAGCGGGAAATCTACACCGTTATGCAGCAGCTCAAAGGCAACAAGCCCTATCTGTGGGAAGGGATTTACAACGGCGGCGAAGATACCGGCCCCAGCTATGAGATACCCGGCGAGGCGCTGGATGACCCGGCTTTTGCGGCGCTCATGGAAGAAGCCACAAAGTATATCGGCTGGCCCTATGTGTGGGGCGGCTCCAGCCCGTCCACCTCCTTTGACTGTTCGGGCTTTGTCTGCTGGGTGTACACGGCCAGCGGCGTCCACAACCTGCCCCGTACCACGGCGCAGGGCATTTACAACCAGTGCGCTATCATTTCTCCCTCCGAGGCAAAGCCCGGCGACATTATCTTTTTCACGGGAACCTATGACAGCCCCGGCCCTGTGTCCCATGTGGGGATTTATGTGGGCGACGGGATGATGCTTCATTGTGGTTCGCCCATCCAATACGCAAACATCAATTCAAGCTACTGGCAGACACATTTCTATGCCTTCGGGCGTTTGTGAGCCAGAGGAAAGGAGTCCTTGCATGAACAAGATCGACAAGCTCGATAAGGAACTGGAAAAAGCCCGGGAGAAGGCAGCCGAGTGGCAGGCCAAAATCCGGGAGCTGGAAAAGCAGAAACAGGAGGAAGAAAACAGCCAGATCGTGCAGGCGGTGCGCTCGCTCAAACTGACCCCCGCCCAGCTGATGGCTTTTTTGAATGACCCCAAAAACAGCCTTACCGCTTCGGGCCATACTGACCCGAAGCCGGAGGCACCCGAAAAGGAGGACACAGCCCATGAAGAAAACTAAATACCGCAGGCTGGCGGCGATGGCTGCCAGCCTTTTGTGTTGCCTGATCTTTACGGTCCCGGCCTACGCCCAGAGCAGCGAGCCGCAGCCGGAGACAGCTCCCGCCCCGGTGGAAACCGAAGCGGAGCCGGAAACCCAGAACCCCTTTACCCCGGACGGGACGGGAACCGTGGTGGACAACGCCACCGACGAGGACGGTAAAGAGTTCTACACCATCACCACCGCAGACGAGAGCGTGTTTTATCTGGTGATCGACAAACAGAAAACCAGCGAGAACGTCTATTTCCTCAATACCGTTACCACAGACGACCTTCTGCCTCTTGCCGAACAGGGTAAGGAACCGCCCCAAGAAGTGACCCCGGAGCCAGAGCCAAAGCCCACCGAACCTGTGGAGGAAGTACCGGAACCCGAGCCGGAGAAAAAGGACAGCCCCCTTCTCTCTCTGCTCCTGATCGGTGCGGTGGTGCTGGCCGGCGGTGGGATTGGTTACTATTTCAAGATTTACAAGCCGAAGCATGAGGCCCCGGATTTGGAGGATGATTACTGCGAATATGAGGACGGGGAGCTGGAGGAGATCGCAGAGGAACCCGAGGACGAAGATACCCCGCCGTGGGAGGAAGATACGGAGGAATGAGAATGAATTTTACAAGCAGCCCTTTTGAACGAATGATGAAGGAAGTACCGCACCCCGGCTGGGACAATGACGATCCTTGTAAGGGATGCCGTTACTACAAGGAGTGCAAAGGAAAGAAAAAACAGTGCCGGAAGAAGTTCCGGGCGCTGATCGTGGAGCCCCGCCCTTCGGGCCATCGTGGCCCGAAGTCATAAATGGACGCCCGGGAGCTGACCCGTGACGAGAAGAAGAAAATCCGCACTCTGGTCACGGGGATGTGCGCCAACTATGACCGGGAAAGCGGCCTGTGCCTTCCTCTTGACTGTGCCTGCTATATGCTGCACAAGTGCTGGACAGGGGCGTACTGCCGTTATTTCCGTGAGGCTGTCCTGCCTCTTAACCCGGAGCTTCAAGCGTCGCTGACAACGGAAGGCATCTCCCCGGAGCTGCGGGCCTGTGCGGTCTGCGGAAAGGCGTTTTTGCCCGAGGGGCGTCAAGCCTACTGTTCCGACGCCTGCAAGGCCGAAGGGAACCGCCGGAAAAGCCGGGAACGCATGAGGAAAATGCGGGAGAAAAGGCCGGGCGGCTGTTACGATTTGCCGCCTCCAAAGGCTTGACATTCCGGGCTTTTTTGAGGGTGTTTCCGGGGTGGGAATATCTTATTACATTCCTCCCCGGTCTGCCCTCTTATTTCGTAACATCCAGCACTTCGGGTCATGTTGGCCCGAGGCACAGAAAGGAGGGATCTCTTGGAGACAGTACAAGGATATGTGATTTTGAAAGCTGCCACCTTTGAAACTGGACACGGCTTTGCGCTTGGGCATAATCCGGGAGCGCCGAGCCCCTTTGTGACCTGGCAGTTTACCGAGGGGGAAAACGGCCATCGGGATTACTACTGGGGCCGCTATGGAAACAGCCAGGCATGGGCGCAGCGGGATTTTGACCGCCGGGTGGACGATTATCAGCAGCTTTACCATGCGGCGGTCAAGCATACCGAGCTGGGACCGGAGGGCGTTTACCGCTATTATTCCACCCAGCGGCCCGTGGACATAGGAACTTACCCGAAGCCGCCGGATAACCAGCCTCTTTCCATTGTCAACTACGACGATGACAGGCGGCGTCCTGTGGCAGACGGCAGGCTGATGGCATGGGGCGAACTGACCTACACAAAGCCGCTGACCGAAAAGCAGATGGAGGATTATGAACTGAAACCAGCACCGGGCAATCCTGACCGGGTGCGCTCATCCATTACCGCCCGGCTCAAAGAAGGAACCAGAGGGCAGGAACCCCCGAAGGAGCCCGGCCAGAAGCGGAGCCATAAAAACCATGAGGAACGATAAAGGAGGATCGCCATGCACGAAAAAGACAACTATCTGAAAACCGCCGAGCTCTCCACGGAGCAGAACTGCAACATGATTGACGGCGTACCCAACAACACGCCCATCCAACCCACGCCCCCGGAGCTGGACGCAAAACCGCTGGATAAGGTAAAGGAGCCCAAAAAGCGCCGGAAAGGCCGGGAGCTGGAACGATGATGGAGAACCGCAAGCGGAATGTCCATCTGCACGTCATGGTAACGCCGGACGAGCTGGCAGCCATCCATGAACGGATGGCCGAGGCGGGCATTTCCAACGCCGGGGCCTATGTACGGAAAATGGCTCTGAACGGGTATATCCTGCACATCGACCTTGCGCCCGTAAAAGAATTGATCTCTCTGCAACGGCGCTGTTCCAACAATCTCAATCAGGTCGCCGTACACGCACACACCTATGGCGTGTACCCGGAGGAAATCGACGGATTGAAGCGGGACTATGAAAAGCTGTGGGGCGAGGTGTCAAAAGTGCTGCGGGAGCTTTCCGAGCTGGTGGCAAAGTAAGACGAGGGCGGCAGGCTTCCGTTGTGGGGCTTGCCGCCCTGCTCTTTTTTTACCACTTCGGGCCAGCATGACCCGAAGCCCGTCATAAAAAATTCAGATTTTCAAGATTGTAGAACCAGCTCTATAATGATATAATAATTCAAGAAGGGAGGCTGATACCATGCTGAAAATGGTTATTCGCATGAATGATGATAAAATCACAGCCGAAAATAAGTACCGGCTGGATGGCATTTACAACACAATCAATCATACATTCCAAACCGTGGGCCTTCCCCGTATGGAGGATGGTTCCGGCGCTTTGGTATTCCGTGACTGCGGCAGAGCGAGGGATTTTAGTCTGTTCGGCCGGATCGTCAATACCTTGAAGCGGCAGACATGGTTCATGGATAATGTTTCTGTGTGGCGTCTTTGTGACAGTGACGATTCTGACAGTCCAGATGATTTCAATGAAGAAGATCTGTTGACCCACTATCAGGAAAAAACAGCAATGAGGGCTTGAGTTTTGGAGAGAAAATATTTCAAAGCCTTAAATTTTGATCTGGACACCCATCAATTAAAAGAGCATTACCCCGGAGCCAATTACCGGCAGGCGTATGACGACTTGCGCCGGTTCTTCAAACGGCATCGTTTTTCTCACCGTCAAGGCTCCGGCTACATATCGGATGATAAGCTGGCAACTGCTGATATATACGACTTGATGGATGAATTAAGCAGACAGTTTCCGTGGATTGGAATATGCGTGAATAAAATTGATGTGACCAACGTGGGACGGCAGCACGATTTGACAGAGCTCTTGAAACCAGCAGAGGATATTGTTATCGACACTTCGCTGCTGACAGTTCCCGATTGCCCGCAGCAGGAAACAGAATAGCAGAAATTTGGCAGGACATGAATGTGTCCTGCTTTTTCTGTTTTCGGGCCATCATGGCCCGAAGGTTTGGGACAGGATTCACTAATCTTTCGCAACATTTATGTCCCCGGGCAGGCATGATAAAATAGAGGTAGGAAGGATAGATAAAGGAGGTTTTGGAGATGAAGATACTGCTGAAAATATTGGTTGCTCCCTTTGCTTTAGCGTTGTCCCTTCTGGCGGCTCTGCTGGTATTCCTGTTTGATATTTGTGCCGTCCTGCTGACGATTGCCTCTGTGATTCTGGTGGTGCTGGGTGTCGCTCTCTTTTTCACGCCGACGCCCATAGGCGGGATTGTATTTCTGTTTCTCGCTTTCCTTCTTTCGCCGTATGGACTGCAAGCGGCGGCGGGCTCCCTTCTTTGGGCGCTGGACGGAGGCAAATCCGCTCTGTACCGGTTTCTGGCAAGTTAAACAGCCTCGGGCCATGTTGGCCCGAAGTCGGGGCGGTCTGGATGGGCCGCCCTTTTCTCATGGAAAGGAGGGATGATTTCTGGCTACCACAACTTTGTTGCAGCGCCATGCGGGCGAAGGCGAAACGATTGCCGAGGCAATCCGGGATTGTCTGGACTATGGCAAGGACCCGGAGAAAACAGAAAGAGGAAAGTATATCTCCGCTTATGAATGTGATCCGGCCACCGTGGCGGACGAGTTCCTTTTGGCAAAAGCCAGCTATGCCGCTATGACGGGCCGGGAACAGAAAAAAGAAAATGATGTGCTGTGCTATCAGATACGACAATCCTTCTATCCGGGCGAGATCACCCCGAAGGAGGCGAACCGTATCGGCTATGAGCTGGCTATGCGCTGGACAAAGGGGCGGCACGCTTTTATCGTTACCACGCACACCGATAAGCAGCACATCCATTGTCACATTTATTACAACTCCACCACCCTTGACTGCACCCGGAAATTCCGAAACTTTTGGGGCTCCAGCTTCGCCCTCCGGCGGCTCTCTGACAGGCTGTGCCTTGAAAACGGGCTGTCCATTGTAGAGAACCCGAAGCCCCGGAGCAAGGGCAAGTATCGGAATTATGGAGAATGGCAGAAAGAACGAAAAGGGCCGCTTTCCTATCAGGACAGACTGCGCCTTGCCATTGATACTGCGCTGGCGGAACGCCCCGCTGATCTGGACGAATTTCTCAATCTGATGAAGCGGGCCGGATATGAGGTCAAGACGGTTCGGGGCGGCGGTATCAGTTTCCGGCTGACCGGGCAGGGACAGGAACGCTTTACCCGTCTGCGGGCTTCCACGCTGGGAGACGGCTACGACTTGCAAGATGTTCTGTCTGCCATTGAGGGCAAAGAAAAACGCCCCGGGCGCTCGGAACGGAAAATCAGTCTGGCGGTGGATATTCAAGCAAAGCTGGCTGCCGGTAAGGGGCCTGGATATGAACGCTGGGCGAAGGTATTTAACATTAAGCAGATGGCCGCCGCTCTTGCCTATATACAGGACAATAACCTGACCGATTATGAGCAGTTGGCGCAGAAAGCCACCGAGGCGGCAGACCGTTTCCATGCTATTTCCGAGCAGGTCAAGCAGACGGAACAGGCTATGAAAACCAATGCCGGGCTAAAGGCTGCAACGGTTCAGTATGCCAAAACCCGCCCAGTCTTTGAGCAGTATAAGGCGACGAAGTACAGCAGGAAATTCCTTGCGGAGCATGAGGCCGACCTTGAACTGTACCGGGTTGCACAAGCGGAAATGCGCTCTCTGCTGGGCGGGGCAAAGCTCCCCAAAATGGATGTGCTGAAGGAAGAAGGCCGTAAGCTCACAGCAAAGAAAAAACAGCTCTATGGAGAATACCAGAAGGCACGACGGGATATGCAGGAGATCGTCACAATCAAGGCGAACATTGACACTCTGATGGGCTACACCGAGCCGGGAAGAAAGCAGGAAAAGGAGCGTTAAGGTTATGAAAATAAGGAGCAAAGCGACGCTGACACTTCGGGCCATGTTGGCCCGAAGATATGGGTTTGGGGCGAGCCCCAACAAGCAGCCTTTGTGCCACTTGTGGCCACAGAGGCATTGCTTGCCATTTAGCTATTTAGCAATATACTGCAAAAAAGATTATTGAGTTTATACAACATCTATTGTTTTACGCAATACCTCCTTAAAATATCTATATTAAGAAAATTCGCCACAAATTTTCGGTGATTTATCAATCGCTTTTCGAGTTTTTATATGTTTATGCAAAAAGAATGATATTTTTTTTATATCAACAAGTTCTCTTTCTTTTTATCGTTTTAACTCAAACATCAAAACACAAAACTTGAATACCCGGTTTTTATATCAGAAAAATATACGATATATGTTGATAATTAACAATTTATTAAGTTTTATTTACCATTTTTAGATTATATTGCATATATAGGGATTCTGTGGTATACTACAGTTAGTTATAAAAAGCTCATAACCGATTAGTAAAGGGAGGGATACCATTGGGGCTATAGAGGAGGAGAATTTGAGAGAATAGTGCCTTACATAATGGTGGGCGCTAAAAAATCTGAGTTTGTTACTATGGTAAAGTCTCAAGGAGGTCATTTATGAAGAAAGGTTTGAAAAAGGCATTGGGTCTGTTGGTAGCGCTGAGTCTCATGGTAGTTGGTAGCGCATTTAGTGCTCTTGCTGCTGATTCTCCAGAACAGAGACAAACATTCAGTGTCGATCTGAATAATTTTGACGAAAGCCAGCCCTATTCGGAAACATTACATTTCGAGAAGGACGGTCAGCCGGTAACAGTGACACTTAGCTATACGCCTCCTTTAACTCGTGATCCTGCTACTGAAGGAACGTGGAAATCGGATGCATTTTGGGGTGTCGCAGGTATGGATTACAGATTTGACTTATCAAAGAGTGGTAGCCAGTGGAAAATTTCTAATGCACGTGATTTAAATACCTACTGTGTTGGCGGAACGGTTGAAGATGAAAGTTTAGCCATTGGCCGTGCAACATCTACCTCAAGCAAAGCGGCCGAAGTGACTGGCTCTATGAGAGCAAATGTAGTCGGCGGAGTAGGAACACTTTCTTTCGCTTTAAGAACGGAAGTTTTTAATGGAGAAGTTTCTACCGTATTAAATTAAGAATAATATAAGTAGAGTCCTATTCAAAAAGGTGTTGATGTAAATATGTCGGCAATGTCTATATTTTTTCTAGTTGTATGCTCCGTCCTTGGACTTGGTGTTTTATACTGTATAGCTCGAATTATAGGATGGCTATTCAATCAGATAAAAAATAATGCTGATTAAGTGAAAGCAATTATACAATTTAAAAGGGTTGTTGCAAAGAGAAAAGTAATGTTCTGTATATGGTAGATTTAATAATTGACATATACTATATATAGTAAATTGAGTCTGTTTTGTAACAACCTTTTTAAAAGAAAATTTTTAGTAACAATTAGATAGAGTAGAGGTACGTTAACCATTAACATATCCTCTACTCTATTTTTTTATTTTTGCCTCCTATCTACGACAAATTTTGCAAAAAATACATTATATGATAATAAAAGAACTACGAGATTTTTACGCGGAGGTTGCTAATAACATGAGTTAGATTATTGAGAAAAAATAGATGAAGCAACGCCCCTTTTGCTTTACCTCCTCCTAGATGGGAGGAGTTTTATTCCAATTTAAACTTTTTTAAGGCTCAAACAAGCTGTTATTTGTTTGAGCTTTTTTTATGTTCGACACCTTATTTCAGGATTTGCTATCGAAACAGAGCCAGTCTTGAGATAAGCTGTCGAGGCTTTTTTAGAACGAGTAGCCATCTTTACTATTTTATAGATTTTTCACTGTTATTTTTTGAAAATTTCAGAAATTTCAGCCTACATATACGCTCCCCGCCGCTTCTGTTTTGTTGTCCATCCATCACAAAACAAAGCGGAGGTTCAATATGGCTATTATAAATTTACGGGACTATTACCCTTTTTATACGTCAGACTACTTTATGGAAGTACCAGAAGATGTTGTTGAAATGTTCAAGGAGTTTGACCGGAAGGAAGCCGCTTACCGTCTGCGTACATACCGGCACAAAGCCTATTACTCCCTGGATCGGAATGATGGAATTGAGCATGAGGCGCTTTTCGTTGCGTTCTCTCCCTATGAACTGTATGAGCGTAAAGTGACGATACAAGAACTCTATACCGCCATCTCACGACTGCCCGACAAACAGGCAAAGCGCATTTACGCTCATTTCATTCTCGGCTTGACGAAACAAGACATTGCCCGGGCCGAGGGTGTGGATGAAAAGGTCGTGCGGCTCGCCATTGAGCGCGGCCTTCGGAACTTGGAAAAAATTTTAAAAAAATTTTTATAAGGTGTACCGATTTCGCCTCAAAAATGAAATGGCTTATGAGAGGCAGTCAAAGCCTCGGGCCACATTGGCCCGAAGCGGGACACGCCTCACGCAGATTGAAAACTGAATAAAAGATAGACGGATACGAAGGGTGCTTGTGTCCAGTGACAGGCCCGCCATGACCTCTATTTTTACACTAGAGAGAGCGACCAGGCCCATGCCGTAGGCAGACTGTGGCAGGTCTGCCGGACAAAACACAAAACCCGGATACTTGCGATTAGTCACAATCCGAGCGTGCAGCGGTGTTGCGAACCGTGAGCCGTCGCAGGTAATGAGATCGCCTTGCCATCAGAATGGGGAGAGCTGAAATGCTATGGGACAAAAAGCCAACTGTCCGTCCGGTCTATCTGAAAAAACTTTCTAACCTGTGGGGCCCTTCCTCTATTACTGTCTGATGATAGGGCAACCGTTCTGGCTGGGCCCCATATTTTTCTATGAACAGGAGAATTTTATGAAGGAAAATATATCTAGTCCAGAATTAACGCTGAATATATGGAGTAATGACGCCTGCCGGGGCTATGTGATTATGGCCATGCAGGACTGTGGATTCACCCATAAAGATATTAGCCGTGTAGTAAATCAGCTTTATGGAGTGTTTGACTTATACACACTCAACGAGGCTGAACAGAAATATTATAACGGCGATTATTAGCTTCGGGCCAACGTGGCCCGAGGCTGGGGAAAGCTCAAAGGGCAGTTCCTTCCAGGGAGCCGCTTTTTTAGGTTTCCCCAGCAGACAAGAGGGAAGCTGGCCGCTGTTCATCCGTACTGAAAAGTGGAGGTTTTCGATGGTTCAATCTGTTACATACCAAAGCGAAAAACAATCCGTATATTTTCAAGGGAAACTTATCGTATTGGAAAATCTAATTCCGGTACTATCCCCGGATGAAAAGAACAAGCGAAAAAGAGAAATCGAAAATCACTTATATGATGTGTTCAGTAAATACACGGACAGATTTTACTAATCAACCGCAACATTGTTGTCCGGGGCTGCCTATGGTATAATATAATTGTAAGGTTGGTAGCTCCATTCCATACGGAAGGAGCCCAATATGGACATTATCAGAGAAGATTGTATATACGCGAGACAGTCGGTAGACCGTAAGGACAGTATCAGCATTGAAAGCCAGATTGATTTTTGTAAGTATGAGCTGAAAGGCGGAAGCTGTAAAGTATTCAAGGATAAAGGCTATTCCGGGAAGAATACGGACAGGCCGGAGTTTCAAAAGCTGTTAGGAGAAATCCGAAAGGGCCGGGTGCGGCGGGTAATCGTTTATAAGCTGGACAGAATCAGCCGTTCCATTCTGGACTTTGCAAACATGATGGAGCTGTTCCAGGAATATGACGTGGAGTTTGTTTCGTCCACAGAAAAGTTCGACACCTCAACCCCAATGGGGCGGGCCATGCTGAATATTTGTATCGTATTCGCACAGCTTGAACGTGAGACAATCCAGAAACGCGTCACGGACGCTTACTACTCCCGGTGCCTGAAAGGTTTTCACATGAGCGGACAGGCCCCCTATGGTTATCAGTTGGAGCCGACAGTGGTTGAAGGTATCCGCACAAAAAAGATGGTGGCAGACCCCGAAACTTCCCAATATGTAAAGCTCATGTTTGAAATGTATTCCGAGCCGGAAACGTCTTTTGGTGACATTACACGGTACTTTGAGGAACAGAACATCAAAGTTTACGGTAAATCGCTATTCCGTACCTTTATTTCACAGCTTTTAAGAAATCCTGTTTACGCACAAGCAGATTTAGAACTCTACGAATTTTTTAAAAGCCAGGGGGCGGCTATTGTCAATGACGCTTCCGATTTTGCCGGAACCAATGGCTGTTATCTCTATCAGGGCCGGGACGTGAAGGAGGATAAAGACAGGAGCCTGAAAGACCAGATACTTGTAATCGCTCCACATGAAGCGCTCATACCGTCTGATGTATGGCTGAAATGCAGGAAGAAGCTAATGACAAATAAGAGTTTTCAACAAGGACGTAAGCCGAAAAATACATGGCTTGCCGGAAAAGTTAAATGCGGGTGTTGCGGATATGCCTTAAAGGCAACACACGTTCCGAACAGCGAAGGCTATTTTCGCTGTAGTAAACGGACTGAAAATAAAGGCTGCCCGGGCTGTGGTAAAATCCGTAAATCTGAATTTGAGGAATTTATTTTCAGTGCTATGCGGGCGAGATTTAAAAATTTTCAAGTCCGCCATAGCCGGGAGGAAAAAGTCAATCCCAAACTGACCGCCCATCAAATTGAACTGGCGCAAGTTGAAGCCGAGATTGAAAAACTACTTGATACGCTAACCGGAGCCAACGCAACACTTCTTGCCTATGCTAACAAAAAAATTGAAGAACTGGACACTCGCCGCCAGACCATTTCAAAGGAGATTGCGGAAATGTCCATTGAAACAATGTCACCCCAAAAGGAGCAGGAACTCTCTTATTACCTCGACCATTGGGACAGCATTGAATTTGACGACAAAAGGAAAGCCGTTGACGGCCTGATTATTTCAATCAGCGCAACTAGCGACCACGTTCAAGTAGAGTGGAAAATCTAAGCTCTAACTTCTGGATTATCCCACTCTACTTACTTTCAAATCTATCTTTTCTTTTTAATCTTGTTTGTACCCCTTGTACACCGTTGCTTCCAATTATTCTGATACATTAGATTGTGTAGAAGAAATTGTGAATAATCCCGTATATTGTATTTTAAACCTTTGTAGATTTTATGCACTAATCAGAGATGATTTAACTTTATCAAAATATGATGGTGGTAAATGGGCATTAGAAAATATGGATTCAAATTATAATGATGTTATTAAAAATGCTATGGAAGATTATTTAAGTGATACAAATAATAGTTATGATAATACAAGATTAAAGGAATTTGCTGGGGAAGCAATTAGTTTAATTAATGATTGTGTAAATACTAATAAAATTAGAAAATAAAATAGTAGATGGAGTTGAGATAGATGGAATATAAATTATTAGAAGAACAAGATTTGGAACTTATGCTAGATTTTGTTGATGATGAAAATACAAAATATAATGTAGATGTTTTAAAAAAATTTATAGATAATAAAAATGATTTTGGATTTATTGCAAAGATAAATAATAAGATAGTAGGTTTTGCTTTTGGTTATATTTTATTAAAACCAGATGGAAGAAAAGTATTCTATCTTGACGCTATTGATGTTATGCCAGACTTTCAAGGCAAAGGTTATGGAACAGGTTTAATATCATTTGCTCGTGATTATGCTAAAACTATTGATTGTTATGAAATGTTTTTAATAACAAATAGAAGTAATATTTCTGCTTGTAAATGTTATGAAAAAGCAGGAGGAATAAATGACGCAGATGATGAAGTAGTGTATGTGTATGATTTTAGGGAGGAAAATTAATGGAAATAGTACAAGATAAAATAAGAATAAGAACTTTGACAAATGATGATTTTCCTTTAATGCTAAAATGGTTAACTGATGATAGAGTATTAGAATTTTATGGTGGTAGAGATAAAAAATATACATTAGAATCATTAAAAGAGCATTATACTGAAAAATGGGAAGATGAAGTATTTAGAGTAATTATAGAATATGATAATGTTCCTATTGGATATGGACAAGTATATAAAATGTATGATGAACTTTATTCTGATTATCATTATCCAAAAACAAATGAAATAGTTTATGGAATGGATCAGTTTATAGGAGAACCTGAATATTGGAGTAAAGGCATTGGCTCAAAATATACAAAAATGATTTTTGAGTTTTTAAAAAAAGAAAGAAATGCTAATGCAGTTATTTTAGACCCTCATAAGAATAATCCAAGAGCAATTAGGTCATATCAGAAATCTGGATTTAGAATAATTGAAGATTTGCCAGAACACGAGTTGCACGAGGGTAAAAAAGAAGATTGCTATTTAATGGAATATAAGTATGATGATAATGTTACAAATGTTAAAGCAATGAAATACTTAATAGAACATTACTTTGAAGATTTTAAAGTTGAAAGTATTAAGGTAATTGGTAGTGGATATGATAGTGTAGCATATTTAGTAAATGGAGAATACATATTTAAAACAAAATTTAGTGCTAATAAGAAAAAAGGATATGAAAAAGAAAAAGCAATTTATGATTTCTTAAATCAAAGATTAAATACTAATATAAAAATACCAAATGTAAAATATTCATATTTTAGTGATGATATTTCTATATTAGGTTATAAAGAAATAAAAGGAACTTTTTTAACACCAGAAATATATTTTGCTTTATCAAAAGAAAAGCAAGAATTATTAAAGCAAGATATTGCTATGTTTTTAAGACAAATGCACGATTTAGATTATAGTGAAATAAGTTTGTATACGATAGACAATAAACAAAATGTTTTGGAAGAATATCAATTACTCAAAGACACAACATATGATAGTCTTACTGATATTGAAAAACAATATGTAGAAGACTTTATGCAAAGATTACATAGTACAACTATATTTGATGGTAAAAAATGCTTATGCCATAATGATTTTAGTTGTAATCATTTATTACTTGATGATGAAAATAGATTATGTGGTGTAATAGATTTTGGAGATTCTGGAATTATAGATGAATACTGTGATTTCATATATTTGCTAGAAGATAGTGAAGAAGAAATTGGCGTGTCTTTTGGAGAAGATATATTAAGATTATACGGAAATATTGATATTTCAAAAGCAAAGGAATATCAAGATGTTGTAGAACAATATTATCCAATAGAAACTATTGTATATGGTATTAAAAATAATAGACCTGATTTTATAGAAAAAGGTAGAAAAGAGATTTATATAAGAACTCGCAAAGATGAAAAATTAAGGAAGTGATGATATGGTTAAAAACTATCCGGAAGAAGTAGAAGAACAAGTTGATAAAATAAAGAAAGTTTTATAAATGGTGGTACAAATGGATATATATGATTTAATGAAACAAGTTAATGACGCATTCAATCAAAGATACTGTTTCAGCAGTAAAAGAAAAAATAGTAAGCGGTACGGCTTTACTATTTTAGACAATCCCAGTTTGTCAGTATCTTAAATAGAATATATGTGACAGAAAACATCGTAGAAATACGGTGTTTTCTGTTACCCAAAACCCCACAATTTCATACATAACCACAGGTTAGTACGAATACCTTGTGTGATTTTTTGAAAGGCTTAGAAAGGCAATTTTGCCCGATTTTCGCCCCGAAAAATGACAGAAACAAGGCAGTAAGTATCTTCCCTGTGGTTTTTTTGTTTTCAGGCGGAAAGGAGGATTGATATGCCGAGAATGAGGTAAGCGCTCAATAAAATAATGGCTATCTTCCCATAAGGTATTCCGCTATAGTTGAAG
>NZ_QUJI01000033.1:0-22343 GCF_003480545.1 Clostridium sp. AM29-11AC
CCAGCGTTCATCCTGAGCCAGGATCAAACTCTCATGTTATAGTCTTTGACTTAACGAGGCTGTTCCGAGTTTAGTCGAAACATACAGCTTTTTACTTAGCGAGGTTTCCCGCGAGCTTAGCCAAAAGCTGTTTCCTCTGTTTGAACCAGGTTCAAAACTTAGCTTGGCTAATTTTTAAACCGTTTTACTGTTCTTTAGGTTTTGTTCTGAATGTTCTCTCGAACCTCAAGGCTTAACCAAAAGCCTGTTGTTCTTAGAATTTTCAGGGTTTTACATACTGTTCAGTTTTCAAGGTTCGTTGTTGTTTGTTCTCAACAGCAACTCGTTTATCTTATCACAACTCGTTGTGTTTGTCAACAACTTTTTTATTTTCTTTTTGGAAGCCTTCCAAAACCCTTTCGGATTTCCTTCGAACTTCCGTGCCGCTCTCAGCGACGCGTTATATATTATCACAGGTTCTTATCCCCGTCAAGCTTATTTTTCAATTTTTTCCATTTTTTTCTTTCCCTGTGATTCCTTCTATATTTACTGCCTGGTTTCATCTCTGTTTATGTCAGAAACGGATTCATCTTTATATCTTTTAACACTTTTGTTACAGTAATATTTTAAACTTTTTTGTCATTTTATGTAGGAATATTTCATACTGTAAACGAAGCATTTCGCAAAATCTGTATCTTCTGTGCTTGGACTTCATTATAAAGCACAGTAATCCCGGGTAAAAGATGCAGTTTCTATCCTTACTTTTAGTTAATCTGCTAATTAAAGAGGGTATGTTTAGAAATGTCTATAAAGGAGGGAACTTTATGCTTGAAATTAATCTGAACATGTATCATGCAGTAGCTCTGGCAGCTGTGCTTTATTGGCTCGGCTCCGTCCTCTGCAATAAAGTAGCTTTCTTTAACCGCTACTGTATCCCCGCCCCACTAGTTGGCGGCGTCTGCTTTGCAGCTATAAATACTATTTTATATGCTTCAAATGTAGCTTTCATTTCTTTTGATGATACACTTCAGACTGTGTTTATGAATATTTTCTTTACAACAGTCGGATTTACAGTAAGTCTTCCCCAGCTCAAAAAAGGCGGAAAAGCCGTGGTTTTGTGCTTGATACTGGCAATTATTGTCACCTTTGCCCAGAACCTTCTTGGTGTCGGCATCGTTGGCGCACTTGGCGCTGATCCTCGTCTTGGTCTGTGTGCAGGTTCTATCGCCCTCATCGGAGGTCCCGGTACCGCAGCAGCTTATGGCCAGGTAATGGATGATATGGGAATTGTGGGAGCTTCTGTTGCAGGTCTTGCCTGTGCTACTTTCGGACTTGTATCCGGTTCCATTATGGGCGGCCCGACTGCTTCCAGAAGAATCAAGAAGCACAATCTGGTATGCTCTTCCAGAACAGATGCTTCCGGAAATTCCGGCGAAGGCGAGGACGAGTTCTTCACTTCCAGCAGCCCGCGTTTTGTTAAAGGATTCATGCTCTTAATGCTGGCGCTTGGTATCGGAAGCTTTGTAGGTGCCGTTCTGACTGACGTTACCGGAATTACTTTCCCAAGCTATATCGGCGCTATGCTGGTAGCTGCTGTTGTCCGCAATATCGTTGATGCAACAAACAACGAGTTCCCAGGAGAAGAAATCGAGGTTGTCGGAAACATGTCCTTAAGCCTCTTCCTGGCTATGGCTCTTGCCGGACTTCAGCTGTGGCTCCTTGTGGATCTGGCAGTGCCGTTAATTGCAGCACTGACTGCACAGGTAATCCTGATGCTCATCTTCGCTTACTTCGTTGTATTCAATGTAATGGGCAAGGATTACGACGCAGCCGTTATGAGCGCAGGCTTCATCGGATTCGCAATGGGCGCAACCTCCAACGCAATGGCAAACATGCAGGCTGTTACAAAGCAGCACGGCCCGTCACCTGTCGCTTACTTTGCCATCCCAATGGTAGGAAGCCTCTTTATTGACTTCATCAACGCGCTTGTTATTACAGGAATGCTTGATTTCCTCTCCTAACAGGCAGAAGGTAAATACATAGCTTTCCTATGAATATCGGTTAATCCCCTCCGAATGAGGCTGTTTTAACGCAGCCTAGTTCTGAGGGGATTTTTAAATGGGCCTGCGTATCTTTTGCTTTCTTATCCGCCATATCTTAAGCCCCCCAAATATAAAAGTCCGTTGTATACGTCACAAAGTTATAGTACAATGTCCGCAGAGCGGGCATTATACCTGCGCATGCCATTTTCAGCATTCACTGCTGAAAACCGGGCGCTAAATTCCGCCGGAGGCTGCCATATCCGGAGGATATGGTACATTCCTTATAATTACAAAATGACAAGCAGAAATTTAAGAGGGAAAACTTTATTATGATAGGATTAAAAAAAGGAACAGTAAAATTAGTACCCCATCAAAAAGAATGGAATGAAAATGCTGAAAGTATAATCAAATTATTAAAGCAGCTCTTGGGAGATACCGCTCTTGATATTCAGCATATTGGAAGTACATCCATTTTTTCGATTCACGCAAAGCCGATTATTGATATTGCTGTTGCTGTTCACGACTTGAAAGATATGATGCCGTATGTTGAAGTGCTTAGACAGCACAATATTCTTTTCATGAAGAAGCTGTTGCAGGACAAGTATTTTTCGTGATAGAAGATGGTGATATACGAACACATCATATTCACATCGTCAGACGGAATGGAACCGCTTGGGACAACTATATCAATTTCCGAGACTATCTAAATGCAAATCTTAAAAAGGCGATGATGTATGACGATTTCAAGCAGAAACTGGCAATGCAGTTTTCAGACGATCGAAAGAGCTATACAGCAGGCAAGCAAGAAATTATAGCCCGGCTGTTGTCGGAAGCAAGTATCTGGAGAGCGAAAGAAATTGCCACAAACCACAGTTTATCGGGCAGTTGATACTAAACAGCCCCATAAATACAGAAAAGCCTGTGTAAGCCGCCTTAATCCTGTCCCTGTGTTGCCATCACAGCTACGCATGCAGTTAGGCTGCAAACACTTCAGAGCGGCGTTAGACAATGTATACAATTCCCTGACTGAGGGTGGAAGCTATAAGCGCATGGACACAGGTTTTTGAAACTGTCCGCAAAAATACAGAACATGAAAACAGCGGAGACTGCATAAAACAGTACTCCGCCATTTAAAAAGAAAGAGCGCGAGACGGGATTCGAACCCGCGACCCTCGCCTTGGCAAGGCGATACTCCACCACTGAGCCACTCGCGCATAATTACTTTTATTTATTTAAACCTTTTAACCGTGTCAGTTTTGCTGACGAAGTGTATTATAGCACAGCAAAAAAATAATTGCAAGTGTTTTTTTCACTTTTTTGCTGTTTTTTTAAGACACTGGAGACGGTTTTTCTTTTCCCACAGCTCCCTCCGTCTAAAGCAGGCCCGAAAACATATATTCTGAAGCAAAAAACAGAGAGCTCTAATCTTTAAAACTCTCTGCCTCAATAAAAGAGCGGGTGATGGGAATCGAACCCACGTATCCAGCTTGGAAGGCTGGTGTTCTACCATTGAACTACACCCGCATATTTAATTAACTGCCCAGAACCGGAATCGAACCAGTGACACGAGGATTTTCAGTCCTCTGCTCTACCAACTGAGCTATCTGGGCATCGTGCGGAATTACTTGTGTTCCGTAACGACATGGGTTATTTTACCGGATATTTTTTGAATTGTCAAGTCTTTTCTACAAATTTTTTTATTCTGCTAAAAACACAGCTGCGTATAGTTAAAACCATTATTCGCCATTCCTATATATACAAAAAAGCATCTTAAAAGCCGCTGCCGCGAACTTCTAAAATGCTTTCTTGCCGACTCTGTATTTCCCGTATCTTTTTCTATTCCTCCAGCAGATCGGAAAGCCTTGCAAACTGCTCCAGCGTCAGCGCCTCGCCTCTTACAGACGCAGGAACGCCGAGCTGTTCGATGGCCGCGACGATTTTTTCCTTTCCAATCGGAATCTCCGGAGAATTATTGAGGCCGTTTAACAGCGTTTTTCTCCTCTGGTTAAAGGACGCCCGAATCAGCTTAAACATCAGATCACGGTTCTTCACCTCTACAGGCGGTTTTTTGTGTCTGGCCAGCCGGATCACCGCCGAACCCACATTGGGCCTTGGGATAAAGCAGTTCGGGGGCACATTTGCCACAATATACGGTTCTGCATAATACTGAACCGCCAAGGACAGCGCCCCGTAATCTTTGGAGCCAGGCCCCACCTGCATCCGGTCGGCCACCTCCTTCTGCACCATAACGGTGATATTGTCAATGGGGACACCGCTCTCAAATAACCCCATGATAATCGGCGTTGTGATATAGTAGGGCAGATTTGCCACAACCTTAATGGGCCTTCCCCCGTTATACTCCTCTGCCAGTTTTTTTATGTCAACTTTCAAAATATCCTGGTTGATTACTGTCACATTGTCATAGCCAGCCAGAGTTTCCGAGAGGATCGGAATCAGGTTTGTGTCAATCTCCACAGCCACCACCTGCTTTGCGCTCTCAGCCAGATACTGGGTCATCGTTCCGATACCAGGGCCGATTTCCAGCACCATGTCCTCCCTGGTCACTCCGGCAGCTCCAATAATCTTGTCCAGCACATGCATATCAATCAGGAAATTCTGTCCGAATTTTTTTTGAAAGGCAAAGCCATATTTCTGAATGATCTGTATGGTTTTCTGCGGATTCCCCAGCTTCTCCTCCGGCCGGGTTATCCTGCTGCCTTCCGCCTTCTCACTGTCTGCTTTACAGTTCTGTGCTTCTCTGTTTTCCATCTGTCACTCCATCCGTTTTTACTTTCTTAGTCTGTAATGTTCCTGCGCTTACGCTGTATTCTCCCATGCCGCTCCATTTTCCCGTATCTGCTCTGCATTCCGGTCTGCGCCTTCGCTTTTATGGTCAGCTTCCCTATGAATCTCTGCCGTCAGGGCTTCATCTGACCGCTTTGACGTCCATCCGGTAAAGCCTTCTGGCATTTTGTTCTGTAATCTCGATTACCTGCTCCGGCAGGATTCCCTTGATTTCAGCCAGGGCATTTACCACATAGGGAAGATTGGCCGAGGTATTCCTGGTTCCCCGGTGAGGAGTAGGGGCCATGTAGGGGCAGTCTGTCTCCAGAACAATCTGCTCTATGGGAGCGTAGGCGGCAACCTCCTTGAGCTTTTTGGCATTTTTAAAAGTCAGCACACCGCCGATGCCCAGGAAAAATCCCATATTGAGGTATTCCCTGGCTATCTCCGTTCCATAGGAAAAACAGTGAATGACGCCGCCGATCTCCCCGGCCCGGGCTTCCTTCATCATATCAAGCGTATCCTTTGCGGCATCCCTGCTGTGGATGATCACCGACAGCTGCATTTGCCTGGCCAGCTCAAGCTGGCGCAAAAACCATTTCTTCTGGATCTCATGCTCCGGCTCTTCCCAGTAATAATCAAGCCCTATCTCTCCCACCGCCAGTATTTTAGGGTTCTTAAGAATTTCGCAGAGTCTTTGAAACTTTTCCTCGTCAAGCTCTGCCGTTTCGCTCGGGTGGACACCCGCCGATCCATATACAAACGGGTACTGCTCCGTCAGGGCAAGCGTACTCTCTGAGCTTGCCATACTGGCGCCCACATTGAGAACCGTCCCCACTCCGGCTTCCTTAAGACCCATAAGGACCCTGTCTCTGTCCTCGTCAAATGCCTCATCATCATAATGTGCATGTGTGTCGAATATCAATACTCTTTCCTCTTTTCAATTTTTCTCTTTCCGAAGGCTTCCTCTCTGCAGAGAGTAACCTTCCCTGTCCTTAAGGCCTGCACAGGCTTGCGCAGATGGCTGAACCCAGCTGAAAGTTTATTTTCCTGCAGGCCCTCCAGCTTCGGAAATAACCAGACGAAGCAGATGACGTCTCTCAAACTTCAGGGAAGCGTACTTGGAGATCCTGCTCATGCAGATACTGTCACAGGCTCCGCCTATCACTCCCACAATAGCAATTCCCTGCAAAAATTTCAAGTACAAAAGTTCTCCTGAAAGCGCACGGGCAGCCTCCCTGACAGCATCTGAAGAAACACTCCTCTTTGCTTCACCTGCAGCGGCCGCTCCGGCTTTTCCTGTCTTTTCTCTTATCCTCCAGTCCTTGACCGCCATCTCGTACAGCCTTCTGTTCAGAGCAGCATCTCTCTGCTGAAAATCCTCTCCCTGATAAAGAGAAAGGGCAATCATTTCAAGCAGAAGCTCCTTCTCCTCCGGATTCTCATAATCAATGCCATAATGAAGGCAGAGCTTATAAAGGTTTCTGAACAGAGCTGCCAGAAACAGCGGTATGTCGGGAATTCCGATTCCCAGCAATCCAAGTCCTGCCCCCTCCACACCCGCAGCCACTGTGGAAGCCGTTCTCTGCCTTCTGGCAATCCTGGAGTTTTCCCGGATGTGCTTTCTTGTAGGCATCAGTCCTGTTTTGTAATCTCTTGCCCTGTATTCCAGTTCCAGTTTCTCCCTGGAATATGTTTTTTCGATCAGCCCTGTGCCCCCGGCTAATACTGCCCGGAAGGCTTTTTCAAATGCGGCTTCCAGCTTTGCGGAAAGACCTTGGGGAACCAGGCCGGACAGACGCTTCTCCCAGAATGATTCTCTCTGACAGCCATACCGCTCCAAAGCCTTTTTCTCGCGCTTTATAAAAGCCTCCCACTCCTTCTGGACAGGCGTCCCCCTTCTGAAAATCATTGAACCTCCTCCTGATTCTCCTTCTGCTCTGATTCCAGGGCAGGCCCATATGCAGCCGTCGGATCTTGTGTTTCCCTGGGAGGCTCCGCGGCCGGTCCTCTCGGCTCGTTTATCCTGTCATCAATCGCCGGCCCCGTTTCCGGTCCTCCGTACATCCACTGTACCCCTCCTGCCATGCAGAGCGATACTGCGGTCATAATTACTGCTCTCTGCCATAATTTCATAGGCCCCCTCCTTCCGGTATCATCCTTTGCACTTCTCTTGGGTTTGCGCAGGTATAATGACTGTTTTACAGTCATTATACCATACTATCCCTTCTTTTTGAAGAAAAGGGGAATGCAGCCGCCTGCGGCACATTCCCCTTATTCTTTCACGGCGTTCTCTGTCTGCAGAGTCAATCGCCCTTCTGTTTTATCTGCGCTCCCGCCTTTCTTTTTCTAGCTCAGGCAGGTTCCTGCTTCTAGCCGATCTCAGCGCCTGCCGGCACATCCTTCTCCGGCTGCATCAGGACCACATTGCCCTCTGCATCCTCTGCGCAGAGAATCATTCCCTCAGAGAGCATTCCGGCTAATTTAGCAGGCTTTAAGTTGGTGACAACCATAACCTTCTTTCCCACCATCTCCTCCGGAGTGTACCATGCCTTGATTCCGCTCAGAATCTGGCGTACCTGGCTTCCGATTCTCACCTGGGAGCAGAGGAGCTTCTTGGATTTCGGAACTGCCTCGCAGGAGATGATCTCTCCTACCTGGAACTGGAGCTTTGCGAAGTCATCATAGGTAATCTCAGGCTTGGCCTCCACGTCAATCACCTGGGCAGCCTCCTCAGCCTTTCCCTCGCTCTCTGCCCCTTTCTGGGCTTCCTCAGCGCTCTTCATGGCCTCTACCTTTTCAAGCACTTCCTTTATATCCATACGTGCAAACAGAATCTCAGGCTTCTCTGTTACCTTATTTCCTGACGGATAAAGGCCGAACTCATTCATGCTCTCAAGACTTCTCTTCTGTGTATTTAACTGGCTGAGAATCTTCTCAGAAGTTTCCGGCATGAAGGATGCAAGCAGAGATGCTCCGATTGTAATGGCCTCTGTCAGGTTGTAGAGAACCTCGGACAGACGGGCCTTCTTCTCCTCATCCTTTGCGAGGGCCCACGGAGTTGTCTCATCGATATATTTGTTGCTTCTCCTGAAGATACCGAAGATGTCTGTGATAGCATCGGCTACGCGCAGCCTGTCCATCTTCTCGTCTGCCTTCTTCACCGCCTCTAACACAACAGCCTTTAAGTCAGCATCCACATCCTCTGTGACGCCTGTTTTCTCCACCACGCCGCCGAAATATTTATTGGTCATGGAGATAGTTCTGTTTACCAGGTTGCCCAGGATATTGGCCAGATCGGAATTCATGCGCTCTACCATCAGCTCCCAGGTAATGACACCGTCATTGTCAAAGGGCATCTCGTGAAGTACGAAATAGCGCACAGCGTCCACTCCGAAGAAATCTACCAGGGTGTCTGCATAGAGCACATTTCCTTTGGATTTGCTCATCTTGCCGTCTCCCTGCAGAAGCCACGGATGGCCGAATACCTGCTTTGGAAGGGGCAGATCCAGGGCCATCAGGAAAATCGGCCAGTATATGGTATGGAACCGGATAATATCCTTCCCGATCAGGTGAAGGTCTGCCGGCCAGTATTTATCAAACAGTTCTCCGTTCTCCCCTCCGCAGTTATAGCCAAGACCTGTGATATAGTTTGTCAGGGCGTCCAGCCATACATAGGTCACATGCTTTGGATCAAAGGAGACAGGAATTCCCCAGGTAAAGGAGGTTCTGGACACACACAGATCCTGAAGGCCCGGCAGCAGGAAGTTATTCATCATCTCATTCTTCCTGGAGACAGGCTGGATAAATTCCGGATGCTCATTAATATAGTCAATCAGTCTCTGGGCGTACTTGCTCATACGGAAGAAATAAGCCTCCTCTTTGGCAGGCTGCACCGGGCGGCCGCAGTCCGGGCACTTGCCGTCAACCAGCTGAGACTCTGTAAAGAAGGACTCGCAGGGCGTGCAGTACATTCCCTCATAATATCCCTTGTAGATATCTCCCTGATCGTAGAGCTTTTTGAAAATTTTCTGTACCTGCTCCTCATGGTCAGCATCTGTGGTGCGGATGAACTTGTCGTAGGAAGTATTCATCAGATCCCAGATGGTCTTGATCTCTCCTGCCACCTGATCTACAAATTCCTTCGGGGTAACGCCGGCCTCCGCTGCCTTTAACTCAATCTTCTGTCCGTGCTCGTCTGTTCCTGTCTGGAACCGCACGTCATAGCCCTGCTCCCTCTTATATCTTGCAATACTGTCTGCCAGCACAATCTCATAGGTATTTCCAATATGCGGCTTACCAGATGTGTAGGCAATAGCCGTCGTAATATAGTACGGCTTCTTACAATTCTGACACATGTTCTTTTCCTCCTTGGATTATGAAAATAAAAACGCCTTTAACCTCACCCGCGCATGGATCATGCCCTGAATGAAATTAAAGACGAGTTCTCTCCCGTGATACCACTTTAATTCACAGTCCGCCTCACAGCGGTCTGCCTCTGGGGCTGCGGGGAACGGCACTTTCTCCCTTCCCTACAGTCTGACGCTGTAACGGGCATCTCCCGTCGCTGCCTTTCCGGCCTGTGCTCTGAAAAGCTGTGCAGCTGAAATATGTCTGCACAGTCAGATACAGGCCGGTTCGCCAGCAAGGCTCCGGGGCCATCTTCAGCGGTTTTGGGGCCATCCTCTCCCACCACACGGACTCTCTGTGGGCCCTGTCCCTCGCCTACTCTTCCCTTCGCTGCCTTTGACTCTTCGATTATATTCTGATTTAGTAAGTATAGGTTAAGTCTAGCGGGTTGGGCTGTGTTTGTCAAGGAGAGATTGGAAAAGTGTCAGTCCTGCAAATCTGAAAACTGTGCGCCGGTTAACCCAAAAGTTCCGGCAGGAAGGTAACGGTCTGAGGAATGTATGTAATGATCAGAAGTACGATCAGAAGTACTCCCAGCATGGGAAGCAGATCCCGCATCTGTTCCTTCAGACTGACCTTCGCGATGGAACCTGAGACAAAGAGGCAGACGCCCAGAGGCGGCGTACACATACCGATTGTCAGATTCACAGCCATTACAAGTCCAAAATGGATCAGGTCAATTCCCATAGCCTGCACCAGAGGAAGGAACAGCGGTGTAAAGATAACAAGCGCGCTTGTCGTGTCAATAAAGGTTCCTGCAATCAGAAGAATAATGTTGATAATCAGCAGCAGAAGTACACGGCTGTGGATGGAATCTGATAACAGAGCGCTTACTGTCTGTGGAACCTGAGCCACCGTAATCACCCATGTAAACAGGCTTGCACAGGCCACAACCACCAGAACCTGTCCCGTGGATTTTGCGCAGTCCACAAGCAGAGCAAACATGTTTTTCAACTTCAGCTCCCTGTAAACAAGGCCTCCAATCACAATCGCATAGGCGCAGGCGATTGCCCCGGACTCTGTGGCCGTAAAAATACCGGACAGAATCCCTCCGATAATGATAATCGGCATAATCAGGGCGAGAAGTGCATCTTTTCCCGTTCTCAGAATCTCCTCACGGCTGGCCTTCTTCTCTCTTCCCACATAATGACGTTTTTTGCCCACGATGTAACTGTAAATCATCAGTCCTACACCCATGATAATTCCTGGAATAAATCCGCCTATAAACAGCTTTCCCACGCTTACATTCGCCATGGTACCATAAAGCAGAAGGGGAATACTTGGCGGGATAATAGGGCCGATAGAACCTCCGCAGGCAATCAGCGGCGCCGAAAAGGTATCCTCATAGTTTTTCTCTCTCATAATCGGAATCATGATTCCTCCGATAGCGGCCGTAGCAGCAATAGCTGAACCAGTTATCGCCGCAAAGAACATACATGCCAGAATGCTCACCAGGGCAAGACCGCTGGGAAAATGTCCTATCAGCGCGTCTGCAAAGCTGACAATCCTATTTGAGATTCCGCCCTGCACCATCAGGCCTCCTGCCAGAATAAACAGGGGGATAGCGATAAGTGCAGTGCTGTCAGCTCCCGTAAACAGCCTCTGAATCACCACGATCATCGGAGTCGCTCCCTGAACCATTCCAACTATTGATACAAGTCCCAGCGAAAAGCAGATGGGAATTCCAACCAAAAACAGTACAAACAGTAATAAAATATAAATCATACCTGGCCCTCCCCGTTATCTCGGATCTGTCTTATGAGAATTTTAACCATGTAGTATAGCATTGCCGCTCCCGCGCTGGGGATGCTTGCATAGTAGACTGACATGGGAAGCGGCAGATAGGATGTGGTCTGCGTCCATCCAAAGATGCAGAACTGGATCCCGAAATAGATAAGGAAGATGAAAAATCCGCACAAAATTAAATTTATCACTATCTCTGTCCACCGGCGCACACCTGCAGGCAGGGCGGTGAGAATTACATCCACATTCAAATGCTCTTTCTCCCTCACGCACCAGGCTGCTCCCCAGAATACCAGATAGGTAAAAGCCAGACGAAGGATATCTGTGCTCCAGGGCAGAGGCGATTTCAGCACAAAACGGCACAGAACCTGCAGAAATGTAATCACAAATACCAGCAGTGCACTCACTCCCATAATCCCTCTGGCAAGTCCGTCTATCAATTTATCAATCATTTTCACTTCCCCCCATTTCTTCATGCTCTGCCTCATACTCTGCCACAGCCGCCCTCACGCCTTCCGTAAGCTCCGGCGAAACCAGGGCCGTCACAGCCGGATCCTGGTAAAGGGTCTCCGTGACATTTCTGAAGGATTCCAGATCCGGTTCGCGGCAAACCTTTACCCCCTTCGACTCGATGGATTTCAGCATCTCCTCCTCCATATCTGTCACCATCTGTCTCTGGGTATCTCTGGCATAGGCTGACGCCTCATCGATCCAGGCCCTCTCCTCCTCTGTCAGGCGGTTGTAGAAATCCATATTCATAATCATGCTCTCCGGTGCATAGGTGTGACCGTCCAGGCACATGTATTTCTGAACCTCGTCAAAGGCAGAAGAAGAAATCGAGGCGATCGGGTTTTCCTGTCCGTCCACCGTCCCCTGCTGCAGGGCCGTATAGAGCTCATTAAAGGAAATCGGAGTTGCGATAAAATCCAGATAATCTGCAAGGGCAAACCAGATAGGCGACTCCTGCACCCGGATGGACAGGCCCTTCATGTCCTCCGCCTTCGTCACCTCCCTTACATTGTTGGTGAAATGGCGAAATCCAAGCTCACAGAAGGCAAGGTGTTTAAAGCCCTGCTCCTCAAATTCCGGCCTCAGTGCCTCCTGAAGATACCCGTCCAGCACATAGTAGGCCTCCTCCTTGTCTGCAAAAAGATAGGGAATTGCAAGGACCTGAGTTTCCGGCACAAAGCTGGGAAGGGCACCGTCAGTGGTGACAACTGCCATCTCTATGGAGCCAATCTTGACTCCCTCTGCCATCTCCCTCTCTCCGCCAAGCTGTGCATTTGGGTATACGGTAATTTCAAATCTGTCCCCTGCAATCTCCTCCAGCTTCTCCTTAAACACGGATGCCGCTATGGTTGACTGATGTGACTCATTTCCTACTGTGGCGATCTTCAGCTTAATTCTCTCCCCGGAGCCATCTGCACTGCTGCATCCTGAGAGCAGCACTGCCGCTGCCGCCGCCAGAAAAAAAGCTGCTACCCTTCCTTTTCTCATTATCTCTCCTCCTCACTGATGGCCTCTGCATTGTAATCTGCAGACAGCTTTCTCCCCAGAATCTCATCCTCCATCTCGTATCTGAAATTGCTGCCAAAGCGAAAACCATTTTTCACCGGAACTGTTCCTGAAAAAATCACACAGTTATCTACAGCTCCCACCCTCTCATTCAGCTCCTTTAAAATAGTTTCTACCGGGAGAATATCTCTGAGCGTTCCTTCCTGATATAAGATCTCCTCTCCCCCTACAGTCTGCCAGGAACGCAGTCGGATTTCATCCCAGTGATCCTTTATCTCCTCATAGTCCCACAGACTGGCGCAGATAGGTTTTGCGCAGATCTGCTTTGCTTTTGGGACGTTTACAGCCTCCAGTTCACGGTCTGTGTGGTCGCTTCCAACTCCGATGTATATTTTCCCATGGCAAAGTACAATCACATACTCTACCTCGCCGCAAGTCTTGTCCCCCACAAAAGCCAACTCCCGCTCCTGAGTAAGAACGTAATTGCCGCACTGAAAAATGGTGGGAATTTTTTTCGGGGCCGGTACTCCCAGCTCTCTCTCCAGCTCCCTGATATGCTCCATGGTCTTTTCCATATCTCTTCCTGCATAACCGATGGCAAACACTCTCTTATACTCTAAATCCAGAACGGTTTCTCCCGTCCTGCCCAATACAGTAAATCTCATCTGGCTCATTTTGATTTTCCCCTCTCTGCTGTTTATATCTTTTACACCGGCGGATGGATCCGCCTTCTCTTTAAAGCCGGTATGCCTCCGGCCTTCTGTCGTGATAGACATTGATGGAGGAACGAACTCTGTCCACCTCCGAAAGCTCCAGATCGGCTACCAGGATCTGTTCCTTTTCACCTCCCAGAATAAGGCATTCGCCCATGGGGCCGTAGACTGCTGAATGGCCTGCGCACCTTACCTCCCCGGCCGTTCCCACAGAATTCGTGCAGCACACATAACTCTGGCTTTCAATGGCCCTGGCACGGTTAAGGGTATCCCAGTGAAGCCGTCTGGCTTCCGGCCACTGAGCCACCACAAACTGAACCTTTGAACCGGCCAGCATCTCAGACCGGATTAGCTCCGGGAACCGGATGTCGTAGCAGACCGCCAGGCTGCAGGGAATTCCATCCAGCTCAAAATTGCAGGGGCGATCCCCGCAGCGAAAAAATTCATGCTCCCCGGATGGACTGAACAGGTGCACCTTATCGTACTGGGCCGTCAGCTCTCCCTTTCTGTCAAACACGCAGGCTGTATTATAAATCCCTCCGTCCGGTTTTCTGTTGGCCACAGTCCCGGCGATAATATTGACTGCGTGCTGACGGGCCAGCATAGAAAAATTCTCCCTGACACGGCTGCAGTCCCTGTCTGACAGCTCTTCCAGATTTTTTCTGGGAAAGAAGCCCACATTCCACGTTTCCGGCAGCGTAATTACGTCCGGCCTGGCCGCACAGGCCTCCTCTGTCAGCCTGACCGCTTTTTCAAAATTTTCGTCCGGCCGTCCAAGCTCCATGTCCATCTGAATCATTGCAACTCTCATATTGGCTCTCCTTTATTTCTTTCGGCTCTCTTAAGAGCACTGGATTTTTATTCAGCTTTACAGAGAACTCCGGAACCTGAAGGTTTATGCTCCGTTTGTTCTCTCTGTTCATCCCTTCGCCTCGCGGCAGCGGGTTGATATATGGTATATGGTATTTGGTATACCATATTTGGTATTATAGTAATCTTGTCCTTTCCTGTCAATTTACAGATTCTACAAAAAGCATCAAAAAAATTTATTGAATATTCCCAATTCTTATGTTCAGATTGAATCAGATTCTCTGTAACATCAAGAAGGCTGAGCAAACCATCTGCGGTTCCTCAGCCAGTGCACTATCTTCTTCTGCCTGTTACGGGGCAATTTTAATATGCCGCCGGATATTTTTTTCAGTCTGTTCCATATGCATTTTCATAGCCTGGACAGCGGCCTGCGGATCATGTTTTTCCGCTGCATCCAGAATTGCCTGATGCTCTTCTATAGTTGTCAGACGGCGCTCCTCTGTTCCCATCACTGCCTGTGTTCCCAGAAAGCGAAACACATCGTAGTAATTGCTGGCCAGCTTCATCAGCTCTCTGTTAAGGCTCATCTCATAGATACAGGAATGGAACTCTCTGTCATGCCTGATAAATTCATCTACATTATAATTGAGAAGATCTTCTCTCTGGTTTTCCTGAATCTGACGAAGCCTCCTCAGTCCTTCGTCCGTCATATTTCGCACTGCATCCTCAACGGCCGACAGCTCCAATGCATACCGTATTCTGATTAATTCCCACATATAATGGGGATCAAACTCCCGGACAACCGCTCCCTTATAGGTTTCCATCTGAAGCCATCCATCCCTGGCCAGCATCTGCAGGCCCTCCCGGATAGGTGTACGGCTGATTCCCATTTCCTCTGAAAGCTTTCTCTCATTCATAACACTTCCAGGCGGATACTGTCCTGTAAGAATCCCCTTTTTAAGCTCATTATATACCTGATATTTATATGACAACTGTTTCTGTACCATAAAGCTGCCGCTCCTCTCCCCTGAATTACAGTTTCCGGCGCAGACAAATTACGCTGCAGACAGAACTAACCGGAATAAAACGGAAACTGTACCTGTTTTCGTAACGTAACACACAGTTCCAGAACTTGTCAAGCGTTATTTGTTTCTCCTGTTTTTCAAAGCTTTTTCCCTGTTTTATATTCAATTTTCGATACGGCCGGCTCTTTTCCGGAACCTGCAGCACCTCCGAAATATTTTCTTCCCCTTTTAATGTTCCTTTAATTTTTCCCCTGTATGATAAAGCCATAAACAGCAAAGGAAGCAGACAGAATATCAGAATAAAGGCAGTCGGCTGTGACAAATGGCTGGCCGCCGGCCCTAACTTTTAATAAAACACATTATCAAATATCAGGAGGTCTTATATGAAAAAATATACAGCAATCGCAGCATCCGCTCTCGTTTTAGGAAGTGTTCTCGTTCCATCCACCCTCACAGCCCTGGCAGCACAGGTAGATGAGACTCAGGCCAGAGAGATTGCCCTTTCCCATGCCGGAGTTTCCCAGGATCAGGTGGCCTTTATTCAGTCCAAATTAGACAGTGAACAGGGACGTCAGGTCTATGAAGTAGAATTCTACACAAAGGATTACAGAGAATTTGATTACGACATCGAGGTTTCCTCAGGAACTGTCTTAAGCTTTGACTATGACTCTGAATACTACGATGCAAAAGCCGCCCAGAACGAAAACCGCTACCTGAACGGTTCCCTTGCCGCCCAGACAAACCCGGGACAGGTGAGTGTTGAGGATGCCAAGAAAAAGGCTCTGGAGCACGCCGGCATCGCGGCCGATCAGGCAACCTTTGTCAAAGCGGAGACCGACTACGACGACGGACGCCAGGTCTATGAGCTGGAATTTTACACAAACGATTCCAGAGAGTTCGACTATGAGATCGATACAGAAAACGGCAGCATCATCAGCTATGACTTTGAGGCTGAATACTGGCAGAAGCCTGCGCAGGCATCCGGCTCTCAGAATAGTTCTGCCATCACAGAAGACCGCGCCAAGGAGATCGCCGCTTCTTTGGCAGGCTTAAATGTCTCCGACGTAACCTTCCGCAAAATCAAGCAGGATATGGACGACGGCCGTCTCTGCTATGAGGGAGAATTCATCCACGGCACAACCGAGTATGAGTTCGAGATCGATGCCAGCACAGGAAAAGTAACGGATTGGGACAGGGAAAGTATCTATGATTAATCCCCAGATTCCATGTTAAAATAAACCCAGTTAGCCTGAACCCGGGCCGGCGGAGTGTGTGATGCACAGTCCGCCGGCTTTTTGCGCCTGCTGCACATCTGTCTCGTAAACTTCCCTGTTTCCCTCCTGTCTTTGTCCTGTCCTGTTCTCCAGGAATCATCTTTCCCGCAATCCCTGTGTGTTTCTTGTGTGTTCCCTGTGTATTCATCAGTTGTAATTGGCAATAATATAAATTATAATGTAACAATAATGGAGGTATGAACATGAAAGCCAAACGACGATACTGCTGTTTTCTGCTTGTTTTTATTCTGTCCTTTCTGCTCACCGCCTGTTCCCGTCCGCCTGGCCAGGAAAACGGAGCAGCCGTTCAGACTGAATCTGCCGAGACAGCACATACCCAGGGCAGTGACTTAGCTTCCTCTGAAAACGGAATTTCCGGGGACAGTTCTGTGCCGTCCGCCGATCAGACCTCGGTTCAGGCGGCCTTTGATACTTTTACCGATGAGATTTTCAGGGAAGAGCTTGAGGGCTCCGGCATTACGCTTCACTATCTTTTAAGAGACCCGGAGGCGCTGGGCATCTCGGAAGAAAATCCCGAGCTGGGAAAATGCTCCCTGGAAGAACTGAAACAGGTGTCTGCTGACATCCGTGAGCTGTCTGACAGACTGCATGAATTTGACCCGGCCCTTCTCACTGCAGACCAGCTTTTCACCTACCGCGTTCTCGACGATTACCTGGAGACGGAGAAAATGGCTGACGGGCTGGAGCTTTATAGCCGCCCTCTCTCCACCACCATCGGAACCCAGGCCCAGCTTCCCATTCTGTTTGCGGAGTATGCCTTTTATGACAGGAAGGATGTGGAGAATTATCTGACGCTCCTCTCACAGATTGACTCCTATTACAAAGAGATTGCGGAATTTGAACACGCGCGGGCAGACGCCGGTCTGGCCCCCTGTGACTTGGTTCTCGATCAGATTATCCAGTCCTGTAAGGATTATATGATCCGTCCGGAAAACAGCTTCCTGTGCGAAACCTTTGACAGCAAGCTGGACGATATCGAGGGCCTGTCAGCGGAGGAAAAGGCAGAGTACAGAGAACGCCACCTGACTGTCATGAAGGAGCATTTTATCCCGGCCTATCAGATGCTCTCCCAGGAGCTTGAATCCCTCAAAGGACGCGGTTCCAACGAAAACGGCCTGTGCGGCTACCCGGACGGGAAACGCTACTACGAGTACCTGGTAGCCTCTTCCACGGGAACAGAGTACACAGTGCCTGAGCTTAAGGAGCAGGTTCAGATACATATGAGCAGTGATCTGGCAGAGATTACCCTGCTTCTTGAAAACTACCCGGAGCTCTCCGTGACTTCCGCAAACTATTCCTTCTCCCAGACAGAGCCGACTGCAATTCTCGACGACCTGAGAAAGCAGTCTGAAAAAGATTTTCCTCCTCTGTCCGGCGCAGACTACACTGTCAAACAGGTTCCCAAGGCCCTTGAATCCTCCTTAAGCCCTGCTTTTTATCTGACGGCGCCCCTGGATTACTGGGAGCACAATGTCATCTATATTAACGGAGGCTCAGATCAGACATCTGCTGACTCTCTGTACACCACGCTGGCCCATGAAGGCTATCCAGGCCACCTGTACCAGACCGTATACGCCAACCAGAATATCAGGGAGCCTCTGCTTCACCTTCTGTCCTGCGGCGGTTACTCTGAAGGGTGGGGAACCTATGCGGAAATTTACTCCTATTCCTTCGACAACGGACTGGCCCCTGGCCTTGGCGATCTCCTGGCCCACAACCAGGCAGCGACTCTCGGCCTCTACGCTCTCTTAGACATCAATATCAATTATGAGGGCTGGACGAAGGAGCGAACCGGCAAGTTTCTGGAGGACCTGTACGGCATCACCGATCCGGCTGTTGTCCAGGAAATCTATTATGCTGTTGCGGACAACCCGGCCAACTATCTGCAGTATTACACCGGATATATGGAAATTACCCAGATGCGGGAAACGGCTGAGGAGACGCTGGGCAGCAAATACGATCCCGTACAGTTTCACAAGTTTATCCTCGACATGGGAGGCGCGCCGTTTCGGGTAATCAAACCATACTTTAAAACCTGGCTTCTGACCTTCGGCGCCTGAGAATCTGCCGCTTATTTATCATACAGGGCATTCTGAGCGCTTCCTTTATGGTAAAAGAGCCGGCAGCCTCCGGTCTGAATCTCCATGTTCAGCCGGAAGGCTGCCGGCCTTCCTTTTCTCTTAATTTTTTTCCTGAACTTTTGTCTCTGTCTTCTTTCCTCTAAAGCCTCCGCTTCTCTGTCCGCCCGCATACTCCGTCAATCCTTCTGCAGCGCTTCGGAGCTCTCTGCTTCCAAACTGTTAAAAATCCCCGGGCTGTCTTCCTGATCCTGACCGCCGTCTTCCTTCTTATAAATCTTTCCTATGACATAGGACGAGATACTCACGGTCAAAAGGGAGCAGGCGATTTTTCCCAGTGGAATATAGGAGAGGGAAAGCATAAGAACCACGAAATCTGTGATGAAATAGCATCGCTCCAGCTTTGCCTTTGTAACTCTGTTTAAAATAAGGGCCAGAGCGTCGTCGCCTCCGGAAGCTCCCCCTGAGCGCACCACAAGCCCTACACCGACTCCGACAAACAGACCGCCCAGTACGGCCGCAAATATCGGGTGGGGGCTGAGATCGGGGAGCATATACCCCATCTTCTCATGCAGTGAGTAGAAAAAGGCATAGCTGATTGAGGATACAATGGCATTCTTTAAAAAAGCCCCTCCCAGAATCTTCCATCCCAGCAGGTAGCACATGAAATCCACGACCGGACCGATAACACTCGGTGAAATTCCAAACCAGTGCTGAATCAAAAGCTGCAGGCCCAGAGCGCCCCCCTCGGTAATATCCGCCTGACTGTGAATATTGTAGAGGCCGAAAGAGAGAATTGCCGTTCCGAGCAGCAGGCCGCCGTACCGGATAACCGCCTTTTTCGCCTCTGCTCTTTGCAGCATTTTCATAATAATAACTCCTTTATTTAAACTTCTTTGTTTTCTTGACTATTAATAGTATAAAGTATATAGTAAGTATAATGTCAATAGGCGAGATAATTTTTGCCGGAATGATAACTGCCCACCTGTGGGAAGGCATAGAACGGCAAATTTCAGGAGGGAAATTGTATGCAGCACCGTTTTACTGCAGGAGAGCTGGCAAAGCTGTCAGGCCTTTCCAGGCAGGCTATTTTATTTTACGATAAGAAAGGAATCTTGAAACCCGATTATGTGAATCCAGAAAACGGCTACCGCTATTACACAGCAGATCAGCTGGATCTTCTGGACAATATTGCAATGCTCAAAGAGATAGGACTTTCCTTAGAGGAAATCCGTGAATTTATGGAACAGCGCACCAGGGACTACGCCCTGTCATTGATGCAGGAGCAGCTCATAAGCATCCGCCAGAAAATCCGCCGTCTCCAGACCATTGAAAAGCAGCTTGCCTGGAAGGTCAAAACGCTCCGCGATTTCTCTTCCAAGTCAGGCTCTGTCACCCTGGTCCATCACGACAAGACAGAATTTCTGGCAGGAGAGGCGGTGCGTTTTCCCAAGAGAAGGAAGGGGACGGATGAGGAGGATTTAATGGCTCAGAACATTGCCATCAAACAGCTGATGACAAAGGCGAAGAAAGAACATTATCCCTATTTTTATCAGCAGGGCGCCATTATCCCCCTTGAAGAAATCCGGGCAGGCCACTGTCTGAGAGCTTCCCATATGTTTCTTCCCCTTGAGAAAAATTACTCGGGAGCCTTCTGCATTGCCAAGCCTCCGGGCCTGTACGCCCACTACTATTTTACAGGCAGGTATACAGACAGCGCAGGGGCCTACCGTTTCCTGCTTCCAGAGCTTTCGCGCATGGGGCTCACCCCCATATCCAGCGCCTATGAATACTGTATCCTAGACAGCCTGACCACCTCGGACAGCGAGGATTATGTCACCCTGATACAGTTTCTGGTAAAGCCCTGCAGGACTCTCCCATAACTTTCCCGTAAGACAACAGGGGAACAATCGGAACTAGTTCCGGAGAAGAGAACCAAAGAGGCCAAGAAAAACATTACATTTATTATTAAAAAGAAGCAGCATGGAAATGTGGGAAAATCCCCGCATTAATCATCAGAGTTCTGCACCCTCTCCCATCCCCCAAGGGAAGCCACCCCCCTATCGCCGTTAACCCGCCACCTCAATTTTTAAAGCAAAATTGAGGCAGGAATAGGACGGACACAAAAGCAGTCCGTCGCCTTAATATTTTACAGGCAAAGCCTGTAAAATCAACTCAGAAATATAATAAAGACACAAAAATAGTATAAATTTAAGGATGCGTATTATGTAGAAACATAAAAAACGGAGATTACTTTATCTACATTAATTTATTAATATTTAGAATAAAACACGATAAAAAATTATCCCTCAGTTAGTATAAAGATAAAGTTCCATCCATCTTTTTTATTGTGTTGAAAATAGAATGTTTCTTAAATTATCGTTTAAAACAAAAATAAATCTATAATTTGTGTGAAGTCTATTTTATAATGTACGCCTCTGATTGATTCTAACATGTATAGGATAATTCAGAACATTTCTCGAAAATAGTCAATACAATTTTGATTTTAAAAGAAAAAAATGTATATATAAACATATATAAAAAATATATTAAAATAAAATCAAAAAATAATATAAAAAAGATTGACAAAGTATAATATATAATTGTATAATCTGTATAAAAAAGAAAAAGGGAGTCCAATGGGGAGATTTGGGAAAATGATTTTGAACATTTGGAATGATAATTTTTGTGTTTGTTCATAGACTTTTAAAGGAGGAGATTTATGAGTTTGAAAAATTATAGGCTCTTTAATGTAAAACGTATTGTTGCGTTAATGTTAGTAATAGTCTTTTCTTTTCAGTCAATGGTTATTAATACATATGCAGCTGTTCCTATTTCCAATGGAAAAGGGGCTATCTTATTGAATGATGATTTAGATAATATAGTTTATTTATATGAGAGTGATGGAGAAACATACAAAGCAGTAGAATCTATCAGTGACGATTTCTCGCAAGTATCAACCAAAATATATAAAGAGGTTAACGGAGAATATGAATTAGAAGAATCATTTGTAACCTACATAACGAATTTAGGAGAGGGACGTTATGAAGTAAAAAAAGTAAGTCCTAGTGGAATTACAAGAGATATTGTTGAGTTGGCTCCAACGGCAGAGGAAGCGTATATTAGTGGTATCATGACAAGAGGTGCATGGGAGTATGTTGACACTAATACGGGTTCTACCCATTTTGAAGTTTTTACAGCTGGTGCAGTTACTGCGTTATTGCTTAATGTAGTGACAGCAGGAATGGGAACAGCTGCTTCTGCTATAGTATCGGGGCTTGTAGGGCTGATTGTATCAGAAGAGATTCCCATTTTATATTATGAAAGAACAGTTCATTATTATAGAGAAGATGATGGGATGGTTACTCAGGTAAAAGTTGTAACAGATTTTTATTATGATTCTGATCGTACTGCATATTGTGATACTACAACAGTAATATATGAAGGAAAGTTTCCATGGTAAATATTGGAAGAAAGGACTTTGAATTTGAAAAGAATTATAATAAAGTTATTTTCGGTTTTAATGATATATGGTGGTATATATATTATTTGGAAATATTTGTTACAAAGAAATGTAAATGATAGCTTTTTATTAGGATTTTTAATAGTTACCATATGTATTGTATACTATCGTGAAAAAGAGCTAAATAACAAAGAAAATAATTGTAAAAGATAATTACTCTCCGTTTTGGCAGGTTTAGCTGTTTACTACATTTGCAAATGATTGGACAGAGATAAATAGGCGGTAGTCCAACTTAGGACATAAGCCACCCTGCCACAACAGGGTAGTGTAAAAAAGTTTGTGTCTTTGGAAGAAAATGACTCCTTTTTGGTAAGAATTACGATATGAAAATTCTTATCGAAAAGGAGTATTTTTATGCCGGTAGCTAAGATTGTGTCAATAGTTTTTCGCAAAATTAAAATCTTGCCGTTTGGCAGCCGGTAGTCA